>NZ_JBSGCD010000006.1:0-365997 GCF_053601675.1 Micromonospora sp. NPDC004704 | reverse complement strand
GGTCAGAAGGGTGTTGATGTCTGTCGTCACAAACGGATCATCGACACCCTTCGTCATTCCCGCGACTCAGGGATAGTTAGGACTTACTCGTCTAGGTCAGCACCAGCCCTAGATCGCCGGGGCGTGGATCGGCACGGTTTCGCCCGGTGACGGGCACCGCTGCCGCGATACTCGATGAATGTGCACAGGCGGAACGCCCGGCGATCACGACGTACGTGTCCTGCACGACTTCGAGCCGCGCGTACCCGTCGCCCTGGAGCCGGTCGACTCGGTGACGGTCACCGTACTGATGGACAACTCGGTCGACATGCTCCTGCCCGATCGGGGCCCGGCCAGGAGGCTCCGGTCGACAGCCAGGGTCCCGGCCTCGACCATGGAGAACGGACAGGTGCCCGACGGACTGCTCGCCGAACACGGTTTCTCCGCCCTGGTGACGGTGGTCAAGGCCGGCCAGGAGCATCGTTTCCTGTTCGACGCGGGGACCAGCCCGAACGGCGTGGTGGAGAACATGCGCCGGCTCGACATCGACCCGGGCTCCATCGAGGCGATCGTCTGCAGTCACGGGCATTTCGACCACACCACCGGGCTCGACGGGCTGATCCGCGCGCTGGGTGGCCGGGTCAACCTGCCGGTGCTGATCCACCCGCACTTCTGGCACCGCCGACGGATGACCCTGCCCGGTGTCGAACCCAGGGAGCTTCCGACCACCAGCCGGCGGGCGCTCGAAGGTGCCGGGTTCACCGTGATCGAGGAGCGTCAGCCCGGTTTCCTGTTCGACGGATCGGTCCTGATCACCGGGGAGGTGCCGCGTACCACCGGATACGAGCCGGGTTTCCCACCGCAGCAGGCATGGCTCGACGGGAAATGGGAGCCGGACCCGCTGGTCCTCGACGACCAGGCACTGATAATCGACGTCCGCGGCAAGGGCCTGCTGGTCATGACCGGCTGCGGGCACGCGGGCGTGGTGAACATCAGCCGGTACGCGCGACGACTTACCCACGACCGGCCGCTGCACGCGGTGATCGGCGGTTTCCATCTCAACGGACCGGTGTTCGAGCCGCTGATCCCGAGGGTCCTGACGGACCTCGCCGAGCTGACGCCCTCGGTGCTCCTCCCCGCCCACTGCACCGGGTGGCGGGCGCAGCAGGCGATGGCGGCGCGTTTCGGGGACGCGTTCGTCCCGAACACGGTCGGGACCGCGCTCACCCTCCGGGCGACCTGACCGCTCCGGAAGCCGTTGACGGCTCCCGGAGCGGTTCCCGCCGGGATCAGTAGCGGTAGTGGTCCGCCTTGTACGGGCCTTCGACATCGACGCTCAGGTACTCGGCCTGCTTCTTCGTCAGGGTCGTCAGGCGTACGCCGAGCGCGTCCAGGTGCAGCCGGGCCACCTTCTCGTCCAGGTGCTTGGGCAGCACGTAGACGTCCTTGGCGTACTGGCCGGGCTTGGTGAACAGCTCGATCTGCGCCATCGCCTGGTTGGTGAACGAGTTCGACATGACAAAACTCGGGTGGCCGGTGGCGTTACCGAGGTTCATCAGCCGGCCCTCGGACAGGACGATGATCGAGTGTCCGTCCGGGAAGCGCCACTCGTGCACCTGCGGCTTGATCTCCACCCGTTCGATGCCCGGAGTACGGGCCAGGCCGGCCATGTCCACCTCGAGGTCGAAGTGGCCGACGTTGCCGACGATCGCGTTGTGCTTCATCGCGGCCATGTGCTCGGCCATGATGATGTCGGTGCCGCCGGTGGTGGTGATGAAGATGTCCCCGGTCGACACCACGTCTTCGAGTTCGACGACCTGGAGCCCCTCCATCGCGGCCTGTAGTGCGCAGATCGGGTCGATCTCGGTGACCACGACCCGGGCACCCTGGCCGCGCAGCGACTCGGCCGCGCCCTTGCCCACGTCGCCGTAGCCGCAGACGACGGCGAGCTTGCCGCCGAGCATCACGTCGGTGGCCCGGTTGAGGCCGTCGGCGAGGGAGTGGCGAATGCCGTACTTGTTGTCGAACTTCGACTTGGTCACCGAGTCGTTGACGTTGATGGCCGGGAACAGCAGTTGGCCGCCGCGGGCGAGCCGGTAGAGCCGGCCGACGCCGTTGGTGGTCTCCTCGGTGACGCCGCGCATCTCGCCGACGACCCGGGTGAAGCGCTGGTTGTCGGTGGCGAGGCTGTCGGCGAGGGTCTGCAGGATCAGCTTGTACTCGACGTGGTCGTCGTCGTCCGGCAGCGGTACGGCACCGGTCTTCTCGTACTCGAAACCCTTGTGTACGAGCAGCGTCGCGTCGCCACCGTCATCGACGATCATGTTCGGGCCCTGCCCGTCGCCGAAGTCGAACAGTTGCATGGTGCACCACCAGTACTCCTCCAGGGTTTCGCCCTTCCAGGCGAACACGGGGGTACCGCTGGGCGCCTCGACCGAGCCGCCGGGGCCGACGACAACTGCGGCGGCGGCCTCGTCCTGGGTGGAGAAGATGTTGCACGAGACCCAGCGGACCTGGGCGCCGAGGGCGACGAGGGTCTCGATGAGCACGGCGGTCTGGATGGTCATGTGCAGTGAGCCCGCGACCCGTGCTCCGCGCAGTGGTTGGGCGTCGGCGAACTCCCGCCGGATCGCCATCAGGCCGGGCATCTCGTGTTCGGCCAGGCGCATCTGGTGCCGTCCCGCGGCGGCGAGCGACAGGTCCGCCACCGCGAATTCGACGCCGTTGATCTCTTGCAGTCGTGCGTTCATGGATTCCTCTTCCGTACTCCGTGATGCTGGAGGTCGGTGGGACGGGGTCCGCACCGGTACGGCGCCGCGGCGGTGGTAGCCCGCAGCGCGGCAGAAGATGCCAAAAAGGGCACCTCCTGCTCGGAGGCGCCCTTGTGTCTGGCCACAGATCGAGCGTGGCGGATGGAATCCGTCGCAGCGCCTCTCGACCCGAGCCGCGCCCCGTGGGGCGCACAGAAATCATAACCCGGTCGGAGCCGGGCGCCACCGGTGCCATCTCGACAACGGATGGCGCCCGATGATGCCATCGTGGCGCCAACGATGCGCCCCCTGGCGCCATCAGTGCCGAATTCGGCTTGCCATGGCGCCATCGTGGTGCCATGATGGTGCCATGGACATCACGCAGTACGTCGACAACCTGCGGCGGCAGCTCGCGGTCGCCGCCGAGGCCGGGGGCGACGACGCCCGCGCCCTCGCCGAGCGCCTGACCGCACCGCTGGAGTCGGCCGTCCGGCTCACCCTGCTCGACGCGCTGTCGGCGGCGGCGGACGAGATCACCCGCGACCTCGCACCGGGCTCCGTGGATCTCCGCCTCCGGGCCGGCGAGCCGGAGTTCGTCGTGGCGCCACCCCCGGCCACACTGGCGCCGGGACACGCCGCCGGGGACAGCTTCGACGCGTACGAGAGCCCGACCGAGTCCCGGACGGCCGCCGCGCCGACCCCCGTGCCGGACACCGACGACGGCGCCGTCTCACGGATCAACTTCCGCCTGCCCGAGCAGCTCAAGGCCCGAATCGAGGAGGCCGCGGGCCGGGAACGCCTCTCGGTCAACGCCTGGCTGGTCCGGGTCGCCGCCACCGCGCTCGCGCAGGAGGAACGTGACCGCCAGCCCGAGCGGCAGAAGAGCTGGGCCGGACAGCACTACACCGGCTGGGTCCGCTAGCCGCCGATCCACCCGCCACATCGCTGCACCAACCAGCGCCCACTCCCGCAAGACATCCACCAGACCCATCAGGAGGGCACCGCCATGCCTAATTTCGACACCCCCGGCCCCATCTCCGCGACGATCGACCTCGTTGTCGGCCGCGCCCGGATCACCGCCACCGACCGCGGCCAGACGGTGGTCGAGGTCCAGCCGAACGACCACGCCAACGAACTCGACGTGAAGGCGGCCGAGCAGACACGGGTCGAGTTCACCGACGGCAAGCTGCTGGTCAAGGCGCCCAAGCTGCGCACGCTCTTCAGCAACAAGGTCGGGTCGGTCGAGGTGACCGTCGAGTTGCCCGCCGGCTCGGACGTACGCGCCTACGCCTCGCTGGCCGACTTCGACACCGAGGGTCGGCTCGGCGAGTGCCGGTTCAAGACCAGCCTCGGCAACATCGGGCTGGACCGTACCGGCGCGCTGCACGCGCACACCAGCAGCGGTCGGGTCACGGTGGGCCACATCACCGGCAACACCGAGGTCACCACCCACTCCGGTGACGTGGAGATCCGCGCGGTCGACGGCCAAGCGGTGATCAAGAATTCAAACGGTGACATCAGCATCGGCGAGGTCACCGGGGACCTGCGATCGAACGCGGCCAACGGGGACATCTCCGTCGACCGGGCACTCGGCGCGGTGACGGCCAAGACCGCGAACGGCAACGTCCGCATCGGAGAGGTCGTCCGGGGCTCGGTGGTGATCGAGTCCGCCGCCGGTGACCTGGAGGTCGGCATCCGCAGGGGTACGGCAGCCTGGCTCGACGTGAGGTCCGTGTCCGGCCGGGTCCGCAACGACCTGGACACCTCCGAGGGCCCCGGCGCGTCGGACGAGACCGTCGAGGTACGCGCCCGCACCTACGCCGGTGGCATCCTGATCCGCCGTTCCACCATCGCCCCCGCCGGGTGACCCCAGCCCAGCCCTGACGGCCACCGCCGGCAGCGCTGACTACCCAGCCACCCTGCCACCCGAACAACCGTCGGCCCCCACACGCACAACCTCGCCTCGCGAGGACGGTTCCGCGCCGCGTTCCCGCCGGCCTCCCGCCCGATCAGGGGCGAACGCCGACTCCGGTGAGCCCGTGCCACCGCCGTCCGCACCGCTTCCCGCTCGTCGCCCGAGCCTCCCACCGCAGTCGAACCACACCCGGCGCCCGCCGCCGGGCGATGGCGGCTGCCCTGACCCGGCCAGTACACCTCGCACCAACCCAAGGAGATGAGATGACCACACCCGGATCGGCGATCGCGGTCGCCGGACTGCGTAAGTCGTTCGGTAAGCAGGTCGTGCTCGACGGCATCGACCTGGACGTACCCGAGGGGACGATCTTCTCGCTGCTCGGCCCGAACGGCGCCGGCAAGACCACCATGGTGCAGATCCTGTCCACGTTGATCAGCGCTGACGGCGGGGACGTACGGATCGCCGGCCACGACCTCGCCCGGAACCCGGACGGCGTACGCGGCGTGATCGGGGTGACCGGCCAGTTCTCCGCGGTCGACAACCTGCTCACCGGCGAGGAGAACCTGCTGCTGATGGCGGACCTGCGTCACCTGGGCCGCCCGGCGGGACGCCGCCTCGCCGCCGACCTGCTCGATCGGTTCGACCTGGCCGAGGCCGCCAGGAAGCCCGCATCCACCTACTCCGGCGGGATGCGTCGCCGGCTCGATCTCGCGATGACCCTGGTCGGCAGCCCTCGGGTCATCTTCCTCGACGAGCCGACGACGGGCCTCGACCCGCGCAGCCGGCGCACCATGTGGGAGATCATCCGCGATCTGGTCGCCCGCGGGGTGACGATCTTCCTCACCACCCAGTACCTGGAGGAGGCGGACCAGCTCGCCGACCGGATCGCCGTACTCGACCACGGCCGGCTGGTTGCCGAGGGGACGCCGAGCCAGCTCAAGGCCCTGATCCCCGGTGGCCACGTGGAGCTCCGCTTCGCCGACGCGAACGGGCTCGACACCGCGGCCCGTGGGCTCGTCGAGTCCACCCGGGACGACACCGGCCTCACCCTGCGGGTGCCGACCGACGGCAGCTTCCGGGCCCTGCGGGCCGTACTCGACCAGCTCGACCGTGACTCGGTGGAGGTCGACGGCCTCTCGCTGCACACCCCCGATCTCGACGACGTGTTCCTCTCGCTCACCGGACAGGCCGACCAGAAGACGGAGTTCGTACGATGACCACCCTCTCCTACGCCGCGCACGACTCGGCGACCATGCTCCGGCGCAACCTCAAGCGCATGGTGCGCTACCCGTCCCTGACGATGTTCGTGATCGGTGGGCCGCTGGTGTTCCTCCTGCTGTTCGTCTTCGTCTTCGGCGGCACCCTGGGGGCGGGACTCGGCGGCACATCGGGTGGGCGGGCGGAGTACCTGAGATACGTCGTCCCCGGCATCCTCATGATGACCGTGGCCGGTACGGCGCAGGGCACGGCGATCTCGATCGCCATGGACATGACCGAGGGCATCGTCGCCCGGTTCCGTACGATGGCGATCTCCCGGGCGGCCGTACTGACCGGGCATGTCGTCGGGGCCATGCTCCAGACACTGCTCGCCATCGTGGTGGTGATCGGGGTGGCGGTGCTCCTCGGCTTCCGGCCCTCGGCCGGCCCGGTCGAGTGGGTCGCGGCGTTCGGCGTGCTCACGATGATCACTCTCGCGGTCACCTGGTTGGCGGTTGGTCTGGGGATGGCGGCCAAGAGTGTCGAGAGCGCCAGCAACTCCCCCTCCATCCTGTTGCTCCTCCCCTTCTTCGGCAGCGGATTCGTGCCCACCGACTCCCTCCCGGTGGGGCTGCGCTGGTTCGCCGAGTACCAGCCGTTCACGGCGGTCATCGAGACCCTCCGCGGACTGCTGACCGGGGGTCCGATCGGCAACAACGCCATCATCGCCGCCGCCTGGTGCCTCGCCATCGCCGTGCTCGGCTACCTGTGGGCGCTGCGGTCGTACAACCGGGACCCGGCCAGGTGACCGCGCCGCGACGCGGCGGGTCGGAGATGTTGTCGCAGGTATCCGATTAGCACGGTGGCCCGTCCGGTGACCCGGCACGGGCCATCGTGCCGTCCCCGTGGCGCGAGCCTGCGGCTAGGACGACATGACCCGTACCAGGTCGGTCCGGGACCGGATGCCGAGCCGGCTGAAGATGTTGCGCATGTGGTGGTCGACGGTTCGGGTGGACAGGAACAGCCGGGCGGCCACCTCCCGGTTGGTCGCGCCCTCGGCGACCAGCCGGGCGATCTGCAACTGCTGGGCGGTCAGCGCCCCGGTCACCGGCACCGCCGACGCCTCGACCGCCTCCCCCGCCGCCCGCAACTCGGCACTCGCCTGCGCGGCCCACACCTGCGTACCGAGGTGCACGAACGACTCCCACGCGCCGTGCAGGTACTCCCGTGCGTCGCGGGGCCGCCGGCTGCGCCGCAGTTCCTTGCCGAACAGCAGCTCCGTACGCGCCCGCTCGAACTCCGAGCCGGCGGCGGGGTGCAGCAGCAACGCCGTACGGAACGCCGCCTCGGCCTCGTCGCTGCCGCGCGGCGCCAGCAGGGCGTGGCACCGGGCCGAGATGGCACGGCGGGCCGGATCCCCGGTGTTGTTCGCCCACTGGTCGAAGACCGCGAGGGCGGCGAGCGCGGGTCCGGGGTCGGCACACCGGGCGGCGGCCTCGACCAGGTACGGCAGGGCCATCATCTGGATGAGGATCTGGCCGTGCCCGGTGACCGGGTCGGCCAGCCCGGCCATCCTGGTGACCGCGTCGTCGCACCTGCCGGCGGTCAGGTCGAGTACGCCCAGCGCCCACTGGCCCAGGGCCTGGGGTCGACTCTCACCGTCCGGTCCCTCCCCCAGCTCTCCCAGCCAACGGCCGCAGGCCCGGTGGTCGCCCGCGATGGCG
Organism: Micromonospora sp. NPDC004704; assembly: GCF_053601675.1. Lineage (NCBI taxonomy): Bacteria > Bacillati > Actinomycetota > Actinomycetes > Micromonosporales > Micromonosporaceae > Micromonospora > Micromonospora sp. NPDC004704. The sequence continues at coordinate 358,432 of NZ_JBSGCD010000006.1, read as the reverse complement.
GCGAAGACCGCGAGCAGGCCCAGGTGGGTGGCGGCGCAGTTGTCCTGCCCGGTGTCCCGTGCCGTACGCAGTCCCTCCCGGGCGGTCTCGGTTGCCACCTCGTCCGGGCCGAGCCAGTACTCCGCGCACGCCCTCAGTTCCAGCACCCTGGGCAGCAGCGCGACCTGCCCGGTGGTGCGGGCCAGTTCGGCGGCGCGGCTGGCCGACCGGTGGGCGCCCCGGTCGTCGGCCAGCAACAAGCTGTCCGCGCTCGCCACCGCCAGCGCGGCCGCGTCGTCGAGTCGGGTCGCGAGTGCGACCACCCGCCGCAACGCCGGTACGGCCAACCCGTGGTCGCCGCGAAGCATCGCACCGAACCCGACCACGTGGTCGGACATCAGCTCGGTGGCCGGTGAGCTCACCGGGTGGCGCAGCGCGGCGGCGCGGCGGGCCAGTTCGTCGAAACGGCGGTCGTCACCGGCGAAGCTGGCCGCCTCGCCGGCTCGGACCAGGGCGGTGAGCGCGAGGTCGGGTCGGTGGTCGGCGAGCAGGTCCCCGGCGGCGAGCAGGATCTCGATCGCCACCGCGGCGGAGCCCGCGCGCAGTTCCATCTCCCCGCGCAGGAGTTGAACCGTGCCGAGCAGTTCCGGCCCGACCGGGACGGCTCCGGGCACCTCCGGGATGAGCGAGTCGGGGGACGGTACGCCCGCCTGCCCGACCGGCCCGCCGACCAGTCCACCGAGGAGTTCCCGGGCGCGGCGGGGGCACCCGGCGAGCCAGGCGTAGCGGGCGGCGGTCACCAACCGGGTCGCCGCCGCGGCCGGTTCGGAGGTGAGTTGCGCGGCCCGCTCCAACGCCGCCGACGCGGTGGCGTAACCTCCTCCGCCGCTGGTGGCGGCCCGTTCGAGTTCGGCGGCGAGGTCCGGGTCCGGGCCCAATGCCGCCGCCGCGAGGTGGACCGCCCGGCGCAGCCGTTCCCGTTCACCGTCGAGGACACCGGCCAGTCGCAGGTGCCCGGTACGTCGCCGGGCCAGCGGCGCCTCGTCGTGCACGATGGCCCGTACCAGGGGGTGGGCGAAGTGGACCCGGTGGGTGTCGACCCGGACCAGGCCGGACAGCTCGGCCGGGGTGAGGGCGTCGATCACCATCCCGGATGCCTGGGCGGCCCGGACCAGGGTGGACGCGTCCAGTTCGTCGTCGAGGGCGGCGAGCAGCAGCAGCCACCGGGTGTCCGGCGGCAGACCGGCCAGCCGCTGGCGGTAGCGCCTGCGCAGGACGCTGTCCGGGGCGAGGGTGGCGGGTGGCGGTTCGTCGCCCCGGCGCTGCGCGGGGGTGAGCGCGGCGGCGAGATCGGCGAGCGCCTGCGGGTTGCCGGCGGCGAGGGCGACGAGGGCGGCGGCAACCCGGGCGGGCAGCGGTTCGGGTAGCAGGTCGGCGAGGAGTTCGACGCTGGTGGTGTCGTCCAGGCCGTCGAGGTGCCGGGCCGGGATGCCGCCGAGTGCGGTGTCCGGTCCGGCGCCGAAGAAGACGGCGACCGGTTGGTCCCGCAGTCGTCGGGCGGCGAAGGTCAGCGCGTCGGTCGACGGTGGGTCGAGCAGTTCGACGTCGTCCACGGTGCAGAGCACGGGCCGGTCCCGGCCGGCGGCGACGAGCAGGCCGCGTACCGCCATGGAGAGGGCGAACCGGTCCGACGCGGGGCAGCCACCGCCGGCGAGGGCTCGGGCGAGGACGCGGGCGAGTGAGGTGGGCAGGGTGGCGGTGTGGTCGAGCACCGGCTCGACCAGGCGCTGGAGCCCGGCGTACGCGAGTGCGCTCTCCTCGGCCAGGCCGGTGGCGGCCAGCACGGTGGCCTCGGTGGCGATGGTCCTGGCATACCCGAGCAGGGTGGTCTTGCCCATTCCCGGTGGACCGTGGAAGAGCAGCGCTCCGCCGTTGCCCCGGGCCGCCCGGTCGAGCAGGCCCGCGACCGCGTGTCGCTCCGCGATCCGGCCACGGAGGGTGGTTATTTGCACTGTCGATGCAGTAACCATAGACTCAGTGTTACCTATGAGTAACGAGTTGGAAAGAGGCTGGTGACTCAATGGCCCATCGATTCCGGTCGTTCGACGGCGTGGAGATCGCCTACCAGCGGTGGGGCACCCCGGACGACACCCCGCCCGTGGTGCTGCACCACGGCTTCGTGGTCGACGCCACCACCAACTTCGTCGGGCCCGGAGTGGTCGCCGCGCTCACCGCCGCCGGGCGCTGGGTGGTCGCCCCGGACGCGCGCGGGCACGGCGCGTCGGGAAAGCCCCACGAACCCGCCCGGTACGGCGAAGCCGCCATGGCCCGTGACCTCGGGGCCCTGGTCGACCTGCTCGACGTGGACCGGATCGACCTCGTCGGCTACTCGATGGGCGCGGTGGTGTCGGCACTGCTGGCCAGCACCGACAGACGGGTCCGCCGGCTCGTCCTGGGCGGCGTCGGGTCCGCGGTCGTCGAACTGGCCGGCCTCGACACCCGGGCGATGCCTCCGGGTGAGGTGACCAGGGCTCTGCTCGCCGAGGATCCGGCCGTTATCGCCGGCCTGCCGGGGGCACCGTTCCGGATGCTCGCCGACGCGGTGGGCGCCGACCGGCTGGCGCTGGCGGCCCAGGTCGCCGCCGTACGCACCGGGCGGATTCCGCTGGACCGGATCACCGCGCCGACGCTGGTCCTCTGCGGCGTCGAGGACCACCTCGCCAGCCGACCGGAGGTGCTCGCCGACGCGATCACCGACGGAAAGCTGCTCGTGCTGCCGGGCGACCACCTCGGTGTCGTACGCGATCCGGGTTTCGCCCTGGCCATCGTCGACTTCCTGGGGGCCTGATCGCCTCGACCTGAACGGCTCGCGTCCACCATCTCCCACAGAGATGTTGATCATCGAAATGATTCGTTGGATTTGATGCCACCCGGGGGCCAAGCTTGGCTCGACGGCAGGACCCCCGGCTGAAGGAGCGTCAACCATGAACACCCCCCACCGCGTAGCGATCATCACCGGTGGCTCCCGTGGCATCGGCCGCGAGAGCGCGGAACGGCTGGCCGCCGACGGGTACGCCGTCGTCGTGAACTACGCCGGCAACAAGGTCGACGCGGACAGCACGGTCGCCGCGATCACCGCCAGGGGCGGCAGCGCGATCGCCGTACAGGGTGACGTCGCCGACGAAACCGCGGTCGCCGCGGTCTTCGACACGGCCGAGCGCGAGTACGGCGGCGTCGACGTGGTGGTCCACGCGGCCGGCATCATGCCGGTCAGTCCACTGGTCGACCTCGACCTCGACCTGCTCGACCGGATCATCCGGACCAACCTCCGGGGCACCTTCGTGGTCGACCAGCAGGCCGCCCGCCGGATGCGCTCCGGTGGCGCGATCATCAACATCTCCAGCTCGATCAGCCGGTTCGCCCGGCCCGGCTACACCGCCTACGCCGCGAGCAAGGGCGGGGTGGAGGCGATCACCCTGATCCTGGCCCGCGAACTGCGCGGTCGGGACATCACCGTGAACGTGGTGGCGCCCGGCCCGACCGCGACCCAGCTCTTCTTCGACGGCAAGGACGAGGCGACCCTGAGCCGGATGGCGGCCGAGCCGCCGCTGGAGCGGATCGGCACCCCGCAGGACATCGCCGAGATCATCGTCTTCCTCGCCGGTCCGGCGCGTTGGATCAACGGCCAGGTGCTGTACGCCAACGGCGGCGCCATCTGACCCCGAACGGGTCGACAGGGGTCCACGATGAGCGAGGTCACGGGGCGGGGCGGGCGCCGGTCGCCCCGGGTACGGGCCGCCCGCCCGTCGGAGTATGTGATCCTTGGCGGAGTGGAGCTCAGGCATCTGGAGTATTTCGTCGCGGTCGCGGCGGAGCGCAGTTTCACCCGCGCGGCGGGTCGGCTGCACGTGGTGCAGTCCGCCGTCTCGTCCGCGATCTCCGCCCTGGAGCGTGAACTCGGCGCGGTGCTGTTCGAGCGCGGCGCCCAGCGGTTCTCGCTGACCGACGCCGGAGAGGCGCTACTGCCCAGGGCGCGGGCGACCCTCGACGCGGCCCAGTCGGCCCGGGACGCCGTCAACGAGGTGGGCCGGGAACTACACGGTTCGGTTGCCGTCGGCTGCCTGACCGGTGTCGGCGGCATCGACTTCGCCGGTCTGCTGGGCGAGTTCCACCGGACCCACCCGCGCGTACGCCTGCGGTTGCGGGCGGCCACCTGGGACGGTTCGGCCGGACTGGCCCGCTCCCTGGTCGACGGCGAGGTCGACGTCGCGTTCCTCGGCATCGGCGGCCGCCCGTTCCCGCACCTGCGGACCCGCCTGCTGGTACGGATCCCGCAGGTGGTGGTCGTACCGGCCGACCATCCGCTGGCCCGGCAGGACTCGGTGACCCTGGCGGAGGTGGCCGACGAGCCGTTCATCGACTACCCGCTCGGGTACGCCAACCGGACCGCCAACGACGCCGCGTTCCGGGCGGCCGGGCTGGAACGGGTGATCGGCATGGAGGTGACCGACGTGGGGGTGGCGGCCGACTTCGCCAGCCACGGCCTCGGCGTGACCATCCTGCCGACGCACACCGTCCCCCGGACACCGCTGTGCAGGGCGCTGCCGGTGACGGACCAGTCCCTGGAGTGGTCGCTGCACCTGGCGACGGCGGAGCAGCGCCGGATCAGTTCGGCCACCGCCGCGCTGATGGCCATGGTGGACGACCACCTGACCCTGCCGGGCTGAGCACCGCCTCGCCGGGGGTCAGGAGACCTTCGACTCGGTCAGCAGCGCTCGCACCGTACGGGTCATCACCGCGCGGGCCTTGTCGACACCGAGCCCGAGACCGTCGCGCAGCATCGACCAGGCCGGCCACATGCTCGCCGCCACCAGGGCGTTGACGAGTTCGTCCCGTCCGGCGCCGGCCCGGTCGAGTTCGGCGGCGAACAGGTCGTGCACCTCGTCGCGTACCCGGTCGATGTGTTTGAGCCGGTTGAGGTGGAGCTGGGCGGAGACCGGTTCGCGCATCTGCGCGGCCCGCGCCGACGGGGTGATCAGTTGGAGCAGCCGGGCGCGCTGGCGGCAGTACGCGTCGACCCGCTTGGCCAGCGGCAGGTCGGGTGAGATCCGCCGGTACGCGGCATCCTGCTCCTGGAGCAGGCGCTCCCCGCTGGCCTCGAAGAGGGTCTCCATGTCCTTGAAGTTCGTCCAGAGCGTACGCAGGGACACTCCGGCCCGGTCGGCGATCCGTTCACCGGTCGGCCGGAGGTCCCCTTCGGAGATGAGCGCGAGGTGCGCCTCGACGATCGCCGCCCGGGTACGTTCCGCGCGTGCGGTCCGCCCGTCGACGCGAGCCGGTACGTCGGCCTGGCCCATCTCGCCACTCCTCCTCCGCCCCGACACCCGGGGCAAGATCATGCACGCAGAGTGTAGCCAGCGGTCATGAGCCCACCGGCAGGTGGCGGCGCAGTTCCCGCCGGGCGAGCGAACGGCGGTGCACCTCGTCGGGGCCGTCGGCGAGCCGGATCGTCCGGGCCCGGGCCCACATCTGGGCCAGTGGGGAGTCCTGACTGACCCCGGCCGCGCCATGGGCCTGGATGGCCTTGTCGAGGATCCACTCGACCGCCTGCGGGACCACGATCTTGATCGCCTGGATCTCGGTGTGCGCGTGCCGGTTACCGACGGTGTCCATCAGCCAGGCGGTCTTGAGTACCAGCAGCCGGGCCTGTTCGATCCGCACCCGCGACTCGGCGATCCAGTCCTGGATCACCCCCTGGTCGGCGAGCGGGCCGCCGAACGCCTGCCGGGCGGCGGCCCGCCGACACATCAGTTCCAGCGCCCGTTCGGCCATGCCGATCAGGCGCATGCAGTGGTGCACCCGGCCAGGTCCGAGCCGGGCCTGCGAGATGGCGAAACCGTCACCGGGCGCCCCGATCAGGTTGCCGGCCGGTACCCGTACGTCGACGAAGTCGATCTCGGCGTGTCCGCCGTGGTCGCCGTCGTCGTAGCCGAACGTGGACATGCCCCGGCGGATGTTCACCCCGGGCGTGTCGCGGGGTACCAGGATCTGACTGTGCTGGCGGTGCCTCGGCCCCTCCGGGTCGGTACGTCCGAGCACGATGAAGATCTCGCAGCGCGGGTTCATCGCCCCGGTGATGAACCACTTCCGGCCGTTGATCACGTAGTCGTCGCCGTCCCGCTCGATCCGGGTGGCGATGTTGGTGGCGTCGGAGGAGGCGACGTCGGGCTCGGTCATCGCGAACGCCGACCGGATCCGGCCGTCGAGCAGCGGGGTCAGCCAGCGTTCGCGCTGCTCGGCGGTGCCGAACTCGGCGAGCAGTTCCATGTTTCCGGTGTCGGGGGCGGCGCAGTTGAGGGCGGCCGGAGCCAGGCCGGGGCTGCGGCCGGTGATCTCGGCCAGTGGGGCGTACTGAAGGTTGGTCAGGCCGGCGCCGTGCTCACCGGGGAGGAACAGGTTCCACAGCCCGCGCCGGCGGGCCTCGGCGGCGAGCCGTTCCACCACCGGCGGGGTGGTCCACGGGTCACCGGTGCGCGCCTGCTGGGCGAACTCCGGTTCCGCCGGGTAGATCCGCTCGGTCATGAAATCGATCAGCCGCTCGCGCATCCGGACCGTGGTGTCGTCCAGGCCGAAGTCCATCAGTTCTCCCCCAGTGTGCTCAGGCCCTGTGCGATCAGCGGCGGGACCCGTTCGCCGACCCGGTCGAATCCGGCGCCGACGGTCTGTCCGCGTACGTAGCGGTAGTGCACGCCCTCGAGGATCACGGCGAGCTTGAACGAGGCGAAGGCGACGTACCAGCCCAGGTCGCGTACATCCCGGCCGGTCCGGTCGGCGTAGGTCACGGCGAGTTCGTCGGGGGCGGGCCAGCCGGGGGCGTGCAGCCGGGCCGAGTAGACCAGCAGCAGGCCGAGGTCGGTGAGCGGGTCTCCCAGGGTGGACATCTCCCAGTCGAGCACCGCGCGGATGTCGCCGTCCGGTCCGACGACCGCGTTGTCCAACCGGAAGTCCCCGTGCACGACGGTGGGGGCACCGGCCACCGGTACGGCGGCGGCGAGCCGGTCGTACAGTTCCTCGATGCCGGGCAGGTCCCGGCTTCGGGAGGCGTCGAGTTGGGTCTTCCACCGGCGTACCTGCCGGGCGGCGAACCCGTCCGGGCGGCCGAAGTCAGCCAGCCCGACGCTGTCGGGCGCGACGGCGTGCAGGTCGGCGAGGGTGTGCACCAGGGACCGGGCGAGCCCGGCGACAGCGGCCGGACCGAGCGGGGTCAGCTCGGCCGGCACCCGGTAGACCCGTCCCTCGACGTGGCTCATGAGATAGAACGGTGCGCCGATGACGTCCGGGTCGGGGCAGTGCAGCAGCACCCGCGGCACCGGTACCGGGGTTGGCGCGAGGGCCCGCTGCACCCGGTACTCGCGACCCATGTCGTGGGCGGTGGCGAGCACGTGGCCCAGCGGCGGTCGGCGGACCACGAAACGGGTCCGGCCGTCGGTCACCGCGTAGGTGATGTTGGACTTTCCGCCGGGGAGCACCCCGCCGCGCAACGGGCCGTCGACCAGGTCGGGCGCCTCCCGGTCGAGGTAGCCGCGCAACCGGGCCAGGTCCAGACCGGGCAGGGCCCGGCCGGGTTGCGGGTCGGCTGCCGACCGTGGGCCGCTCACCGTCCGTCGGCCGCCGCGTCGAGACCCTGCTGTACGCGGTTCATCCCGCGCAGCCACCGGTCCGGGTCGGCGGCCCGTCGGGCGTAGAAGGTGGCGACCTCCGGGTGCGGCAGGATCAGGAACCCGTCCCCGTCGAGCGCCGACAGCACGCATTCCGCCACCTGCTCGGGTTCGAGCGCGTCGGCGTCGAGCAGGGCGGCGCCGGGGCCGTCGCCGCTGGCGAGCATGGGCGTACGCACGCCCTGCGGACAGAGCGCCTGGACGGTGATGCCCCGGTGGGCGTACGTGGCGCGCAGCCATTCGGCGAAGCCGAGCGCCGCGTGTTTGGTGACCGAGTAGGGCGCCTTCCCGAGCAGGGTTAGCAGCCCGGCCGCGGACACGGTCACCACCAGCCGTCCCCGCCCCGCCGGCAGCCAGTACGGCAGCAGCGCGCGGGCGGCGTGCACGTGGGCGAGTACGTTCACCCGCCAGGCGGAATCCCAGTCGTCGAGGTCGGCGTCCACCCCGCCGCCGGGTGCCACCCCTGCGTTGGCACAGAACAGGTCGACCCGACCGAGCAGCTCGTACGCGGTGTCGACCAGCCGGCCCACCTCGGTCCGGTCCGAAGCGTCGCCCGGTACGGCGTGCCCACCGATCCGGTCGGCGACCGCGCGGGCGGCATCGGCGTCCAGGTCGTTGACGATCACCCGGGCACCGGCGGCGGCGAACCGGGTGGCGAGCGCGGCACCGATACCGGAACCGCCTCCGGTCACGACCACCCCTGCACCGGCCAGGTCCAGTCCGGCGGAGGTCACCGGGACCGGCTGACTGACCGGACCGACAGGACGACAAAATATGCATTCACAGTGCTAATACTACGAGCCCCGCGACGGACCCGTCAACGCTCGGTCGCCCGGTAACCGGCGGCCTGCAACGCGAACAGCTCGGCGTACCGGCCGCCGGCGGAGACCAGCTCGTCATGCCGGCCCGACTCGACCAGTGCGCCGTTGTGCAGCACGAAGATCCGATCGGCATGCCGTACGTTGGCCAGCCGGTGGGTGATCAGGATTGTGGTCGCCCGGCCCTGACGGTCCCGGATCGCCTGGAAGAGCGCGTCCTCGGCACGCGGGTCCAGCGCCGAGGACGGCTCATCCATGATCAGCAGCTCGGCCTCGCGGAGGAACCCGCGTGCCGCCGTGATCCGCTGCCACTGCCCGCCGGAGAGGTCCTGCCCGTTGGCGAACGTACGGTCGAGCAGCGTCTCGTACCCGTACGGCAGGTCCCGGATCATCTCGTGGGCGACCGCGCGCTCGGCGGCGACCTCGATCCGGTCCTGCCTCGGCTCGGTCTCGGTGTCACCGATGGCGATGTTGGTCGCCGCCGTGAACGGCCACTTGTGGTACTCCTGGGTCACCACGGCGACCCGGGCCCGCAACCCGCCGGGATCCCACTCGCGCAGCGGCCGCCCGTTCCACTCGATGGTGCCCTCGCTCGGCACCCGCAGGGCCGCGATCATCGCGGCCAGGGTCGTCTTGCCCGACCCGTTCTCGCCGACGAACGCCACCGTCTCACCGGCCCGGATGGTGAGCGTCACGTCGTCCACCGCCGCGTCGACCCGCTCCGGATAACGCAGACTCACCCCGCGTACGGCGAGTTCCTCCAACCGGGTGACCGGCTCACCGCCACCGGCGGCGGGCAGGTAGTTCGTCGCCCGGGTCATGAACCCGGTGTAGTCACTGAAGTGCTGGCCGTCGCTGTAGATGTGGTCGATGTGGAAGGTGACCGTGGTCAGCGACCGCTGCGCGGCCTGCACCGCGAGCACACACGTCGCCGCCGCGGCCAACGGGATCTGTCCGTCCAGGAGCAGGACACCGAGCAGGACGTACACCACGCCGGTGGCGACCCCGCCGATCACCGAACCGATGCTGGTGGTGGTCGTGACCTTCCGGGCCAGCGCGATCTGGATGTCGGTCTCCACCCCCATGACCCGGTCGTACTGGTCGAGCAGGAAACGGCGCAGCCCGTACGAGCGCAGTTCCGGGGCCGAGGCACGCTCCGCCATCAGCCGGTGCAGGATCCACAACCTGCGTCGGCGTACGGAGCCGGCGATGTAGGTCTGGTAGCGCTGGTGCCCCGCGCGCAGGGCGCCCCAGGCGTTCGGGACGGTCGCGACCAGCAGGGCGATGAGCAGGAGCGGGTGGATCACGATCACCGCGACGGTCACGGCGAGCAGGCTGACCAGTCCGGCCAGCAGGTTCATCGCACCCTGGACGAGGGCGATCGCGGAGTCCGTGCCACGGGAGGCGCGTTCCATGTCGTCGGCGAACGCGTCCTCGTCGAAGGCGTCCAGCCGTACGAGGGTGGTGACCTCGAACAGACCGCGTTCGACCTCCCGGCTGACCCGTGGGGTGAGACCGTTCTGGGCGTACCCGGTGGCGATGCCCAGCCCGGCGCGGATCGCGGTCGCCGCCGCCAGCAGCACCAGCGCGGGCAGGGCGGCGGCGACCTTGTCCGGTGTCGGGCCGCCCGCGAACAGTTCCACCAGCACCCGCTGGGTGGCCAGCAGTCCGAACGCCGCCATCACACCCGCGCCGACCGTCGCGACACCCACCACCGTGGTACGGGTCCGGTCGGCCCGCCAACTGATCGTGACCGCCCTGGCCACCAGGCGGGGCAACTCGGCGAAGACGGCGAGCAGGCCCGCGTCGACCCGCGCCCGCAGACCGGTCTCCCACCACATGGTGCGCAGTTCCGGCAGTACCGATTCCGCCGGTCCGCCGCCCGCCGGTCGAGGCGCGGCTCGGTCACCGTTGTCGCGGGTGGTGTCGTCGGTGGCGGATGCTGTCACGTGGGACCTCCGGACATGAGAATCAGCGGCAATGACCTGATGGTCCGATCTCCGTCGACATCTGAGATCGGTTCCTATTCCTATGTGTCGCGGTGAGTGGAGCGGGGGTATTCCGAGCGGGACATCGTCATCCCTACCGTCGCGACACCCCCACCGGTCGAGTTCTCTCGCGTTCATTCACGTCCGGGCAGCACCAGCCACCTGATCTGACAGCAACCATCGTGGCCTGAGGATTCTCGGTCCCGTTCGGTCCGTGCCCCGCCGGGGCGACACTCGCTGCGACGGTGACGCGTACTCGCTTCTGTGGTATCGCGAGTACCATTTACTAAATCCCCCGACGCCGTTGCGGAGGACCCGAACGTACGGGAAGAGTCGCCTCCACCGCCGTTGCCCGCACCTATTCCTACACACTCTGCGAACAGCAAACTGGCCTCCTCCCCTCCACGGGGATGAGGCCAGTTGCCGACGGTCTGCGCTCCCGACGACGGAAGCGCGGGTAGGTCAGGAAGCGGTGGGGATGCCGTTCGCCGGTGGTGCTGCCGGTGCCACGGTGTACTCCTTGACCGGGCCGTCCGCCTCGTCCGTCTCGTACGTCGCACCGAAGTAGCTCTGCACCCCGCCGGTGACCTTGCTCAGCCGCGCCCCGCCGTACCCGGAGTGGTCGGTCTTGGAGAACCGCAGCGGTGCCAGGCCGGGTCCCTGGAAGCCACCCTTCTCCACGGCTGCGAGCAGCGACTCGCGGGTCAGGTCCTTGCCGGCCGCGAGCAGGGCCTGCACGGTCAGGTAACCGACCGACATGCCGTAGACGGTGTTGCCGTCGAACGGGGCGTCACCGTTGTGCTCCTTGTTGACCTTCGTGAAGAGCTGGATCCACGGGTTCGCCGCGTCGTTGTCCATCGGCATGTAGTTCGACCCGACCACGCCTTCGAGCAGCGGTGCGGCCGCCCCGAGCGACTTGGCGAGCGTGTCGTAGTCGGCGCCGACGTTGGACACGATCCACTGGGGCTTGAAGGCGAGCCGGGCCGCGGTGCCGATCGACAGCGCGGTGAAGCCCGGTACGGTCGCCAGCACGACAACCTGGCAGCCGGCCGCCTTGAACGCGCCGATCTGCGGGGCGACGTTGGTGTTGCTGGTGACGTACGTCTGCTTGGCGGCGACCGTACCGGCCCCGAGGATCTTCTCCACCCCGGCCAGGCTGTCCCGGCCGAAGTCGTCGTCCTGACCGAGGAAGCAGACCTTCTGCCCGGCGAGGTTGGTCTTGATGTAGTTCGCCAGGATCTTGCCCTCGACGGTGTAGTCGGTGTTGTACCCGAACGTCGACGGGTACTTCTCCGGCTGGTCCCAGCTCCGGCTGCCGGAGGCGACGAAGAGGTCCGGCACCCGGTTGGTCTTGAGGAAGTCGAGCACTCCGGTGTGCGTCGGCGTACCGAGGCCGTTGACCACGGCGAACACCTTGTCCTGCAACACGAGTTGCCGGACCACCTGCTGGGTGTTTGCGGGGTTGTACCCGTCGTCCATGATCTTGTAGGTGATCTTCCGACCGTGCACCCCGCCGTTGGCGTTGACATAGTCGAAGTAGGCCTTGGTCGCCGGCGCGATGCTCGAGTAGCCGGCCGCGGCGGGCCCGGTCAGCGGCATGTGCGTACCGAGCACGATCTCGGTGTCGGTGACGCCGGGCACGGGTGCCCCGCCGCCGCCCGAATCACCGTCGTCGCTGCACGCGGCGGTGGTGACGAGCAGGCTGAGCGAGGTGGCGATCACGAGACCGCGTCGTACGATGCTGCGTTGCATCATGGGGAGGCACCGACCTTTCTCGGTCCGGTTCTGTCTGACGGTGGTGTGTGTGCTGGTGCGGTGAGTGGTGCGGGCGGTGCCGGTCAGCGCCGCCGACGGGGCAGCGCACGCCCGATCCGGGTCAGCAGCCCTTGGATGCCGCCCGGAGCGGCGATCATGACGACGATCAACGTGACTCCGAAGATCGCCAGCGGGAGGTTTCCCTCCCACCGCTGCGCCACGGCGGGCGACAGCGTGAACAGTTCGGTCAGCGAGTGGGTCAGGTCGGGGAGCGCGACCAGCAGCACCGCGCCCCAGACCGCACCGGCGAGACTGCCGAGTCCACCGATGACGATCGCCATCAGCAGGAACAGCGACAGGGTCAGCGAGAACGCCCCCGGTGACACGCTCTGCGCCAGCACCGCGAGCAGCCCGCCGCCGAGGCCGGCGCAGCCGGCACTGACCACGAACGCCAGCACCTGGGTCCGGGCGACGTGGATCCCGGCGAGCCGGGCGGCGATCTCGTCGTCGCGTACGGCGCGCAGGGAACGGCCGAACCGGCTGCGGACCAGGTTCGCCAGCAGGAGCATGGTGAGCAGGGTGACGGCACCGGCCAGCCAGGCCTGCCAGCGTTCGTAGGGGAAGTAGGTGCCGAGGCCGAGCGGTGGTGGCGCGACCGGCACCGACAGTCCCTGTTCACCACCGAACACCTCGTCGAAGGTGATAGCCACCGCCGGCACGACCACCGCGACCGCCAGGGTCAGACCGGCCAGGTACGGGCCGCGCAGGCGGGCGGCGGCGAGCCCGATCACCGCGCCGACGGCAACCGTGACCACCACCGCCGTCAGCAGCGACACCGCGAGCAGCCAGCCGGAGGTGGCACCGCTGTCGGCGATCCGGGTCTGGGTCAGCGCCACCGTGTACGCACCGGTGGCCATTAACGCGCCGTGTCCCAGGGAGAGCTGCCCGTTGAGTCCGGTGAGTACGGTCAGCCCGGCGGTGGCGCAGAGGTACGCGGCCACCGTGGCGAGCTGGAAGTTGCGGAACGGCTCCAGCCCGTACGTGGCGGCGAGCAGCAGCAGCGCCGCGACCAGGGTGATGCCGAGGTGGCGCAGCAGCGTCGACCGCCCCAGCGCCGCGGACCTGCGTACCGCCGGGGGCGCGGCGACCTGCGTGGGGGCGCTCACACGTGCCTCGCCGCGACACCGGAGAAGAGGCCGCCCGGTCGGGTCAGCAGGACAACCAGCAGCAGGGCGAGGACGGCGAGCGGGGTGACGTCGCCGCCGACGTACCCGCTGACGTAGGAGAGCAGCAGCCCGACCACCAGCCCGCCGATGACCGCGCCGGGTGGACTGTCGAGTCCGCCGACGACGGCGGCGGTGAACGCGGAGACGAAGACGAGGTCCATGGCGTGCGGGTGCAGCCCGAGTTCGGTCGGGATGACCAGCATGCCGGCGAGCGCGCCGACCCCGGCGGCGAGTGCCCAACCGAGGGTGAGCATGCCGCCGACGTTGACCCCGAGCAGCCGGGACACCTCGGGGGCGAAGGCCGCCGACCGCATCCGGAGGCCGACCGGGGTCCGGCCGAACATCCAGGCCAGGCCGAGCACCACCGCACCGACCGCGGCGAAGACGAACAGGTCGTACGGGGCGAGCAGGACCAGCCCGCCGACCGTGAGGGCGGTACGGTCGAACGGAGCCGGTGCGGGCAGGAACTCGTTGCCGTACACGATGCCGAGGACGGCCTGGATGACCAGGACCAGCCCGAGGGCGACGATGACCGCGTTGAGTGGTGACGTGTGGCTGACGAAACGCATGACCGTCAGGTCCACCACGGCACCGAGCACCAGTCCGGCGGCGAGCGCGGCGACGAAGCCGAGCCAGTAGGAGCCGGTGGCGACCGACACGCTGTGGGCGACGTACGCGGTCGCGACCGCCATCGCCCCCTGGGCGAAGTTGACGATGCGGGCGGCCCGCCAGATGAGTACCAGCGCCAGGGCGAAGGCGGCGTACACCGCTCCCCTGGCCAGGCCGTCGAACGTGAGAAAAACGAAGCGGTCCAAAGATTCCTCCCTCCGAGCTGTCCGATGTGGGGTGACGCGGGGTCCGGTCAGAACCCGAGGTACGCGTGCCGCAGGTCGGCGTCGTCGCGCAGTCCGGCCGCGCCGGTGGCGATGACGATCTTCCCGAGGGACATCACCACCCCCTGGTCGGCGACGGACAGCGCGCTGCGTACGTTCTGCTCGACCAGGAGCACGGTGAGCCCGGTACGGTCGCGCAACTGCCGCAGCAGCGCCATGATCTGGGCGGTGACCCGTGGCGCGAGCCCGAGCGACGGTTCGTCGAGCAGCAGCAGCCGGGGTCGGCCGACCAGGGCGCGGCCGAGGGCGAGCATCTGCCGTTCGCCGCCGGAGAGCTGGTGGCCGGCGTGGCGTCGCCGTCGGGTGAGCGGTTCGAACAGGTCGTAAACCTCGTCGAGGGCCACCCGGGCGTCGGCCCGGTCGCGTCGCCAGAGCCCGCCGAGGCGCAGGTTCTCGTCCACGGTCAGTTCGGCGACCACCCCGCGCCCCTCGGGCACGTGCGCCAGGCCCCGGCGGACGAGTTGTTCGACCGGGACGCCGCGCAGGTCGTCGCCGTCGAACACGATCTGTCCGCCGGTCGGCCGGACCAGCCCGGAGAGCGTACGCAGCAGCGTGGTCTTGCCGGCACCGTTGGCACCGAGGACGGCGGCGATGGTGCCGGGCGCGACGGTCAGGTCCACCGACCGCAGCACCGGCGCGGCGCCGTAACCCGCGACGAGTCCACGTACGCTCAGCAGCGCGTTGTCGGCGCTCACGCGACCGCCCCCTTCTCCCCCTCGACACCGGCGTCGGCGGTGGCGTCGGTTGCAGCGGCGTCGGTGGCCTGGTCGACTTCGGCGCCGAGGTAGGCCTCGGTGACCGCCGGGTCGTCCCGGATCACATCCGGCGGACCGGCGGCGATCACCCGGCCGAAGTCGAGCACCACGATCTCGTCGCAGACCGCCATCACCAGGTCCATGTGGTGTTCGACCAGCAGGACCGCGCACGGATGATCGGTGCGGCGGGGCAGGTCGCGGATCAGGGCGCCGAGTTCGTCGATGTCCTCGGCGCCGAGGCCACCGGCGGGTTCGTCGAGCAGCAGCAGCCGGGGTCGGGCGGCGAGCGCGCGGGCCAGGGCGACCCTTTTGCGTACGGCGAAGGGAAGCGTGCCCGGGGCGGCGCCGGCCCGGTCGGCGACGCCGAGCCCGTCCAGGATGGTCAGTGCGTGTTCGCGCAGCCGGCGTTCGTCGCGATCGCTGCGCGGCAGCCCGAACAGGGCGGAGGCGAACCCGGCCCTGGCCGAGTTGGTGGCGCCCGCCATCACGTTCTCCAGCACGGTGAGCCCCGCGAAGAGTCCGACGCCCTGCAGGGTACGGGCGATGCCGAGGCGGGTGAGCCGGTGCGGGCGGGGGCGCAGCGGTCGCCCGTCGAGGGTCAGTGTGCCGGTCGACGGTTGGACCAGGCCGCAGACCACGTTGAACAGGGTGGTCTTGCCGGCGCCGTTGGGCCCGATCACGCCGACGACCCGATCGGCGGGGACCCGGAGCGAGACGTCGTCGAGGGCGGTGAGCCCACCGAAGCGCACCCCGATGCCGTGCAACGCGAGCCCGTGCTCCGTCATCAACATCCCTCGTTCGGTCTCCGAACTAATTACACTCGGAGTGTACGTTTCCGAAACCTGGCGTCAATACCTTCGATGCGTACTTGTTACTTAGCAGTAGCTAAGCCGTTTACACATCGGTCATCCGGGCAGGTCAGCCAGAATGGCGAGCTTCGCCCGGTGCCGGTCGGCGGTGCCGAACCCGATCGCCGCGCTCTTGGCCCGCTTCAGATACAGGTGCGCCGGGTGCTCCCAGGTGAAGCCGATTCCGCCGTGCAACTGGACGCACTCCTGCGCCGCCGTCACCGCCACGTCCCCGCAGTACGCCTGCGCCAGCGCCGCCGCGACCGGGGTGTCGACGGAGTCGTTGGCCAGGCAGTCGGCCGCGTACCGGGCGACCGCTCGGGCCTCGGTCACACTCACCCACACGTCGGCGAGCCGGTGCTTGACCGCCTGGAACGAGCCGACCGGCCGACCGAACTGGTGCCGTTGCTTCACGTACTCGACGGTGGTGTCCAGGCACCACTGCGCCACCCCGACCTGCTCGGCGGCGAGCAGGGCCGCACCCGCGGTGAGGGCGTCGGTGACCGTCCCGACGGCGGCGTGACCAGCCGCGATCCGCCGGCCCGGGGCACCGTCGAGCACGATGTCGCAGAGCTGCCGGGTGGCGTCGAGCGAAACCACCGGCACCCTGGAGACTCCGGGACCGTCCGCCTCGACCGCATACAGACCGTCGGTGGTCGGTACCAGGAGCAGGTCCGCCGGCAGCGCGTCCGCGACCCCGACAATGGCCCCGGTGAGGTCCCCGCCCCCGACGACCGTGTGCTCCGGCGGTCCGGGCGGGGTCGCGAACGGTACCGCCAGCACGGCGATCCGCTCACCGGTCGCCACTTCGCCGAGCAGATCGGTCTCGACACAGCTCAGCAGCGCGCGTACGGCAACCGCGTGCCCCAGGTACGGCACCGGCGCGACCGCCCGACCGAGTTCCTCGAGCACCACCGCCACCTCCCGGAAGCCCGCACCCGCCCCGCCCAGCGCCTCCGGTACGGCCAACCCGGCGAGCCCCAGGTCGGTGCCGAGCCGCCGCCACAGCCCCGGGTCGTACGACTCGACCCCGTCGACCCGGGCCAGCACCGCCGACCACGGGCTGTGTGCCCGGAGCAGGGCCCGTACGCTCTCGCGCAGCGCCTCTTCGGACTCGTCGTAGCGCAGGTTCGTCATCGGTCCACCCGAGGTTCGGCCGGCAGCCCGAGGAGCCGCTCGGCGATGATGTTGCGCAGGATCTCGGAGGTGCCACCCTCGATCGAGTTCCCGCGTGCCCGCAGGTAGCGGTAGGTGGCGCCCCGGCCGAGCAGGTCCGGTTCGGTCGGGCGGCGCAGCGACCAGTCGTCGTGGCGCAGCCCGTCGGCGCCGAGCAGTTCGACCTCGGTGCCGCTGATCGCCTGGGCCAGCCCGGCGAAGGAGAGCTTGACCGCCGAACCTTCCGGGCCGGGCTCGCCGGCCACCAGTTGCTGGCGCAGTCGCAGTGCGGTGAGCCGGGCCGCCTCGGCGCGTACCCAGAGGCGCAGGATCTCGTCGTGCCGGCCCGGCGTACGCAGATCGGCCCGGTCCCGCCAGGTACGGGTGAGCAGCCCGATCATGCCGCCCTCGCGGGGCATCGGGGCGCCGCCGATCGAGACCCGCTCGTTCATCAGCGTGGTCCTGGCCACCTGCCAACCCTCCCCCACCGCACCGAGCCGAAGCGAGTCGGGCAGCCGCACGTCGGTCAGGAACACCTCGTTGAACTCGGCCTCCCCGGTGAGCTGCCGCAGCGGTCGCACCTCCACTCCCGGTCCGGAAAGGTCGCAGACGAAGTACGTCATCCCCCGGTGTTTGGGCAGTTCAGGATCGGTACGGGCGAGCAGGATCGCCCAGCGCGCCCGGTGCGCCATCGAGGTCCACACCTTCTGCCCGGTGACCAGCCAGTCGTCGCCGTCGCGTACCGCCCGGGTGGTGACGCCGGCCAGGTCGGACCCGGCGCCCGGCTCGCTGAACAGCTGGCACCAGATCTCCTCGCCGGTCCAGAGTGGGCGCAGGAAGCGGTGGTGCTGGTCCGGGGTGCCGTGCCGGAGCAGGGTCGGCGCGGCCATGCCGATGCCGATGCTGTTGCGCCGGGGCTGGTTGTCCGGCGCCCCGGCCAGCACGAACGCGGCGTCGACCACCGGTTGCAGGTGCCGGGGCGCGCCCAGTCCGCCGAGTCCGACCGGGTAGTGCACCCAGGCCAGGCCGGCGTCGAACCGGGCACGGAGGAACTCGATCCGGTCAGCGTGCGGGTCGTGCTGCCCGAGGAAGGCAGCGACCCGGTCGCGGAGCCGGTCGGCGGCAGCGGCGTCGTCGTCGGCCACGCTTCTCTCCTCATGTATTTGCATCGTTGGTGCAATATAAACGCACGACCGCGCCGGACGGAAGCCCGGCGCGGTCGCGATGACGATCGCCACCGGAGGCGGCCGTGGGCCGACCGCTCCGGTGGTGGAAATCAGGAGCTGGGGCAGGTGTTGCGGTACTCCTCGATCGCCGTGCCGGACGGCCCCGGGCAGAGGAACTGCTCGTACCGGGTGTCGTCGTCGACGAACCGCTTCAGCCAGGCCACCGCCTGCTTGGCGGTCGGGGTGTTGGTGGTCTGCGGGAAGAAGTGGCTGGCTCCGTTCAGCTCCAGGTACGCCTTTTCCGCCGAGGCCGGGATGCTGTTGTAGAACGGAATCGAGTGCGACGACACCGCCGCGACGGAGTCGTTCTCGCCGCCGATGATCAGCGTCGGCACCCGCAGCGTCGACCAGCTCTTGGTCGCGTTCCACGGGGCCAGCGGCACCGCTGCCTGGAGCGACGGACGGCTCCGGGCAGCCTCCAGCGAACCGCCACCACCCATCGAGTGACCGGCGACGGCGAGCCGGCTCGGGTCGATCCGGGTCCGCACCGAGCTGTCCTCGACCAGGTAGTCGAGGGCGGCGAGAAGCTGCTGACCCCGGCTCGCCGGCTGGTCGTAGATCGTGTTCGTCTCGATGCCGATCACCACGAAGCCGTGCGAGGCGATCCGGGGACCGAGCCAACTGATGCTCGACCAGCTCGCGGTGAAGCCGGGCGAGATCGCGACGGCACCGAAGGTGCCCTCACTGGTGCTGGTCGGGTAGTAGATGACCCCGCCGCCGAACCCGCTGACCAGCGAGGAGACGTTCTGCGAGGAGGTGGCGAACGGGCCACGGCTGGCTTCGAGGATCGCGCTGGTCGGGTTCGGACCACGCTCGTACGGGCCGGCGGCCTGGGCGGCACCCGGCACCGCGACGAGGCCGGTCGCGACCAGGGTCGCCGCCGCGGCGAACCGGGCAAGCCCGAGAAGAGCGGATCTCGTACGGGTGGGGGCGGGGGCGGAGGTGTGTGGTTGCACGTCGGTGTACTCCCTGTTCGTCGGGGCCATATCGACGTCCACCAGTGTTTGACGTGCCGGACCGGCCACGCATCGGCAAAATCACCAGTCTGTTGCCGGTAGGGGTTTCGTCAGACGGGCTCGACGACCACCAGCTCGCCGACCTGCTCGCCGATCGTGGTGCGGGCGTCCCCGGGCAGCCCGACGTCGGTGATCAGCACGTCGGCGGCCTCCAGCGGGGCGATGGTGGCGATGCCGATGGTTTCCCATTTGGTGTGGTCGGCGAGCACGACGAGCCGACGGGCCGCACTGATCAGGCACCGGTTGACCCCCGCCTCCAGCATGTTCGGCGTGGTGAACCCGGTCCGCGGGCTGAGCCCGTGCACGCCGAGGAAAAGCAGGTCGACGTTGAGCGCGCTGATCGCCGCCTCGGCGACCGGCCCGGTCAACGCGTCCGACGGGGTACGGATCCCGCCGGTCAACACGACCGTCTGGTCGGCGCGCGGGTTCTGGTAGAGCGCGTCGGCCACCGGAATCGAGTTGGTCACCACGGTCAGCCCCGGTACGTCGGAGAGCAGGGTGGCCAGCGCGGCGGTGGTGGTGCCGGCGGAGAGCGCGATGGCCATCCCCGGCTCCACCATCCTCGCGGCCCGCTCGGCGATGGCCCGCTTCTCCGCCTGCTGGCGGACCGACTTCGCGGCGAAGCCGGGTTCCTCGGCCGAACCCGGCCCGGCGAGCGTCGCGCCGCCGTGCACCTTGTCCACCAGGCCACGCTCGGCCAGCGCCTCCAGGTCGCGCCGGATCGTCATGTCGGACACGCCGAACCGACTGACCAGGTGGCTCACCCGCACACCGCCGCGTTGGCGGATCAGATTGAGGATGGCGGTCTGCCGCTGCTGGGCGAGCATCCGGGGAACTCCTTCGCGCGGTGACTGTCGTCGGGATCAGGTCGGGTCGCCGGTCCGATCCTCGCGGACGACCGCCACGTCACCGGCCGGCAACGTCAGCTCACCGGCGCAACGAGCCCCGGTCAACAGGTCGGTGCCGGTCACCTGAAGCCGTACCTCGGCGTCGGTGTGGTTGATCGCGAACAGCCAGGTCCGGTCGTCGTCGCGGCGGCGTACCACCTCCACTCCGGACGGCGCCGACGCCGCAGGGCGCACGCCGGCCTCGTCCACGAGCCGGGCGACCAGCCGGTCCGTGGCCGGCTCGTCCAGTCGGGTGCCGACGTACCAGGCCGCGCCGTCGCCGACCCGGTGCCGGGTCAACGCCGGCACACCCGGCAGGGGCCCGTCCGTGTACGACGCGAGCACCTCGGCACCGTCGGCGTGCAGCCACTCGGTCCACACGTCGGCGGTGCTGCCGTCGTCGAGCCGGACCCGCTCGCCCTCGCGCAGCGGGAAGAACTCCTCGGTGCGTACGCCGAGCAACTCCCGGAACGCGCCCGGGTAGCCGCCGAGCCGGATGTGGTCGTTCTCGTCGACGATGCCACTGAAGTAGGTGACCGCCACGGTCCCACCGCCCTCGACGTACCAGTGCAGTGCCGCGACGTCGGCGTCCCGGACCAGGTAGAGGGTCGGTGCCAGCACCAGCCGGTAGCCGCCGAGGTCCGCCGACGGGTGGATGATGTCGGCGGTCACCCCGGCCCGCCAGAGCGCTCGGTGCAGGGCGGTCAGCCGGTCGGCGTACTGGACGTCGATGCTGGGGTGCGAGTCCAACTCGACCCCCCACCACGCCTCCCAGTCGAACAGGATCGCCACGTCGGCATCCACCCGGCTGCCGCGTACCTCGGCCAGCGCCCTGAGGTCGGCACCGAGCTGGCAGACCTCCCGGAAGATCTTGGTGTCCGGTCCCGCGTGCGGCACCATCGCGGAGTGGAACTTCTCGGCGCCGGCCCGGGAGGCGCGCCACTGGAAGAACAGCACCCCGTCGGCGCCACGGGCGACATGGGCCAGGCTGTTGCGGCGCAGCTGCCCGGGCAGCTTGGCCACGTTGCGCGGCTGCCAGTTGACCGCGCTGGTGGAGTGCTCCATCAGCAACCACGGATCACCACCCGCGACGCCCCGGGTGTGGTCGGCTGCGAGCGCCAACCCGAGATGCGCCTGCGGGTCGGCCGCGGTCAGGTAGTGGTCGTTGGACACCAGGTCCACATCGTCGGCCCAGGAGTGGTAGTCCAGGTGCTTGACGCCCGTGCCGATCATGAAGTTGGTGGTGACCGGCTGACGGACCAGGGTGGCGAGCACGCCGCGTTCGGCGCGCAACTGGGCGCGCTGCTCGTCGGAGGAGAAGCGCAGGAAGTCGAGCTGCTGCGTGGGGTTGGCGAAGGTCGGTGCGGTACGCGGAGGGTTGATCTCTGCCCAGTCGCCGTAGCGCTGGCTCCAGAACGTGGTGCCCCAGGCGGCGTTGAGCCGGTCCAGGTCGCCGTAGCGCTCCCTCAGCCAGCCCCGGAACGCTTCGGCGCTGACGTCGCAGTAGCAGTGCACGTTGTGGCAGCCCAGCTCGTTGGAGACGTGCCACATCACCACGGCGGGGTGCTCGGCGTACCGGCCGGCGACCGCCCGTACCAGCTCCAGCGACCGCTCGCGGAACACCGGCGAGCTGGGGCAGTACGCCTGTCGTCCGCCCGGCCAGAGGATCGTGCCGTCGGCTCGGCGGGGCAGCGTCTCCGGGTGCGCCCGGGCCAGCCACGGTGGCGGGCTGGCGGTGGCGGTCGCCAGGTCGACCTGGATGCCGACGGAGTGCAGGAGGTCCAGCACGCGGTCCAGCCAGCCGAACTCGAATCGGCCCGGGGTGGGCTCCAGCAGGGCCCAGGAGAAGATGCCGACCGAGACCAGGTTGACCCCGGCCCGGCGCATCAGGTCGATGTCCTCCGACCAGGTCTGCTCGGGCCACTGCTCGGGGTTGTAGTCGCCGCCGAAAAAGATGCCGTCACCCTGCCATTGCCGCATGAGAGCTGAGGGTGCACCCCGCGGGACACCGAAGTCAACAGGTTCCAACATCGAAGCGGGCGCGAGTGGCTGTTCGTGTTTATCCATGTGGATTCTCGGTGGATCCCGATATGTGGCCGCTGGAGGTCACCGCAATCGCCTGAAAATTTCTTCGTCGGGATGTCGAGAACGGTGCCGGCTGCTTCTACCTCAGGGTGAGAGCACCGAGAGGGTGCACAGCCGTGAGGAGCGAAACCATGAAGTACATGCTGCTGATGCAGTTCAGCGCCGCCGGAACGGACTTCCCCGGCGTCGAGAACTGGACGCAGGAAGAGGTCCAGGCGCACATCGCGTTCATGGGCGAGGTCAACGGCAAGCTCACCGCCGCGGGCGAGTGGGTCGACGGGCAGGGCCTCGCTGGCCCGCACCAGGCCCGGATCGTCCGCGCCGGTGAGGGCGGGGCGCCGGTGGTCACCGAGGGGCCGTTCGCCGAGACGAAGGAGTTCCTCGCCGGCTTCTGGATCGTCGACTGCGACAGCCCGCAGCGGGCGGTGGACCTGGCCGCGTACATCTCCACCGCGCCCGGCCCCGGCGGACGTCCGCTCAACATGCCGATCGAGGTGCACCCGGTGCTGTCCGGCCCACCGTCGGACCTGTGAGGGCTGACCAACCGATCTCCGCATCGAGGACCTGCTGCGCGAGTTGGCGCCGCAGGTCCTCGGCGTGCTGACCCCGGATTCCCTAGGGCCTTAAGATCTTTCGCCGAACCATCCCAGGAAGCGGTCATCGAGCTGCTCGGCGGTCAGCTCGGTCAACTCGGTCCGGGCGACCTGGAGGTACGGCGTCAGGTAGCGGCGTAGAACGGCGGGGTCGCACTGGCACAGCTCCTTCAACTGGCGCCGCCGCATGGGGCAAGGCCAGGGCGTGCCGCAGGCGATGCACGCCCAGTCGGGACGCGACGGGCCGTGCAACGCGGGCTGGTCAGCCATCGCCGCCGGCCCCACGGTTGGCCTGCCGCTGGCGTACGTAATAACAGGGGTAGTACGGCCAGCCGCAGGCGCACGTCACCCGCCACGGACGCCACCACCGGCGTACGCGCCCGTGCTTCACGATCTTCGCCACCGATCGCACCGCCTTCCGCTACCGGTCGGTCCAGCGACCCGTGTTCACCGGCCGGAGTCGCGCCTGCTCGGTATGCCAGGCGCGCAGCGCCTCCTTGAGCCGCAGGTTCTCCTCCCGCAACGCCGCCTCGGTCGCGTCCCGCGCCACCAACTCGTCCGTCACCCGCCGCACGAAGGCGTACACCTGCTCCTCGGCCAACCCGCGACGACCGATCCGCGTACGCCGAAAGCGGGTGAGTCGAACCTGCTCGGGGCGCAACCGGGTGAGTCGCTGGACCACTCGGGAGACTCCTACGGCCGAGGTCACGATTCTCATTTCTCCTTCTTGGTCGGGGTTTGCTTCGTCGCGGCGTAGCGACGCCGGACGGAGTCAGCGGCGTGTGCCGGTTGGCCTGCTGGTGGTCATGGGTGGTTCATTGGGCAGCCGCGTGGGCCTGTGGGGGCGGGCGAGCAGGCGCAGGCCGTCGAGCTGCACGAAGATCTCGCGCTTCTCCGTCGCCTCGCCCTTCCGGTTGAGCACGTATCCCGTCAGCCAGACCCAGCCGTCGTATGTGGGCTGCTTCGAGACGACCGTGACCCGGAACGTGATCGCACTCGCGCCACCGAACTGGACCGAAGCGGGCGCTCCCACCCCCAGCACGTCACCCGGTTCAGGCATGTCTACGAGAACCCCTGTTCGATCGTCAGACGGGCACCGACCAGGACGGCCAGCGCCCTAGACAATCTCCGCAGCTACGACAGCCCAGGACCCCCGATCCGTCGTCGTTGACCAGCCACGTCATCGTGAGTAGCTGTCGTATCGAGCAAACTCCGCCCGACACTGTCGCGATAGGTCATGGCTATTAACAGCCGGGTGTTAACCCCTGTGATTCAGCAAACCAACAGGGCATGCTTATCCGTGAGACGCCGACCGAGTTGCACGCTGAGGAGCATGGGTTGTCGAGCCGAATCAGGGACGCACGGCTGTCCCGCGGCTGGTCACAAAGCCGGCTGGTGCATGAGATCGAACGCCGCCTGGCCGCAGCGGGACAGCCGACCGTCACGACCGCAAGCTTGAAGGTCTATATCTCGGAGTGGGAGAATAGCCGCCGGGCGATTGGCCCGGAATACCGCGCAGTACTGCGGGAGGTGTTCGGGCAAACCGATGGCGAGCTGTTCGCGGTGGACCCCGAGCATGAGCTTCCCTCGCTCGACGAGGCATACACCGAGCTGGCCGATAAGATCGAGACAGCAACCGCCATCGACCCACTGATGATCGACACCCTCGTCCAACAGACCGAACTCTTCCGGACGATGGACCGCCAGCTCGGCGCGGCCATTCTCGTTGACCGAATGAACGCACATCTCGCAACGCTTGAGAACGCGCTTGCCTACGCGGTACTACCCACTGCCAGGCGGCCCGTAGCAGAGGTGCTGGCCAGCGCCTCAACCCTCGCCGGCTGGCAAGCGCTGGACGTTGGTGCTGTAGATCGAGCCTGGCGGCACTACGAGACCGCACGCCGTGCTGCTGTTGAGGCAGAGAATCCCGCCTTGCTCGCCCATGCCATGGGCGAGCAGGCTTACGTGCTGGTCGACGCGGGCCGCATAAACCTTGCGGTGCAACTCATCCGAGAAGCCCGGAGATCGGCGCTAGGTAGATCCCCCGCAAGACTGCTGGCGTGGTTGGCGGCGGCGGAAGCCGAGATGACCGCCATCAGCGGCGACGAGTCGGCGTGCCGGGCGGCGTTAGATCAGGCCTCCGCCGCGCTGCCATCCGGCGCGGAATCCCGTGACGCGGACGTACCCGGCGTCTTCCTCAATGCGAGCCACCTCGCCAGGTGGCGAGGCAACGCGCTGGCACAGCTCGGGGACGCGGGCGCCTTGGCCGACCTGCATAGTGCGCTGGACCGTCTCGACCCCACGTTCGCGAGAGCACAGGCCGGTCTCCGCATCGATCTCGGGCAGGCCTACTACGCCAGCGGCGAGCTTGGCGAAGCGCGACGTCAGGCGGGGCAAGCCCGGATGCTCGTAAACCGCACCGGGTCCCTCCGACACCGTCGACGGCTCGACCGCCTGACGTTGTCCCTCGCAAAGGTCAGCTAGTCTGCTGGCGGCCCAAAGGCGAGCACATGCAGCAGACCGATCAGGGTCCCGGAGCCTAGGAGTTCCTGCTTCGCCGCTAGATCACGTACCGCGGCAAGCGGCACCCACTCGACCCTGCCAACCTCCTGCGGGTCACTCGGCGGGCCAACGAGCTGGGCACTCCGCGCGAAGAAGACTGCGTGCGGCGAGTCGACCATCCCGGTCATTGGCTGGTAGGACACCAAGCGGCGCATGGGGCCTGGACGCCAACCGGTCTCTTCCTCGACCTCTCGTGCGGCCGCAACCGCCTCGTCCTCAGCCTCATCCACGACACCGCCAGGCAGTTCCCAGCCCCACTGATCAGAGATGAACCGATGCCGCCACAGCATCAGCACGCGGTCTTGATCGTCCATGACCACGGCGACGACAGCTCGAAACAGCCTGACCACGTGGTGCTCGAACCGGTCACCGCCCCCTGGTGGCTGGACGTCTGCCAACGTCAGATGTACCCACCGGTGGTCGTAGATGGCACGCTCGCCATAGACCCGCCAACGCATCAAGTCCCGACTGTCATCGGTCATGAGCCGACGCTACCGCCGTCGGTCCGGCCGGGAGCGGGTCCCCCCACTGACCGCCCCAAGGGCTTCCTGAGCGCATGTGGTAGCTATAGGCGCGTGGATAAAGATCTTGCCGACCCCGACGACCTTGCGGCGCTACGTGCCGCCTTCCAGGTCGATGACGGCGGCGAGTCGGCTCTGGGTTGGGCGGCTGTACGCGATTTCGAAGCCGAACACGGCATCGTCCTGCCCGAGCCCTACCGGACATTCGTCGCGCAGATCTCCGACGGGTCGGACTCCGGGCCACCGGAGTTCGGACTCGTCGGGCTGGCGGAGTTGCCCGACGACTGGGGTGACGATCGGCCGGAGCGCTTGCTGCGCCGGCCCTTCCCGCTGACCTCGATGTGGCTGTGGGAGGTCGACCCCAGGCCGTCGGAGGAGGTCGAACCGCTCCTTGAGCCGGTCTTCAACGACGGGTCGATCGTGTTGGGCACCGACGGATGCGGCATGTACTGGCACCTGATCGTCAGCGGACCGCATCGGGGGCACATCTGGAACATCAGCGGCGAAGGCGCCACTCCGTTCGACGCGGGGTTCGGCCACACCACCGCTGATCCAGGCTTTATGGGGTGGGTCAGACACTGGACCGCGAACAAGCCGTGGTTCGACGCCACGTAACACAGCCTCAGCGTCATGGAGGCGATCAGCCCTGGTAGAGGTCGATGAGGTTGCCGCTGGGGTCACGCACGCAGGAGGCGCGGGGCTTCCAGGTGGAGTCGGTCGGGGGTTGCACCTCGACTCCCCCGGCGGCGAGTGCTCGGTCGTGGGCGGAGTCGACGTCCTCCACGAGCAGCCCGAAGCGGGCGTGACCACGGCTGGTCGAGTCGGGAGCGGTCTCCTCCAGGGTGATGAGGAAGAACCGTTCACTGTGGTGGGTGCCGAACTGTAGCGAGTCGATCGCCTCGTTGAAGACGACGTCGAACGCCTTCGTGTAGAAGCTTGCCGCGGCCCGTACGTCCGTCACCCCGATCCTGATCTGCGCCGGACGAACAGTCTGCAACGCGGGCATCAGCTCCCCCTTTTCGATGAACTCGTCCACCGCCACGACCCGCTGCGACAGCTCACGCACCTGGGCGACGAGGCGCTCCCGGTGGGCGTCGAGAGCCGGCGGGACAAGCTCCCTGCTCCCCGCCAGCAGCACCCGGATCTCCTCGATGGGCAGGTCGACCGCACGCAGGCCACATATCAGTCGAGCCTGCTCCACCTGCTCGTGGGCGTACTGGCGGTAGCCGCTGTCGGGGTCGACGCGAGCCGGCTTGAACAGCCCGATCTCGTCGTAGTGCCGCAACGCCGCAATCGACAACCCACTGACCAGCGCAAACGCACCGATATTGAAAAGTTCCCTGTCATCCACCCCGCAAGCATCAGGTCTCAGCCCACCCGAGAGTCAACCCACACCGCGCCCCTTTCATGATCAGGGAGAGTTCGGCCGGTCATAGCGAGCCAAACTCTCCCTGATCATGAGCCACGCGAAGCACATCCCCTCGCGTCAGGTTCACCTGAACATGGTTGGCCTTCACGTCCCGAGTTCTGCCGCGCCGGGAGCCCCAGCAAAGTCAGCCACGGCACCCCAGCCAACGCAGCGAGCGCCCCGGCACAGACCTCGCCGGCCGGCACGTTTAGCTATCGATCGGCGCGAGTTGCTGAAAGTCGGCGGCGCCACTCGGGGCCGAACGGGTGGGCGGGCTAGCTCCGGGACTCGTTGATCGCCACCTCGATACGCAGTCCGACCCCGGTCAGGACCAGGACTATCGAAAGGACGAGCGCTCCCACCGAAACGGCATCGTCATCCATCATGGACACCGCCGATACGAAGAGGCCGGCGAGGATCGCTATGGTGCCAAGGGCCCGCTTGTGAGTGGTCTGCTGAGATCCAAGGTTCACGGCGGGACGGTACCGAACTCGCGTCGAGCGCGCCGCCCCTGATTGGTTTTCGGGATCGTGAGGAGTTCGGCCTACGGGAGCGAAGCCGAACTCCTCACGATCGTGACGTGCGTACCGGCGGTGGTGACTCTCAGCGACCGGGGGTCACGGTGACGGACCGGCCCGGTTTGAGGGTGATCCGGCGTCGCCAGCCCCCCGCACGCACCTCGGTCTCGGTGCCGCCGACGCTGCGGATCGTCGCGCTGGTCACCTTGCCGTTGCGCCAGGCGAGGTCCACCTCGAACCCGCCTCGGGCGCCGACGCCGGTCACCTCACCGTTGGGCGCCCAGGCGTCCGGAAGGGCGGGCAGCAGCTCGATGACGCCGGGTCGGGAGTAGAGCAGCATCTCCAGCGCGGCGGCGGCACCGCCGAGGTTGGCGTCGATCTGAAAGATGGTGTAGCTGCCCTGGCTGTACATGTCGAACAGGTTGGCTGAGGTGCCGTTGCCGTTGTTCATCGACGGTCGCAGCACGGTCAGGTAGAGCTGGTAGGCGTTCTCGGCGTCCTTGAGCCGGGACCAGCACAGCGACCGCCACGCGCAGGCCCAGCCGTAGCTGTCCATGCCCCGGGCGGTGAGCAACGCCCGTACGCCGTCGATCAGTTCCTTCGGGCTGGTGTCGGTGTTGATCCGGTCGCCGGGGTAGAAGCCGATCAGCGGGGAGAGGTGCCGGTGCGTGGTCTCGCCGAGGTTCTCCGGGGTCATCCACTCCTCCAGCCAGCCGCTCTTCGGGCTGACCCGGGGCAGGTAGAGCCGCGCCTGGAGGTCGGTGACCTCGGCGGCGAAGTCCTCGTCCCGGCCGAGCACCTCGGAGGCGACCCTGATCTGCTGGAACAGGTCCCAGGCGAGCTCCTGGGCGTACGTGATGCCCTTCGCGTCCGGGCCGTGCTCCGGTGACCAGGCGTTGTCGTCGATCAGCACCTCACGGGTCGTACCGTCCGGCTCGGTGACGGTGGTCGGGATGAGCCGGGCCTGCCAGAACTCGGCCGCGCCCTTGAGTACGGGATAGATCTTCTCCAGGTACGCCCGGTCCAGGCTGTACTCGTAGTGCCGCCACAGCGAGTTGCACAGCCAGGCGTTGCCGGACGGGTGCCAGACCCAGCCGCTGCCGCCGTAGATGTTGGTGGAGAACGCGACCGCCCAGCCGGCCAGTTTTCCGCGGCTGTTGCGGAACCGGTTGCGGGGATCGTTGTAGAGCCGCCGGGTCACGTCGGTCCAGACCGGCAACTGGGACACGCAGTAGTCGGCCAGGGCGTGCCCGGTCTCGCCGAGCCCGGCCGGGTCGGCCAGCCAGTAGTTCATCTGGATGTTGATGTCGGTGTGGTAGTCCCCGTACCAGTCCGGGTTGTTGTTGTGCACCCAGATGCCCTGCAGGTTCATCGGCAGCCGGTCCCGGGAGCCGGTGATGTTCAGGTACCGGCCGAACTGGACGTACATGGCTTCCAGTTCCGGGTCGGGGGTGGTCGGGTCGGTGTAGCGGACGGCAATGCGCGACCAGGTGTCCAGTGCCCGCTGCACCGGGGTCGACTCGCCCAGGCGCAACCGCATCCGGTCGTAGAGCCGCCGGTAGTCGGCAACGTGCGTGGCGAGCAGGCCGGCTCCGGGGACCCGGGCGGCCGAGGCGATCTTCGTACGGGCGAGCGCGAGCGGGTCGACCTCCGGGTCGCGGAAGTTCTTTGCCGCGTCCCGCGAGTAGTCGGTGCCCCCGCAGATCACCACCAGCAGTTCCCGGCACCCCTCGAAGGTGACCTTGGAGCCGTCGGTGCCGATCCGGCCGCCGCTGCCGATCGCGGTGACCGCCGCCGCGTACCGCAGGCCGTTGGGCAGGGTGCCGTCGAAGCTGGCCTGGCTGCCGGCGGCCGTGGTGGTCTCGCCGTGGGTGCCGACCAGGGACACCGCGCCGGTGTGGGTGCCGCCGCCGGACTGGGTGAGCCGCAGGACGATCACGTCGTCGGGATGGCTGGCGTAGACCTCCCGACGGTAGTGCGCCTTCCCGATCCGGTAACTCACCGACACGATCCCGTTGCTGAGGTCGAGGGTGCGGCGATAGTCCTTGTACGTCTCCGGGTTGTGGCCGGTGAGCGCGACGCGTACCTGGGCGAGCAGGCCGAAACTGCCGAAGCCGTTCCCGTCGTACGGGAGCTGTCCGTCACTCTGGAGGGTGTCGTTGCGCCCACCGGTCCAGAACGAGCCGTCGGTGAGGTAGACAACGTCGTCGGCGGGGTTGCCGCCGGTCAGCGCACCGAGTCGACCGTTCCCGATCGGCAGGCCCTCCCGGATGATCTGGTCCTCTTTCGCCGGTGTGCGGTACCAGACCGTGGTGGCCTGGGCGTCCGGGACGAGCGTGGCTTCGGTGGGACGGGCCGGTGCGGCGTTCGCGGCGAACGGGCGGGCGCCGGCGATCGCGAGACTGGCCCCGGCCGCACCGGTGAGGCGGAGGAAGTCACGACGGGACGATTCGAGCACGGTGGTTTCCCTTCCGACACATTCATCGGATCTCTGCCGGCTGGATCGGGACTTTGCGGGATCCGGCGAACGACGTGGGCCATCATCGATCCGATGTTTTCATAAATTATGTCGGTCGTTCGGGGATGTCAACAGCCGCTGCCCGCCCTCAACGACCGGTACGGGTCAGGGACAGGAGCTGGCTGTGGGTCTCCGCATCGGCGGCCACCACGAGTCCACGGCCTCCGGGTCCGATCGGGGCGCCGTCGATGCCGGTGACCACGCAACCGGCGGCCCGGCAGATCGCGATCCCCGCCGCGAAGTGCACGCTCCCGGAGAGGTCACCACCGTCGGTGACGTACGCGGCACGCTTGCCGGCGGCGACCCAGGTCAGCGCCAGCGTCGTGGAGACGACCCGTGGCCGGAACCGTGCCACGAAGTCGGGATGGGCCATCAGCTCCACGGCCCGGAATCCGGGCGCGTTCGGGAACGGCGGATCCAGGTTGACGTCCACGAGTTGGGTGGCCGGCGTGGGCGTCAACGGGGCGTCGAGTCCATTGTGGCGTACCCGTGCCGTCTCACCGTCGGTGAAGAAGATCTCGCCGCTGAACGGGTCGGCCACCGCCGCCGCCCCGTCACGCAGTGCCACGTTGACCGCCACCAGCATGTTCCCGACGGCGTAGTTCAGCGTGCCGCAGAGGGGATCCACCAACCACTGGCGTACGGAGTCGGCCGCGCCCTGCTGCCCGCCCTCCTCGCCGAGCACCGCGTCGTCGGGCCGCGCCGCCCGGATGACGTCGAGGATCGCCTGCTCGGCCGCCACGTCGGCGGCGGTGGCGAAGTCCCCGGCACCCTTGTCGATCCGGGCGAGTCGCTGGCCGTACAGGTCGCGGACCACGTCGGCACCGGCACGTGCCGCGGCCATCGCCACGCCTGCATCATCGGTTCCCGCGTACGAGTTGATCATTTGTGCAGCATATCGGGGCAAAGCCGCTGCACTCCGGCCGCACGAGCGACCGGGCCGCCGTATTCGCGGTCCAGGACGGACCGACGCGATCTTGTACTGATGCGTACGGTGATGCCTGCGTCAGCGGGATAGTCCTTTTTGGAGCCATGTGCTGTCGACGACGGCCGTGGTGATCGACTGTCGGCGGCGGTACAGGTGGCCACCGGGTGACGACAACACTCGGGTACCCGCCGGTCAGGGCGCTCTCCCCCGACGCGAAGCGGTCGTGGCCACTCCACCCCCATGTTTCCGGGGTCGTCTCGGGAGGCGATTTTCCCGGTTCCCACACCGTAGTGGCTCGCGTCGGGACCCGTTGCCGGGGCGCAACCCCCTGTGACACGATCCGGCTCAGATGATCGTCCCCTATCGATGTAGGAGGTGCTCATGACCCGGATGCTGCGGCACGTGGCGGCTCGCCTGGTGGGCAAGCCCCAGGTCAGCGGACGTTACCCGTACTGGTTCTACGGCTACGACGAGAACTAGTCCGGCGCCCTGCCACTGCCAGGAACGACTCCCACCACGACGACTGAACACACAGCGATCACAGGATCCCCGGACGGGGATCCTGTGATTCTCTCTTGGGGGCCCGGATGGCACACGTCAAGGAGACCAGTCGACCGCCGGGTCCGCGCGGGCACTGGCTGATGGGCAACATCCCGGCGTACGACAACGACCGGATCGGGTTTCTCCGGCGCTGCCACACGGAGTACGGCGACGTCTTCTCGTACGACGAGCGAACGGTGTTCGTGATCGACCCGGACCTGACCCACGACGTACTCGCCCGGACGAACCAGGACTTCGTCACGGAATTGGCACCGTTCGACACCCGACGGGACGTCGAGCAGGCCGCCCGGCAGGGCAGCTCCTGGATGTCCGCGCGCCGTACGGTGTGGCCGGGGCTCAACCACTCCGCCTCTGTCACGGCGGACAACCGGACCGTCGAGATCCTGGACGAGGTGACGGACTCGGTGACCGGTGCCGAGTGTGACGTCCTCCCCCTGATGCGTACGTTCACCGCCCGGTCGATCTCCGAATACTGCTTCGGTCCCGACTCCACCGAGATCCCCGACCTGCTCGCCGAGAGCCTGGACGTCACCCGGCCGTTCTCCGGCACGTCGTACCAGTTGCCCGCCTGGCTGCCGCTGCGCCGCAACCGCCGCTTCTTCCGTTCCCACCGGCACACCATCGACACCCTGACCGGGATCGTCGCGCGGCGGCGTGCCTCCGGTACCGGGGCGACCCACGGCGACCTGCTCTCCCTGCTGCTCGCCGCCGATCCGGGGATGCCCGACCGGGCGGTGATGTCGACCCTTCGCGGCATCCTGATGGGCGGCCACGGTGTCCCCGCCGCCGCGCTCGCCTCCATCGTCCGGGAGTTGGCCCGCCAACCTCGGCTCACCGCCGACCTGCGCGCGGAGGCGAACGGGTCGAACGGCGGTGACGCCCCGCCGGCTGCGCGGCTTCCGCTGGCCGAGGCCGTGGTCAAGGAGGTCCTCCGGCTCTACCCGCCGGTGTGGCTGATGACCCGCACCGCCAGTACGGCCACGACCCTGGGCCGGTGGTCGCTGAGCCCCGGGGACGACGTGCTGCTCAATCCGTACCTGATCCACCGGGACCCACGGTGGTGGCAACGACCGGACGAGTTCGACCCCACCCGCTGGTTGACCGGACGACCGGCGCCCGGTGTGGCGTACCTTCCGTTCGGTGCCGGTCCACGGGTCTGCGTGGGCTCGGCCCTGACCATGCGGCAGCTCACGCTCGCCACCTCACGGCTGGCGCAACGCTTCACCATCGAGTCGTCGAACGCGCAGACGGCCGACCCGGAGTTCCTCGGCCGTCTCGCACCGACGGGGCTCCGGGCACGGTTCCTACCGATCACTTGTTGACGCCGGACCGCGCTCGCCGTTCGGGCGGCTACGCGAGGTACCGGTGGCGTCAGCGGATGCTGGCGCCGTAGACGTGGTCGACGGTCATCACCATGAGCACCCTGCGGTCGGACACCATCACCGACCGGTACTCGTCCCAGTCCGGGTGCTCCCCTGCGGCGAGGCGGTAGTAGTCCACCAGCGCCTCGACCTCGGAACCGTGCGGGTCGGTTCCCGGGCCGGTCAGGGTCGCGACGCCCTCGGCGGTGGCCCACTCGCGGCCGTCCGGGCCGGTGACCTCCAGTGTGGCCCGAGGATCACGACGCAGATTCGCCGTCTTGGCCCGCCCCTCGGTCATCGACACGTAGAGGACACCGGCCTGCCGGTCGTAGAAGGGCATCACGGGGGAAAGCTGGGGACGGCCGTCGGCCTTGATCGTCGCGAGCACTCCCAGTCGGCTTGCGGCGAGCAGCGTACGTGGGTCGAATGGTGTGGCGGTCATGCTCGTACCCCCCGAGGGTGTTGATGGTCCTGACAGAATCATCCACGCTCAGACCGGGGTGAACGTCAAGAGGAACGAGCGTGCGACACCCGGCTCCGTTTGCGGGCCGGGACCGGCTAGCGGGTCGGGGTGGCTGCTGGCGGCGTCGGCATCCCGATCGCGCGGGGCGGCCACTACCCGAGGTGAGAAGTTTTCACTCCTGCCTGGCGGATCACGGTGCGGTGGCGAGAGTTCAGGCGGTCACAGGCCGGCGGCCCAGGCGAGGATCTGGTCGACGTGCGCGCGGGTGAGGCCGACGCCGGGGTCGGCGGCGACCAGGATGGTCGGTGCGCTCCGGTTGTCGCGCCAGGTCCGGGCCTCGTGGGTGTGCGCGTCGTCGATCCACGCGGTCGGCCGGTCCTGCGCCAGTGCGGCGATCAGCGGAACCTTGGCGTTCGGATGGAACGGCACCGGCGGCATGGTGAGCATGGGCAGCGGGGAAATGCCCAGCAACGGTACGAGGAGGCGGTTCGCGTCGTCGTTCCAGCTGGTCGCCCAGGTGACGTCGAAGGTACCGGTCAGCTCGGTGATCCAGGCACCGTGACCGGGGTTGATCCGGATGGACTCCTCGCCCGGAAACAGGTCGTGTTCGGAGAAACCGGCGGGGCAGGGGCCGTCGAACGGGTTCAGCACCCCATCGATGTCGAGGAACAGCAGCGGACGGTTCATCTGATCGATTGTGGCCGGACCGGCGACGGAAGTGGTGCCACTACGGCCGCCATCAGGACCAACTGCGTACGCGTTCGGACATGGGCGAGCGCCGGTCGGACAAGCTCTCGCTCGTCCGACCGGCGCTCAGGCGCGAAACGCCACCACGGGAGATCGGCCATCCTCCCCGCGGTTCGGGTCAGGCCGTACCGGCGCGCATACCGCCGCGACGGCGACGAACCACGGTCAGCAGGACCAGGACCACACCGAGGAGCAGCAGCCCGGCACCGACGCCGAGCTGACGGCCGAGCGAGCTACCGGTAACCGGCAACTGACGGGGCACGACGGTCAGCACGACGCTCGCGCTGAGGCCCGACTCGCGACCGGTGGCCGTGATCAGCCAGGTGCCCTTCCAGTCCGCGTCGAACGTGATCTGGAACTCGCCCTGGGCGTTGGTCACCGCGACCAGCGCCGGCGGCGGTCCCGACGGGTACGCGACCGGCACCATCGCGACGGTCGTTCCGTTGTCCTGACGGACGGTGGTCCGCTCGACGGCACCGGCCGCCGCCGCCTGTGGCGTGAAGACGATGTCGACGGTCTCGGTCGGGCCGTAGAACCGGCCGAAGAGCGTGACTTCCTCGCCGACCGCCACGGTCGACTCGCTCAGAGTCAGCACGGGCGGCTGCGGCGGATAGGGCGGTTGTGGTTGGGCGGCCGCCGGGCTGGATGTCATGGTGGCAAGCGCGCCGGCCATGACGAATGCCGCCATGGCCGAGGCGACGATGCGGGTGAGCCGCATGATGGATCCTCTCTCTACTGTTCACACGTGGTTGCTGGATTGACACGGGTGGTCCAGGGTGTGGCGCCGGGCGTCAGCCACAGATCTGCGGTGCCGGTCCGGGTCACCGGGGTCAACAGGTCGACCTCCAGCTCCCGGGTCTTGCCCGGTGGGATGTCGACGCTGAGGACGGCGACCCGCCGCCCTCGTTCCATTCCGGCACCGATCGGGGTGGCCGCGCCGTCGAGCCGGGCGCGTACCGGGGTGCCGCCGACCGGGCTGAAGACGTAGGCCACGACTCGGTTGCGGTACGGGTCGCCGGGAAGCTGCAGGCCGAGTACGGAATCGCTGAGGCCCTTGCTCGGCGCGGTCGAGCCGATCGCGAGCCGGAGTTTGAGTTCACGCCGGCCGTCGGGGCGGCAGCCGCCCACGGTCAGCTCGGCGGAACGGGTCAGGTAGTAACCGAGCTTCGACCCGGTGCCGTCGTTGAGGAAGGCCCCGACCGTCGGCACCGCCTCCTGCTCCGGGAGGACTCCGGCGACGCGGGTGTCGACCACGTCGTCCTGCTCCTGCTGGTGCGCGCTCCAGAACAGGATCCGCCGTTCGTCGACCGCCCGGTCCAGTGCGTCGAGCAGCTTGCGCGGGTCGACCGTGCGGGTCAGCAGGGCGTCGAAGACCGACATCGCCGCGTTGGCGAAGTACCTGTCCTGGTCCTTCGGCGCGTCGATCCGCTCGTAGGCGTCGGAGAGCAGGGTCTTCACGGCGGTGGCCGAGGTCAGCGTCGGGTGCTTGGGCACCGGCACCGGCCCGATCGCCTCGAGCAGGTAGGACAGGGTCACCGGGTCGGTGGCGAGCACGCCGTCGACGACCGTGCCGGTCCGGAGCCGGTACATCTCGCGGAACAGCGCGGCGGCCGTCGGGAAGTGCGGGGTCAGGTTCACGTCGGCCGGGTAGATGCCGAGCAGGTCGGTGTAGAGCCCGCGCATGTCCTTGTCGAGGACGCTGACCGGCTTGTCGAAGCCGCCCAGCTCGGCGGCGGCGCCCTGCTTGAGGATCTGCACCTTGCCGCCCTCGGCCCGGATCACCGCGTACGCGCCGAAGATGCCGCCGGTCGAGCGCGGTTCGGCCAGGTTCTGGAAGGCGACGAGATAGGTACGCGGGCCACCCGCGCCCAGCAGCGGCGGGAGCAGGACGGCGCCGTGGCGGGCGGTCGAGGTGAGATCGGCCAGCCGGTCCAACTCGGCGCGCAGTTGCTCGACCGCGTCCCGGACCGGCGCCTGGAGTCCGGCGGAGCGGATCCCGTCGACCCGTTCGCGGGCCTGCCGGACGGCGGTGTCGGCGGTGCTCAGTTCGGGGGCGGCTGCCTGCAACCGGGTCAGGTCGAGTCGACCGCCCTTCGGCACCAGCGTGGCCAGGTCCAACCTGAGCAGCGACGGGAAGGCGTGGCGGGCGAGGTCGTCGACGGCCACGGCGATGTCCCGTACGGCGGTCAGGTCGTCACCGGCGTACGGCGCGTGACCGGCCAGCCGCCAGGTCGGGTCGCCGGTGGCGGAGCGGGCCGCCCCGGCCTGCGACTGGAGTGCGGACAGGGTGCGGGCGGCCTGTTCCGTGTCGCCGGCGAGCACCTGTTCGCTCAGCTCGCCCGCGAGTCCGGCGGCGCTGAGCAGGTGACCCCGAGCCTGCCAGCCGCGCAACCCGAGCCAGCCGACGCCGAGGAACAGCAGGCAGGCGACCACCAGAACGGTGATCAGGGTACGGCGCAGCCCCACTCGCGACCGGGGCCGGCTGGACCGGCGTCGTGAGTGTTGCATCGGGGCAGATTCGCCCTGCGTCACACCAACACACTCCATAGTTTGGGCAAAACGACCATAAGGATGTAATTGCTACAGATCTCTATAGCACGGTTATTTGTTGCTTCGCCGTCGTACAGGCTTTTTACAGCCCATACGTGGCTGGTTGTGAGTAAAGCTCACAGTCAGCGCGGCGCTTGCCGATCCGGGCCGTTCGTCGCGGATCGCACCGACCGGCCGCTCGTTGCACCCGGTGGGCTACCGGCCGACCGTGACGCCGGAGCAGCGAGGAGGAGACATGCTCGGCGGGGTGCTCATCGTCTGCCACGCGAATCTGTGCCGGTCCCCCATGGCGGAGTACCTCGCCCGGGAACTGCTGGCGCAGCGGCTCGGCGGCGAGGCAGCGGGCGTACCGGTCGGCAGCGCCGGCACCCACGCGGTGCCCGGCTACCCGATGCACCCGCACGCCGCCCGGGTCACCGCCGAACGCGGCACCGACCCCGAGGCGTTCCGCAGCAGGCCACTGCACGCCGAGCAGCTCCGCGCGGCCGGACTGATCCTCACCGCCACCAGGGCCCAGCGGACCACCTGCGTCTCGCTGGCGCCGTCCGCGCTGCGCCGTACGTTCACCCTGCGCCAGTTCGCCCGGCTCGCCGCCGCCGCGGTCCAGCAGGGCGGCGCGGTCGAGCAGGACGCGACGACGCCGGACGGGCCACGGGACCCGGTGCGCCGACTCGACGCGGCGGTGGCGGCGGCCAGCCGGGCCCGGGCCGGTCTGCAACCTCCGGCCCGGCCCGACGACGACGACCTGACCGACCCGGTGGGCCTGCCGATCGCGGAGTTCCGTCACTGCGTACGCGAGATCGAGCGCGCGCTCCGACCGACCGTGGGACTCATCGCGGTATCCGGCTGAGTTCCTGGGTCGGTGCCGCCCCGACCGTCCGCGGATCCTCCCGCAGCGGTCCCAGCTCGTCCTCGTGTGCCCCCACCGGTGCCGTCCCGGCGCCGGTGGCGGCGGGCCAGTCGACCTGCTCGGCCGCCGGCACCGCCGAGATCGGCTCCGCCGGTGGCGGGTCGGCGACGAGGGTCCGGTACATCTCGTACTGGTAGTTGTCCGACCTGGCCACCTTGGCCATGTTGAGGACACAGCCGAGGACCCGCGCGGAGACCGCCTCCAGCGCCTCGGTGGCCGTTGCCACCTGCGCCCGGGTCGTCTTGCCGTGCCGGGTGGCGAGCAGTACCCCGTCGGTCTGCACCGCGACCACCGCGGCATCGGTGACGGCCAGCAGCGGGGCGGTGTCGACGATGACGATGTCGGCCGAGTCGCGCAGCGCCCGCAGCAGGTCGGCCATGCCCTTGGAGCCCAGCAACTCGCTCGGGTTCGGGGGCATCGAGCCGCCGGGCAGGACCAGCAGCGACTTGTCGCCCCAGGGCTGGACCACGTCCGCGACCTCGACCTCGCCGATCAGCACGTCGGTCAGGCCGATGCCGGCCTCCAACCCCAGGTACTGGGCGATCTTCGGGCGGCGCAGGTCAGCATCGACCAACAGCACCTGCCAGCCGGCCTCGGCCAGCGAGATGGCCAGGTTGCAGGAGAGGGTCGTCTTGCCCTCGCCCTGGACCGAACTGGTCACCGCGATCACCCGCGCCGACTCGTGCACGTCGACGAACCGCAGGTTGGTACGGAGCTTGCGCATCGCCTCCGCCCGAGCCGAATGCGACGCGGTGCCGACGATCAGTGGCGCGGTGAGCGCCTCCACGTCCCAGGGAATCTGCCCCAGCAGCGGGCTGCCGGTCAGTTGCTGGAGGGTGGCGCCGTCGCGGACGGTGTTGTCGATCAGTCCGCGGAGCACGCAGAGCGCGATGCCGAGCAGCAGGCCGAGCACCCCACCGACGGCGAGATTGCGGGCCGGGCGGGGCGAGACCGGATCGGCGCTGACCCGGGGGCCGCTCACCGTCTCGATCTTCACCGGCGGTTCCTGCGCGCCGGGCGGCGTCTCCAACCGCTGGACCAGCGAGACGAAGTGCGACGCCACCGACTCGGTGAGGCGCAACGACCGCGCCTGATCGCTGTCGGTGACGGTGGCCCGGAGCAGTACGGTGTTCGCCTCCACCCGCGCGGTGATCCGGGCCTGCACCTCGTCGGCGGTGAGCCCGACCGGCCCGTCGGCGACGATGCTCTGGGCGAGCCGGTCGCTGGTGAGCAGGTCGGCGTACGACTTCACCCTCTGTTGGAGGAAGAGGCCACCCTGGTACGCGTCGGTCACGCCCTGGCTCTGCGTGGTGACGAAGAACGTCACCGACGAGGTGTACAACGGCTCGGTGCGTACGGTCACGAGACCGGCGGCGCCGAGCCCGACCATGACCGTCGCCAGTACGAGCCACCAGCGTTGGCGCACGACGGCAAGGTGGGTGCGCAGATCCATCAGGCCAGACCTCCCTATCTGCGGCGTTAACGGTTGATCCGGCGTGCGGGCTATTCGGTACGCCCGGAAACTCAGACAGTATGAAAAAGATCCATACCGCCCGCATTCAGCGCCGAACCGAATGTAGAGGACCGAACCGGCCTTGTGCCCGTATTCGGCCCAACACGGCCGATATTGCTACCGAGGTTTGCCGTCGCCGCGGTGGGGGTCGTGGGATTCCTCGTTGTCGAGGGACTCGCTGAGCCCTTCGGTGAAGTCGTCCCCGGGCACCGCCACCTCCTCCGCCTCGTCGAGCTCGTCCGGGCGGTTCGTGCGCTCCGGCTCCGGCACCGTCGGG
The DNA here is from genome assembly GCF_053601675.1 of Micromonospora sp. NPDC004704. NCBI lineage: Bacteria > Bacillati > Actinomycetota > Actinomycetes > Micromonosporales > Micromonosporaceae > Micromonospora > Micromonospora sp. NPDC004704. Next base: position 318,653 of record NZ_JBSGCD010000006.1, on the reverse strand, counting down.
TCACCGGCGAAGCCGTACTCGTTCGGCTCGTCGTGGCGAGCCCCGCCATCGGGTGGTGTGGTCATCGCTCGACCCCCTGTTCGTCGGGCCGCCCCGCGCAGTCGGTCACGGCCGCGTATGCACGGGCCGGACCGGCCCGAGCACCACTCACGGTAGGCATGGCGGAGACGGTGGGATGGCAAACGCCGGGCATTGCCCGGGTCACCCGGTCGGGCCCGTCGGCGCCGGATCAGGCCGGTCGGGAGGGGTGGCGGGCACCGAGCGGGCCGGGCCGGAGCCGGTGGCGGGGGTCGCGAGCACCGCGCCGATCACCGTACGCAACAGCACGATCGTTCCCGCCGTGGCGATGTCGGCCCAGTGCTCGGCCGAGGCGAGCCGGATCAGGCTGGCCGCGGTCAGCAGGTCCAGCAGCAACCGCAGGGCGGTACGCCAGGACCGGACCGTCAGCAGGGTCACCAGTCCGGAGAACAGGGCGACCGCGGTGATCAGACTGATCGCCATCGACCGGATCACGGCGTCTCCGGGTGGGGACGATCAGCGGGTGCCGTACGGCCGGCGATCTGGCGCTGTTCCTGTTCGATCTCGCGGCGCAGGAAATAGTTCAGCGCGGTCCGGATGGTGGCGATGGCCGCCAACTGCCCGATCTGGTTGAAGCTCGGAGCGACCGCCGTACGGAGCACGTCCGCGGCGAGCTGGAATTCGAGGCCGAGGGTGAGGAACCGGCCCAGCGAGAGCCGGACGGGGGTGAAGACCGCGGCGGTACGGTGGCGCACCGCCAGCACGACGAACCGAACCGCCGCCCAGATCGCCCCGGCGAAGATGACACACGCGCCGATCGCCTCCACCACGGTGACCAGCACACCGGAGACATCGCGCAGCAGTTCCTCGGCCAACCCGGCTCCCTCGGCCCACCCGGCGTGGGGCACACCCGAGGGCGGTTACCCCACGCCGGGCCGAGTAGGCCGGAACGGGTCAGAGCAGTTCCTTCAGCCCGTCGAGCAGCAGCCAGAGGCCGGAGATCGCGAACAGGGCGGCGGCGCCGTACTTGATGACCTTTTCCGGCAGCCGACGGCCGAGCATCCGGCCGACCAGGATGGCCAACGCGTCCGCCGCGACCATGCCCACCGTCGAGCCGACCCAGGTGCCGAACCAGCCGTACTGGGTGGCCAGGGTGATCGTCGCGAGCATCGTCTTGTCGCCCAACTCGGCGATGAAGAACGCGACCGAGACGGCGATGATCGCCGACCGTTTCGTCTGCTCGGCCTTGGCCCGTTCCTCCTCGGTCAGCCTGTCGCCGCGCAACGTCCACGCGCCGAAGCCGAGGAAGGCCACACCGGCGCCGAGCGCGATCCAGCCGGTGGGCAACGTCGCACCGAGACCGTAGCCGATCGCCACCGAGGCGAGGTGGACCAGCGCGGTGGCGATCGTGATACCGATCAGCACCGGCACCGGTTTGAACCTGGTGGCGAAGGTCAGCGCTATGAGCTGTGACTTGTCGCCGAGTTCGGCAACGAAGATCACGCCGAAGCTGACCACCAGGGCAACAAAGAAGCCCTCCATGAAAACCCTTCCCGGTCGGGACCGGGTCCAGGGCGCGATCGACCTCGACCCGGCTTGAACAGCCTGGTCGAAGGTCTCGCCCGCCTCACCGTGGTGAGGCCGCGTGGCCGGATGCTTGCGCACCAGTATGTCGACCACGACATTGGGAGCTACTCCCCTTCGCGTCACCGAGCCTAACCGATCTCCCGCCGAGTCGGCCCGCCGGCCCGCCGAGCGGACCGGCGAACCGGCCGGAGGAGGAGTCGGTGCAGGTCAGGCGACCTGGGCGAGAACCACCGCGAAAAGGTCGCGCTCGTCGGTCCAGCAGTGGCGGACGAGGAAACCGGCCGAGTCCAGCTCGGCGGTGACGCCCTCGGGTCGGAACTTGGCGGACACCTCGGTTCGCATCTCCTCGCCCTCGGCGAAGTCCACGTCGAGGTCGAGCACCCGGACCCGGCTCGCCCGGCGCGCCCGCAGCCGCATCTCGATCCACTCGTGCTCCGGGTCCCAGATCGCCACGTGCTCGAACGCGGCCGGATCGAAGTCCGCCCCCAACTCCCGGTTGATCACCGACAGCACGTTGCGGTTGAACTGGGCGGTCACCCCGGCCGCGTCGTCGTACGCGGGCACCAGCACCGCCGGGTCCTTGACCAGATCGACCCCGAGCAGCAACCAGTCGTCGGACTCCAGCGCGTCCCGCATCGACCGGAGGAACTCCGCCCGCTCGGCCGGCACCAGGTTGCCGATCGTCCCGCCGAGGAAGGCCACCAACCGGCTGCCACCGGTCGGCAGCCGGTCGAGCTGGTGGGTGAAGTCGCCGACCAGGCCACGGACGCGCAGACCCGGGTACGCCTCGGCGATCTCGGCCGTGGACTGCCGCAGCGCGCTGATCGAGACGTCCAGCGGTACGAAGGTGCCCAGCCCACCGTGCCGGGTGAACGCGTCGAGCAGCAGCCGGGTCTTCTCCGACGACCCCGACCCCAGCTCGATCAGCGTCTTCGCCCCGGTGATCCGGGCGATCTCGGCGGCGTGCTCGGCCAGGATCGCCCGCTCGGTCCGGGTCGGGTAGTACTCCGGCAGCCGGGTGATCTCCTCGAACAGTTCGCTGCCCCGCGCGTCGTAGAACCACTTCGGCGGCAGCCACTTCGGTGACGCGGTCAGCCCGGTCCGGACGTCCTCGCGCAACGCTCGGGCCAGGTCCCGCTCTTCCAGGTAGATCTCCAACGGATCCGCGGTCACGCCAACTCTCCTATCGGTCGCAGGTGCAGCTCGTCGGTGGTGGCGACGACCAGTTGGCCGTCCGGTACCCCGGCCCAGGCCGGGTCGTCGTCGAGCGGTTCGGAGCTGATCAGCACCGAACCGGGGCCGGTGCGTACCGACAGGGCGTGTCCGGCGGTGGAGGCGACCGCGGTCACGCCGTCGGTGAGCATCAGGTTCAGCCGGGATCCGGGTACGGCGGCGGCGACCATCCGTACGGTGGCGGCGATCGCCAGGTCCGGTGGGACGCCGGTCCGGAGCTGGTGCCGTACCAGTGCCCAGAGCAGTGCCGCGTCGGTGGGGGCGTCGAGGGTGAGCAGGTCCCGGACCGGCAGCCCCTCGGCCAGCGGCACCAGCGTCTCCGGCCAGCCGGGAACCGCCCCGTTGTGGCTGAACAGCCAGCGTCCCTCCGCGAAGGGCGCCGCCGCCGTCTCCACCACCGGCATACCGACGGTGGCCGAACGGACCGCCGCCAGTACCGCCCCGGAGCGGGTCGAGGCGGCCAGCGCCGGCAGGGCCGCGTCCGCCCAGATCGGGGTCGACCGGCGGTAGCGGACCGGGTCGGGGGCGTCGGCGTACCAGGCGACACCGAAGCCGTCGGCGTTGACGGTCCCGCCGCCGCGCATGTCCAGGGGCGCCCAGGACTGCCGGACCAGCCCGTGCGGCGGGTCGAACAGCAGGGCGGCCAGGGATACCGGCGGTCCGAGGTAGACCAGGTGCCGGCACATCAGCCGACCACCGGACGCGGCCGGGGACGACCGTACGGGTGCCGGTGGCTCACGCGCCGGTCTCCTCCGGGCGGGGGTCCCGGGCACAGCGGAAGCCGCTGAAGATCTGCCGCCGGATCGGCAGGTCCCAGTTGCGGAAGGTGCCCCGGCAGGCCGACCGGTCGGTGCCGAACGACCCACCCCGCAACATCCGGTACGAGTTGCCGAAGAAGACCTCCGAATACTCCCGGTACGGGAACGCGGTGAAACCGGGGTAGCCCTCGAACCCGCTCGACGTCCACTCCCAGACGTCCCCGATCAACTGGTGCACCCCCAGCGGCGACGCACCGGCGGGGTACGCGCCGACCGGTGCCGGCGCCAGGTGCCGCTGGCCGAGATTCGCCTGCTCCGGGCCCGGATCGGCGTCCCCCCACGGGTAGCGGCGGGAGCGTCCGGTGGCCGGGTCCCAGCGGGCCGCCTTCTCCCACTCCACCTCGGTCGGCAGCCGCTTGCCGGCCCAGGCGGCGTACGCCTCGGCCTCGTAGAAGCAGACGTGCACCACCGGCTCGTCCATGATCAGGCGGGAGTACCGACCGAAACGGACGTAACCCCACTCGGTCCCGTCGTGCCGCCAGTGCAGGGGCGCGGTCAGTCCCGCCTCCTGCCGGTGCTGCCAGCCGGGCCCGCTCCACCAGCGCTCGTTGTCGTAACCGCCCCCGGTCAGGAAGGCCAGGTACTCCCCGTTGGTCACCGGCGCCGCGTCGATGAAGAACTCCGGTACGTCCACCACGTGTGCCGGGCGCTCGTTGTCGAGCGCCCAGGGGTCGGTCGAGGTGCCCATTGTGAAGCGGCTGCCGGGCACCCGTACCTCACCGGAGACCGGCACGACCGCGGGTGGTGGCGGTGGTGCGGCGAGTGCCGGTGGACCGATCCGCAACTGGTGGGTGGCGAGCATGGTCTCGTCGTGCTGCTGCTCGTGCTGGACGATCATCCCGAACGCGAACCCGTCGCTCACCAACCGACGGCTGTCGAACCGGATCCCGTCGAGCAGGTCGAGCACCTTGTCCCGGACGGTGACCAGGTAGGACCGGGCCTCGTCGGGCCGGAGCAGGGGCAGCGCCGGCCGGTCCCGGCGGGGCTGTTTGAACGCGTCGTACAGGTCGTCGATGTCGCGGCGTACCGGCTCGCGGCCACCGACGTCGCGGACGAGCCAGAGTTCCTCCTGGTTGCCGACGTGGGCGAGGTCCCAGACCAGCGGCGACATGATTGGCGAGTGCTGACGCATCAGCTCGGTCTCGTCCACCGCCTCGGTGAGCAGCGCGCTCCGGGTACGGGCCCGTTCCAACTCGTCTGCGATCCGTACCCGGAGATCCCGGTCCGATCCCGCGGAGGTCATGGTCGTCTCCTGTCCGCGGCGCCCAGTCGCCGCTGCACGATGTGGCTGATCTGATCTCGGGTCGCCGGCGCCAGGTCGGTACGGTCCACCGCCGCCAACGCGACCCGCAGTACGGCGGCGGCCGCCCGCGCCAGGGCCGGGTCGGCCAGGCCGTGCCGGGCCGCCTCGTCCCAACGGTCGAGCACCGGCTCGCACGCCTCCCTGGCCAGGCTCAACGCGGCGGTGTCGTCGAGCAGCGCGGCGAGCACCCCGACGGGTGCGATCCACTCGCCGGGCGGCTGTGCGTCGAGGTAACGGACCTCCAGGTAGCCGCGGGCCCGTACCGGGGGGAACAGGGTGCTGATGTGGTAGTCGAGGTCCTCCTGGGTCGGCGGCTGCGGCAGTGCGCCGCCGATCCAGTCGCGGAACGTGATCCCGTCCGGCACCCTCCAGTCCCCGTCGGGTCGCCGTACGCAGAGCAGTGGCGCGCCGAGTGCGTAGGCCGACCAGGTGGCGACCGGATCCGCGCCCGCACGGGCCGCCGTCCAGGCCGGCCGGGTGCGGGGCGGATCGATGGCGAACCAGGCCGCCATCCGGGCCGAGGCCCAGCCGGTGTCACGACCGGCGTGGTGCCGTGCGGTCGCGAACGCGGCGAGCAGCGGTGGTCCGAGCCAGTGGAGTGCGTCCCAGCGGTCCCGGAACCCGTCCCGGGTGCCTGCGTCGAGGCAGACCTGCAGGCCGGCGGTGCTGTACATCATGGTCCGCCCGGCTGGGCCGCGACGGTCGAAGGCGGTGCGCATCGCGCGGTAGCGGGGGGTGTCCACCACCGGGGTGGGTGTGCGGTACGGGTCGATACCGCTGCGACCGAGCCTCAGGCCGGCGCTGGCCAGCAGTTCGGTGAGGCGGTCGATGTCGGCGCTGGTGTGCAGGTGCAGGGCGCGTAGGGAGCGGTGCGGGGCGGAGGAGATCTCGACCTGCCCGCCCGGCTCGACGCTGACCGTGCCGTGTCCCGGCAGCGGCGAGGATGCGCCGGCCGGGTCGAGTGTCTGTGGTGCGTGCGATCCGAGCGCGGCCCGTAATCGGTCCGGGTCGACCGGTCGGGCCGGGTCTGTACGGTCGTGAACGGTCCATTCCAGTTCTACGCCGCTGAGCATCGGTGGTCCGGTCTTGAAACAGATCTTCGCCAGGTAGCCCTCCGCGTCGGACAACTTGCGCAGGACGGGTGGCGTGTCGAGGTCGGCCGGTATCACGGCATCGATCTCCCTTCGTTCGACCGACTGGAACTACCCTTGCCGTCGTTTTCCAATCCGACCTTGACCGGCCGGGCTGTCGGGAGTGCCACCTCCTCGTGTCTACCAGACGAACTCCGTCCCGAGTGCGAAACGGATTCACGATCCGTACCCGGCGCCGGACGCGGTGTAGTCGCATCCGCACCGGAGCAGCACAACAAATTCATGCCGATCAACGCAAGCCCTCGGCGCGGTGCCGTACTCGGCTGTGGAGCCAGGCGTGGCGGGGACGCGGGGTGGGTAGGGATGCAGTCGTGCTGGCTCCGGGAGTTCTCCTCAACGATCGCTACCAACTCGACGCACGGCTCGCCACCGGCGGGATGGGTGACGTGTGGCGCGGGACAGACCTCCTGCTCGGCCGACAGGTCGCGGTCAAGGTGCTGCTGCCGGCACTGGTGGCCGAGCCGGACTTCATCACCCGGTTCCGGGCCGAGGCCCGGATGATGGCCACCCTGCACCACCCCGGCATAGTACAGGTGTACGACTGCGGGGAACAGGTGCTGAGCGGGGGCACCACCGCCGACTACATGGTCATGGAGTACGTGGCCGGTGAACCGCTCTCCCGGCGGATCGAGGCGGCCGGCCGGATGGGTGTCGAGCAGACCCTGTCGGTGGTGGCACAGGCGGCACGGGCCCTGGACGCCGCGCACCGCAGCGGCATCGTGCACCGCGACGTGAAGCCGGGAAACCTCCTGATCCAGCCGGACGGCACGGTGGTCCTGGTCGACTTCGGAGTCGCCCGCTCCGCCACCATGACCCGGATCACCAGCACCAACGCGGTTCCGGGCACCGCCCTCTACATGGCACCGGAGCAGGCGGCGGGCCGACCGGTGTCGGCAGCCACCGACATCTACGCACTCGGCGCGGTGGCGTACCACTGCCTCGCCGGGGAGCCGCCGTACTCGGGCAAGACCGCGCTGGAGGTTGCCGTCCGGCACCTGCACGACCCACCGCCGACCCCGCCGGCGGACCTGCCGGCACCGGTCGCCGCACTGGTCAGCCGGGCACTGGCGAAGGCGCCCGAGGATCGGTACCCGAGTGCGGCGGCGTTCGCCGAGGCCGCCGACGCCGCGCTGGCCGGCACCGACGGATCAGTCGGTGCCGCCACAGCGCCGGTTGCCGGCCTCGCCCCGGTCGGGGGCGCGCTGGCCGGCGCCGCCATCGCTTCCCGGTCGACCGGAACGGATGGTGGCGTGGGCACGGGGACCCTGCCCGAAATGCCGGTCGTACGCGACTTCCGGGGCGGACCCGGCGACGGGACCGGTGCGCCCGTTCCGGCCGGTGCCCGCCCGAATCGGGCGTCGGGCCGCCGTGCGGTGGTGATGGCCGGGGCCGCCACCCTGCTCGCCGGTGGGGCGCTGCTGGGCGTACTCGCCTTCGTGCGCGACGACGGCGGCAGGGGGCAGACGCCGCCGGTCAATCCGAGCGCCACCGGGGCGGTACCGGGTGCCGGCCCGAGCGCGGGCGCCGGCCAGGACGATGCCGCACCGTCGGGGCGTACCTCGAACGCGCCGGCCCCCGGCGCACCGTCCGGTCCGGCGGCGACCGGGTCTCCGGTGGCGTCGGCGAGCACGGTGCCGAGTGCCACGCCGAGCCCGGTGCCGACCTCCGCCCGCCCCACCGCGAGCCAGACCTCGTCGGAGCAGACCCCACCACCCGAGACCGACGCGCCCGCTACGCCGGACGCGCCGGCCGAACCGCAGGTCCCGGTAGCGTCGCCGGGCAAACCCTGACTCGGACGGGCGCTCCTGACCTGCACGGGCAGCTCTGCACCCAGTGGGGCGTCGCCCGTGTGACGCCGGTTCGCGGGAGGCCGGCGCGGGGTCGTGCCACCTTCGGAACGCGAGAACGCCATTAATCCTGTTTCACGCTCCTGCGCGCATAAGTCGCCATAAAGTGCGGGTTACCTGGTTACAGCCCTAGGAGCCCCGTATGAGCGTTGAAAAACTGGTCGTCATCGGTCAGGGATATGTCGGCTTGCCGTTGGCGATCCGCGCGGTCGAGGCCGGACTCGACGTCGTCGGCCTGGACCTGGACGACAGCAGGGTCAAGCGGCTCAGCGCCGGGGAGTCGTTCATCGAGGACATCTCCACCAACCGCCTCAACGCCGCGCTGGCCACCGGACGCTACCGGCCGAGCAGCGACTACACCGACGCCCGCGACTTCGACGTCTGCGTGATCAGCGTGCCGACCCCGCTGCGCGACGGCGCACCGGACCTGAGCTACGTCGAGCACGCCGGTACGGCCATCGCCCCGTACGTCCGGCCCGGGTGCACGGTCATCCTGGAGTCGACCACCTACCCCGGCACCACCGAGGAACTGCTCCGGCCCCTGCTGGAGGAGGCCACCGGCCTGCAGAGCCCCGGCGACTTCCACCTCGGCTACAGCCCGGAGCGGATCGACCCCGGCAACCCGACCTGGCGGCTGGAGAACACCCCCAAGGTCGTCTCCGGGGTGGACGCCAACGCCCTCGCCCGGGTGGACGGCTTCTACCGGCGGATCGTCGAGCAGACCGTCGCGGTCGACTCGACCCGGGTGGCCGAGCTGACCAAGTTGATCGAGAACACGTTCCGCCAGGTCAACATCGCCCTGATCAACGAGCTGACGATGTGCGCCAGCGAGCTGGGCGTCGACGTGTGGCAGGCGATCGACGCCGCCTCCACCAAGCCGTTCGGCTTCATGCCGTTCCGGCCCGGCCCGGGGGTCGGCGGCCACTGCCTGCCGATCGACCCGTGCTACCTGTCCTGGCAGGTCAAACGGACGCTCGGTCGACAGTTCCGGTTCGTCGAGCTGGCCAACGACATCAACCACGAGATGCCGCAGCACGTGGTCCAGCGGCTCATGGTGGGTCTGAACAAGCAGGGGCGGACGATCAACGGGGCCCGGCTGCTGCTGATCGGGCTGGCGTACAAGAAGAACACCGGGGACATGCGGGACTCCCCCGCCATCGAGGTGGCGGCCCGGCTCCGCGCGCTCGGCGCCGAGGTCCGCGCGGTCGAGCCGTACGCCGAACCGCACCACATCCCGGTCGGCGTGACCGTGGTGGACCTGACCGAGGACGAGGTCGACGCCGCCGACGCGGTGCTGATCGTGACCGACCACGACGGGCTGGACTACGAGATGATCGGCTCGTCCGCGACGTACGTCTTCGACAGCCGCAACCGGTGCGTCGGTCGGGCGGTCGAACGGCTCTGACCCGGTGACCCGTCGGGGACGGGAACTCGAGGGCTGACCGGGCTCAGCGGATCTCCAGGCCGAGGGTCTGTGCGATGACCACAGCCTGGGCCGGGTCGATGATCGCGCCGGTCAGTTGGGTGGTGCTCGGATCGAGCGCGCTCAGGTCGCTGCCGCGCAGGTCGCACCGGACGAGGTTGGCGTGGTGCAGTTGGGCGCCGGAGAGGTCCACGTTGACGATGGCCGCCTCGGCGCAGTTGGCCGCGGTGAGGTCGACCTCGCGCATCCGTACGCCGTCGAACCTCACCCCGCGCAGGTCGGCGCCGGACAGGCCGACGAACGACCAGTCACCCCCGAACACCCGCAGTGGACGCAGGTCCGACTCGGTGAAGGTGCTGCCGACGAACTTGCACCCGGTGAACTCGGCCTCGAAGAGGTTGCAGCGCTTGAAGGTACAGCGCAGGAAGGCCGAGTCGGTGTGCCGGGAGGCGTTGAACTGGACGTTGCCGAAGGTGCAGTCCTGGAACACCGTGCCCCGCGTCGAGGCCTCCATCAGGTCGACGTGCAGGAAGGTGCATCCGACGTAGGTGCTGTCGGTGAACTCGTCGCCGTACCAGTCCTCGTTCCGGAACGTCTCACCCTCGATCGTCTTCACCACTCCGGCAGCCTAGTGCCGTGGTGCGACAGGACACCTCCGGAGGCGACCCTGGCAAGTGGGTTCGGTGGGTCAACCGGCGGCCGGCACCGGCTCCGGGGCGTGCCGGGACTGGCTCCGGTACCAGTCGACGGTCTGGGCCAGGCCGTCGTCCAGTGGCACCGGACGGATCGCCGGGAACAGGTTGGTGAGGCGGGTCGAGTCCGCCTGCGACTCGCGTACGTCACCGACCCGGGCGGGGCCGTGTGCGACCTCGACCGGACGGCCGACCAGCGAGGCCAGCTTGCCGATCAGGGTGAGCAGGGAGACCCGGTTGCCGTACGCGAGGTTGACCGGGACGGTCGAGGTGACCCGGCGTACGACCGCGTCCGCGAGCACCTGGGCGACCGTGCCGACGTACGTGAAGTCCCGGCTCTGGGCCCCGTCGCCGTGCACGGTCAGCGGCTCACCACGCAGTGCGGCATCCACGAAGGCCGGGATCACGGCGGCGTAGGCGTGCCCGACCGACTGCAACGGTCCGTAGACGTTGAAGAACCGCAGCGCCAGGGTCGGCACCCCGAAGGCCGAGTGGTACGCCAGCACCTGCGCCTCGGCGGCGAGCTTGCTGGCCGCGTACGGGCTCATCGGTCGGGTGGCGAGGTCCTCGTGCTTAGGCAGCTCGGCGACGGATCCGTAGACCGAGGAGGACGAGGCCGCGACCAGGTAGGTCCCGGCGCGGCGGCACGCTTCCAGCAGGTAGAGGGTGCCGGTCGCGTTCGCCTCGTGGCTGGCTACCGGGTCGGCCAGTGAGCGGGGCACCGACGGGCGTGCGGCGAGGTGGATGACGGCGTCCATACCGTGCACCAGTTCGTCGAGCAGGTCGCGGTCGAGGATCGACCCGGTCACGAGCCGGACCGGGAGGTCGGCGAGATTCCCCTCGAAGCCGGTGCTGAGGTCGTCCAGCGCGACAACTTGCCCGATTTCCGGCCTATCGACCAACTCTCGACAGGTGTTGGCACCGATAAAGCCGGCTCCGCCGGTAACGAGGACTCTCACCCGATATCCCTCTCTGCACGAAACGAGTTAGACAACCCGGACGTCGGGCGACACCCCAGCACTGAGGCACCTTCCCGCCCTGAACCACGCGATAAACGATCATGCTGCACGAAATCACTGTTTGTCGCCCTGGCGATGATATATGGCCTATCGTGCTCAACGGGGCCGAATTCCAACGGGACTCGCGGCACGTCAGCGAGCGAAACAGAGGGGACGTTCCATGCCACGCGGCACGATTCTGGTCACCGGCGGCGCCGGTTTCATCGGCTCACATCTGGTGGACGCGCTACTGGCCCGAGGCGACCGGGTGGTCGTCCTGGACAACCTGTCCACCGGTCGGATCGCCAACCTGGACCAGGCATCGACCCACCCTGACCTGCACTTCGTCCAAGGTTCTGTGCTCGACGAACTGGTCGTCGACGAACTGGTGCACCGGTGCGACACCGTGGTCCACCTCGCCGCCGCGGTCGGCGTCAAACTGATCGTGGAGCAGCCGCTGAAGTCGCTCACCACGAACATCCGCGGTTCGGAGATCGTGATCGAGGCGGCGCACCGCTACCGGCGCAAGATCCTCATCGCCAGCACCTCCGAGGTGTACGGCAAGAACTCGCGCGGCCCGCTGACCGAGGACGCCGACCGGATCCTGGGCAGCCCGGCCGTGGTGCGGTGGGCGTACAGCACGGCCAAGGCGGTGGACGAGATCCTCGCGAACGCGTACCACAAGGAACGGTCCCTGCCCAGCATGGTCGTCCGGCTGTTCAACGTGGTCGGACCCCGACAGAGCCCGGCGTACGGCATGGTCATCCCGCGCCTGGTCCGCCAGGCGGTCCGGTCCCAGCCGCTGACCGTCTACGGCGACGGGTCGCAGACCCGATGCTTCGCGCACGTGACCGACGTGGTCGGCGCGCTGATGGACCTGCTCGACTGCGAGGCAGCGATCGGCGAGACGGTCAACGTCGGCTCCCCCGCCGAGATCAGCATCCTCGACCTCGCCTGGCGGATCGTGAAGCAGACCCAGAGCACCTCCGAGGTGCGGCTGGTGCCCTACGAGACGGCGTACGGTCTCGGGTTCGAGGACATGGTCCGGCGGGTGCCCGACATCACCAAGATCAACCGGATGATCGGTTGGACGCCGACGCGCACCCTCGATGACATCCTGCGCGAAACCGTCGCCGAGGCGCGGGCCGAAGAGGCCGGCCGGATCCAGATGCTGCCGGCGTGAACGTGCCACTACCGGCCACCGAGACGGCGATCGGTGCACTCGCCGCGCTCCTGCTGGTGGCCGTACTCGTCGAGCCGGCGCGGCGGGTGGCGCTGCGCTGCGGCCTCACCGACCGGCCCGCGCCGCACAAGGCACACCGGCGGGTCACCCCGTACCTCGGCGGGGCGGCCCTCGTCGTCGCCACGCTGATACCGACCGCCGCGCTCGTGGACCTCGATCGGTCCCGGATCTGGCTGGTGCTCGCCGCCGCGCTCGGAATCGCCGTGCTCGGCCTGGTCGACGACGCCCGGACGCTCAGGCCGAGCACCCGGATGGCGATCGAGGCGCTGCTCGCCACCGCCGTGGCACTGGGCGGCGTGCGGCTGAACCTTATCGGTCAGGACCAGCTCGATCTGCTGCTCACGGTCGGCTGGATCATCGTGGTGACCAACTCGTTCAACCTGCTGGACAACACCGACGGGGCACTGGCCACGGTGGCCTGCGCGACCGCCGTACCGCTGTCCGTCTTCGCCGTTGTCGCCGGCCAGCCCGACCTGGCCCTGTTGCTGCTCTGCCTGGCCGCGGCCTGCACCGGGTTCCTGTTGCACAACGCCGCACCGGCCCGGATCTTCATGGGCGACAGTGGATCGCTGTTCATCGGTTTCCTGATCGCGACCGGCGCGGCGATGGTCGCTCCCGGACGCGCGACGGTGGACCGGTCGGCCATTCTCCTGCTGATCATTTTCGTCGCCGCCGTCGACACCGGGCTCGTCCTGGTGTCCCGGCAACGGGCCGGCAGGTCATGGCTCCAGGGCGGCACCGACCATGTCGCGCACCGGCTGCTGCGTACCGGCGTCGGTCCGCACGCGCTGCTCGGCGCCCTCTTCCTGGGCACGTCGACCGCCGGCCTGATCGCGGTCCTGGTCTCGGCCGGTGTGCTGCCCGGCAGCACCGCCCTGCTCGGGGCGCTGGGCGCGGTGGCCGTGCTGATCGTGCTGCTGTTGCAGGTGCCAGCCGGTTACGGACAACCGACCCGGCGCGAACAGCCGACGCCCGCGACGGCCGGCCGCGCCCCCGACTCGGTGCGAGGCTGACCGACGTGGACGTGGTACGGATCCCGGCCCGCCGACGGCTCGGTGGTGACGTGGGGTGAACGACGGGCTCGATTTCCTCTTCGACGGCATCACCCCGCGACCACCGCGACGGCCTCCGGAGGAACCGGAGGGACATCGCTGGGGCCGACGGCTGCGCCGACTCGCGCTGAGCACCACCATCCTGGTGTCGGCCGGCACCGTGGGCGTGCTCGCCATCGGCTACCTCACCAGTTCCGATCTGACCGGCCAGGTCTCCCGGGTCGGTGAGGTGTTCGGCCCCGTCGAGAGCGCCGAACGGCCGGTGACCAGCGCCGCGGTGCAGGACGGCCGGAGCATCCTGGCCATCGGCGCCGAGCTGCGCGGACCCGACCGGGACGGCGAGGCGTCGAACGGACCGCAGGACGACCCGACCGGCCAGGGACAGGGTGGCGGCCCCGACGGGTCGGCCACCGACCGGTACGCCGACGACCCGCCCCCCGACCTGGTTCCCGCCCCCGCTCCCGCCGACGACGAGGCACTGGCCCGGATCGGGCAGCCGCCCGCGGGTGCGATCATGCTGATCCGCTTCGATCCCCGCGACGACTCGGCCTCGGTGATCTCGATCCCGTACCTGACCAGGGTCGACGTGCCCGGTCACGGCCGGTCGACGATCGCCGGGGCGTACGCGCTGGGCGGTCCGACGCTGCTGGTACGCACGGTCGAACAACTCACCGACGCACGGGTCGACCACTTCATGGTGGTCGACTTCGAGGAGCTCGCTCCCGTGGTGGACGTCCTCGGCGGGGTCGACGTGACGGTCGCCGCCGAGGTCACCGACCGGAACGGCGTACGGTTCCACGGCGGCGTCAACCACCTGGACGGCGCTCGGGCTCGGGCGTACCTGCGGCAGCCGGAGAACCTGCCGGGCGGGACGGCCGACCGGATCCAGCGCCAGCAGAACCTGCTCCGGGCGTTGCTGGTCAAGGTCGCCTCGCCCCCACCGGACTCCAACGCGTTGACGAGCTACCGGCTGCTGGACGCGCTCACGCGGGCTGTCTCGGTCGACGACCACTTCGGCCGCGACGAGCTGCGCGAGGTGGCGCAGGCCGCGGGCGCGGTCGGGACGGACAGCATCTGGTTCCTCACCGCGCCGACCGAAATCACGACCAGCGGCACCGAGAGGAGCGCACGGGACCCGGACCTCGTACCGGATCGGCGGGAGCGGCTCTGGGAGGCGTTCAAGACCGGCACCGTCGGCGAGTACGTCGCGCAGCACCCGGAGGACCTGCTCCCTCCCAACCCCGCCTGAACCGGTCGCGTCGGCTTGAACGCCTCGGTCAGCGCCGGTGGTGGGCGAACGGCTCAGCCGGTCAGTACGGCGACGATGGTGGTGCCGGGTTCGAATCCGCCCGCCGCGACGAGCGCGAAGATGCCGTACATCATCTTCGCGGGGTAGACGGGATCGAGGGTCAGGCCGTGCCGGTCGGCGAAGTCGACGACAAAGGTGTCCAGCTCGGGGCGGCGCGTGGCGTACCCGCCGAAGTGGAAGTTGTACTCGATCCGCCAGTTCTCGGTGACCGATCCACCAGCACGGGTCTGTAACCGTTCCACCTCGGCGTCCAGGAACTGCCCGCCCCGCAGCACCGAGAAGCCGAGCGCGGACCGGCCCGGTGCCAGACCGGCGGCGACACCGGCGAGCGTGCCCCCGGTGCCGACCGGTACGCAGATCACGTCGAACGGTTCGGTGATCTCGGCCGGAAGTTCGGCACAGCCCCGTACGGCAAGCTCGTTGCTGCCGCCCTCGGGCAACAGGTAGTGCTCGCCGAACTCCGACCGGAGCCGGGCCAGCAGCTCCGGGTTGTCCTTGTCGCGGTAGCCGGCCCGGTCCAGGTACGTCAGCCGCATCCCGCGCTCCACCGCGTACGCCAGGGACGGGTTCAGCGGGAGGTGCTGCTCGCCCCGGATCACCCCGACCGTGGCGAACCCGAAGTGGGCACCGGCCGCCGCCACCGCCCGGATGTGGTTGGAGTACGCACCACCGAAGGTCACCAGCGTCCGGAGGTTCCGTTCCCGCGCCGCCACCAGGTTGTACTTCAGCTTGCGCCACTTGTTGCCGGGCAGGTCGGGATGGATCAGGTCGTCCCGCTTCAGCAGCAGCCGTACGCCGTGCCGGGCGAGCCGGTCGTCGTCCAGTTCGACCACCGGCGACGGCAGGCGCAGCCGTACCCGTTCGCTCCACCACGTCTCGTCCGCCACCCCGGTCACGGTAACCGACCGTCATCGATCGAAGCCTCGCGGTACGCGTTTGCGTGACCCGCCGTAGTGGGTATCAGGAGCACGCAGATCCAGGCTCTCGGACGAGGAGGCAACAGTGCGCATCGGATCAGCAGGAGCGGCCATCCTTGTCATCTGGTTGATCATCGGAGCGATAGCAGCCGGTCAACGCGGCTACTTCGACAGCTCCAACGACAACTGCGCGGAGGCCGGTACCACGGTCGTGACGGTCATCGCCGGCCCGCTCAACTATGTCGGGCTGAACCCCAAGGTCAGCTGCGAGGTACCGCAGCCCTCGAAGTAACCCTTCCTCATAGCGTCAACTCCGGCCAGCGGGCCGGTACGCGGCCCCCCTCCGCGTACCGGCCCGCTGGCCGTCGCAGTTGCAGGTCTAGAGACGCTGACGCGAACGCAAGCCCTGTCAGCCCCCGCTCAGAAGCGGTCGAGGCGGCAGCCTGCCAGCATCGGCTCGGCGGCGCCGTCGACCAGTTCCCGTGCGACCAGGCGGCCGACGGCCGACGGCCGGGGCGAGCGTGACGGCGGAGTGCAGCACCGCCACGTAGAGGCCGGGCACCTCGGCGACCGGGCCGATGATCGGCTCGCCGTCGACCGGCATGGGGCGTACGCCGACCCGGGAGCTGAGCAACTCGACGTTCGTGGCGCCGCGGAAGGTGGACCGGACGGCGGCGAGGGTCCGGTCGGGCGAGTCTGCGGCGGCGACCAGCTGTTCCGCGGTGACCTGCCGGAGATCGAAGTCCGGGTTGTTGACCACGGTGCGGACCAGACCGGCCGGAGCGCGGAACCGGAAGAGCGTCGCCGGGGACGGTTCGACCGGGACCCGTACGCCGAGCGGCGCGCCCAGCGCGGCCGTGGCCACCCCTGCCGCGAGCACCACGGTCGTACCGGGGAGTGGTCCCCCAGCCGTCTCGACCCCGGCGACCCGACCTGCGGCGTCCCGGCGGATCGCGGTGACCGGGGTGTCCGGATGGATCCGGGCACCGTGGGCGCGGGCGCCGGCGACCAGCCGCTCGGTCACGCCCACCGGGTCGACGGAACCGTCATCGGGCGCCCAGACGGCCCACTCCGGGGGCTGCCGCAGGGTGGGCTCGATCGTCGCCACGGTGGCCGCGTCCAGAATCTCCTGCCCGGGCCCCGCCTCCGGCGCGGTGTCCGCCGCACCCCAGGACAGGGAGCCGGACCAGGTCACCGGAAGCCCCGGGAGTTCGGCCTCGATCCGGCGGTACTCCTGCGTCGCGGTCGCCCGCAGCGCGGCGGCTGGACCTGTGCGTACGCCGGACGCTCCGATCCAGGCGAACGAGTTCGCCGTCACGCCGGCACCCGGCCGCCCGGCGTCGACGAGGGTCACCACGGCACCGGCCCGGGCGGCGTGGTACGCCACCGAGGCGCCGACGATGCCCGCGCCCACCACGATGACCGTTTCCGCCGAAGTGGAGCCGCCACCGGACCGAGCGAGCCGGGAGTGAGACATGACGTGGTGATCCCTTCCTGAGCAGCGGCAACCGACTCGACCCGCGGGAACAGGGCAATGCTGCTCGTCGGCCGACCGTGCACGCTTTGCCGGTCCGGGGGTCCCACCGGACCGGCAGCCGGGTTGCGCGTTGGTCGGCCTTGGTTCGTGGCCGGCCCCAGCGTTGTCGGCGTTCACTGCGGACGCAAGCGCTTTCGCGGTGCTGGGCGGCCGGGTGGCGGGCGCCGCGCCGGCGCGACCCGCACTGACATTTGTCACCAATGACTGTGCGTCCCGCACGCGGGACGATGACTTAGCACACTAGAGGCCGACCGTCCCGTGCACGAGACTCGAACCATCGATCGAGTCAGTGGATCCTCTCGGGGTCCGCCGGAGGAGCCGCGACGATGGACGAACGCTACGACGCGTACTGCGCTGCCGACCCGCTCTTCTACGACTCGTTGGCGACCACCGGGGCGGCGACGGCCGAGTTCGCCGTCGCCGCCCGCGCGGTACCGGACGGCTGGCAGCGGGAACCCAAGGACGACTGGTACGTCTACGGGCCGGTCGGTGGCGCCCTGCCGACCCAGGGTTGGAAGATCCACCTCTCGGCGACCCTGGACAACGCCGACCGGGTGCTGGCCGGCGTCTGGGACTACTGCGTTCCCCGTGGACTGTCGTTCAAGTTCCTTCGCGGACCGCGCCTGTTGCTGCTGCGCAACGCCAAGTACGCGCCGCGCGGCTCCAGCGGCAAGTTCGTCACCATCTACCCACGGGACCCGGACGAGCTGGAGCTGGCGTGCAAGGAACTCGACGAGCGGCTGGCCGGCGAGGCGGGGCCGTACATCCTCAGTGACCTGCGGTACGGCACCGGCCCGGTGTTCGTACGCTACGGCGGGTTCGCCGCCCGCTACTGCCTCTCCCCGCACGGGCAGGTCGTACCGGCGATCGCCGACCCCTCCGGAACGCTGGTGCCGGACCGGCGGGACCCGGTGCTGCACCTGCCGGACTGGGTGACGTTGCCGGACTTCCTCGCCCCGCACCTCGCCGCCCGCAACGCCACCAGCACCACCGACCTGCCCTACCGGATCGAACGGGTCATCCACTTCTCCAACGGTGGCGGTCTCTACGTCGGCCGGGACCTGCGCAACGACACCCAGGTGGTGCTCAAGGAGGCCCGCCCGTACGCCGGACTGGACGCCACCGGTGCCGACGCGGTGACCCGGTTGGCCCGAGAGGGCGACATGCTGCGGCGGCTGGCCGACGTGCCGCGACTGCCGAGGGTGCACGACGAGTTCGGGCTGGGCGAGCACCGTTTCCTGGCCCTGGAGTTCGTCGTCGGGCAGCCGCTGAACCGGGTCCTGGTCGAGCGTTACCCGCTGATCGACGCCGACGCGGACACCGACCGGCTGGGCGCGTACGCGACCTGGGCCCTGGAGGTGTACCGGCAGGTCGAGGCGACCATCGAGGCGATCCACGAGCGGGGTGTGGTCTACGGCGACCTGCACCTGTTCAACATCATGATCGACCCGGACGACCTGGTCACCCTGGTCGACTTCGAGGTCGCCGCACCGGTCACCGAGACCGGCCGACCGGGACTGCGCAACCAGGGCTTCGCCGCCCCGCGCGAACGGACCGGCTTCGCCCTCGACCGGTACGCGCTGGCCTGCCTACGGCTGGCGCTGTTCCTGCCGCTGACCCAACTCGTCCGACTCGCACCGGTCAAGGCGCGGCACTTCGCCGACATCATCGCCGCCCACTTCCCGGTCCCCCGGTCGTTCCTGGACGAGGCGGTCGAGGAGATCACCGGCGGTCGGGAGACGGCCGACACCGGACCACTGGAGTTCCCGACCGGGCTGGCTGACTGGCAGGGGTCGCGTACCCGCCTCGCCGGGGCGATCCTGTCCAGCGCCACCCCCGACCGTACGGACCGGCTCTTTCCCGGCGACATCGAACAGTTCCGGGCGGGCGGCCTGAACCTGGCCCACGGCGCCGCCGGTGTCCTGTACGCCCTCGCGGCCGGTGACGCCGGCCGGTTCCCCGAACACGAGGACTGGCTGGTCGAACGGGCACTCGATCCGCCCTCGGGCAGCCGGTGCGGCTTCTACGACGGACTCCACGGGGTGGCGTACGTGCTGGAGCACCTCGGCCACCGGCAACGGGCCCTCGACGTACTCGACATCTGCCTGCGCGAGCCGTGGACCCGACTCGGGCACGACCTGGCCGGTGGCCTGTCGGGGATGGCGCTGAACCTGGCCGAACTGGCCCACCGCACCGGTGAGCCGGGACTGTGGGAAGCAGCCTGGCGGGCCGCCGACCTGGTCACCGACCGGGTACGCGAGGCCGACGACACCGGGAGCCGGACCAGTGGCGGGCAGCATCCGTACGCCGGGCTGACCCGGGGCCGGTCGGGCCCGGCGCTGATGTTCCTGCGGCTCCATGAGGTCTCCGGCGACCCCGCCCTGCTCGACCTTGCCGCCACCGCGCTCCGCCAGGACCTGCGGCGCTGTGTGGTCCGCGCGGACGGTGCGATGGAGGTCGACGAGGGCTGGCGGACGATGCCCTACCTGGCGCACGGCAGCGTCGGCATCGGGCTGGTCCTCGACCAGTATCTCCGGCACCGCCCGGACGAGCAGTTCACCGAGGCGGCCCTGGCGATCCGGCGGGCCGCCCGGTCACCGCTCTACGTCCAGTCCGGTCTGTTCGCGGGCCGGGCCGGCATCATCGTCTACCTCGCCGCCCGCATCGCTACCGCCGGGTCGAGCCGGCCCGGTGCGCCCGTGCCGGACGGGTCGGACGAGGACCGGCGGGAGTTGGATGGTCAGCTCCGGCGGTTGAGCTGGCACGCGATGCCCTACCGGGACGGTGTCGCGTTTCCCGGCGAACAGTTGCTGCGGCTCTCCATGGACCTCGCCACCGGCAGCGCGGGCGTCCTGCTCGCGATCACGTCGGCCCGGTCCGACCGACCGGTGACGCTGCCCTTCCTCACGCCCTGGGCCCCGGCCGCGCGGCGGTCACCGGGCGACCCCACCCGAGACTCCCTCGCGCCCGCGAGGGTGGACAACCGATCGAACGAATGAGATGAGGTGGCACGACATGGCGCTTCTCGACCTGCAGGGCCTGGAACTGACCGCGGAGGAGCTCAAGGGCGGTGACACCGGTGGAAGCCGGGCCAGCCTGCTGCTCTGCGGCGACAGCTCGCTGTCCCTGACGACCTGCAACTGATCGGTTCGACACCGAGCCCTGGGTGGGTGTGTACGCGCCCACCCAGGGCGTCCGCCCCGGTTCGGGCCCCGGCTCTCGGCCGGTTAGATCCAGCCGCCGTCGCGGGCGATCCGCACCGCCTCGATCCGGGTCCGCGCGCCGGCCTTGGTCGCGATCCGGGAGAGGTGATTGCGTACGGTTCCCGGCGACAGCCCCACCCGTGCCGCTATCTCGACCACCGGTGCCCCGTCGGCGGCGATCTCGAGCACCTCGGTCTCCCGGACGGTCAGCGGGCTCTCCGTGTTCAACGCCGCGACGACCAGATCGGCGTCGACCACCGGTTCGCCCCGGGCGAGCCGGCGTACCCCGTCCACCACCCGTTGCGGGGTGACGTCGTTGCCGAGAAAACCGACGGTCCGGCTCCGGGCGCGCAGCGCCCCGCCGAGTGATCCGGGTCGCCGGGCGTCGACCAGCACGAGCACCGGACAGGGATGTTCGTACCGGGGCGCCGCCTCGGCCGGTCTGCCGGTGCCGAGCAGCCCGGAGTCGACCACGACGACGTCCGCCCGGCTCGACCGGATCGCGGGCTCGACCTGCTCGATCCGATCGAGTTCGGCCACCACGTCGATGTCGTCCTCAGTGGTCAGTACGAAGGCCAGCGCGCCACGGATCAGCGCACCGTCGAGAGCCAGCAGCGTCCGGATCAATCTACCGTTACCTCTCCCGCGTTCGAGGTGGCGCCGAAAGACAGTTCAGGTCGACAGAGTCAGCATATGTAGGGATTTAAGCATGAAGGCTGGTGTCCCGCTCGTTGGCACGGCGGTCACCGGTCACAGCCAACCGTCCCGCTGGGCTCGCCGTACCGCCTCCAGCCGGTTGCGGGCGCCGGTCTTGCGCAGGATCACGGTGAGGTGGTTGCGCACCGTCCCGTACGCCAGATACAGCCGACAGGCGATCTCCTTCAACGGCAGGCCCTCCGCCGCCGCCCGCAACACCTCCCGCTCCCGTACGGTGAGCGGCCCGACCGGTGGACTCAGCGCGGCGACAGCGGCGACCGGATCGATCACCCGCTCCCCCAGTGCGACCAACCGGAGCAACCGGACCAGCTCGGCCGGCGGCAGGTTCTTGTCGACGAATCCGCGTACGCCCGCGCGGAGCGCGGCCTGCAGGGTCACCGGACAGCGGTGGGCGCTCATCGCCAGCACATTGGTCCCCCGCGCGGTCACGTCGAGTTGCCGCAGCACCACGAGCGGATCGTGACGGGCCGGCCCGATGTCGATCAGTACGACGTCGGGGCGTTCCCGCCGTACCACCGAGACCACGTCGGCCGACGGAGCGAGGTCGGCCACCACCTCCAGGTCGTCCTCGCTGGACAGCAGCATCCGCAGGGCACCTCGGAGCAGGCCCGTCTCCTCGACGATCAGCACACGGATCACGGAGCCTCCCGATCCCGGCATCGGCCGACGGTGACCCTTCGTGTCGACTGGACCGAACGACATCGTAACGTCAGGTTACGAAGCCCGCACGGTACGCAAACGGAACCGGGACGGGAACGGACACGCGGTCCGGCATGGAGGACCTCCGGCCCCGACCGTCCACGAGGGTTCGCGCGGTTCGATCCGATGACTATCTTGGGCAGATGTCCCCCACCGCGTCGAACGCGCTGCCGATCGTGCAGTTCCACAGCCGGCCGGAGACCGTGGATCTCTCCTGGGGCCATCCCGATCCGACCACCCTCCCGGTGCGGGAGTGGACCGAGGCGTGCGTCGGCGCGCTACGCCGGTACGGCGGCTCCGCGCTGACGTACGGCTACGCGAACGGACCGGCTCCGCTGGTCGAGTGGCTGGCGGAGCGGCTCGGTCACACCGACGGCCGGGCGCCCGACCCGTCACGGATCTTCGTCACCGCCGGTGCCTCGCACGCGCTCGACCTGGTGGCTGGGCTGCTCTGCCGGCGGGGCGACACGGTCCTGGTGGACGCGCCCACGTACCACCTGGCGTTCCGGGTCCTCGCCGATCACGGGGTGACCCTCGTGCCGACCCCGTCCGACCGGGACGGGATCGACCCGGCGGCAACCCGTGACCTGGTCGCACACCTGCGGCGGGACGGGCGACGGGTACCGCTGCTCTACCTCGTACCGACGTTCGGCAATCCGACCGGATGGAGTCTGGGGTCAACCCGCCGGGCGGAGTTGGTCGCGGTGGCCGAGCAGACCGGGCTCGTCCTGGTCGAGGACGACACCTACCGGGAACTCGCGTACGACGGCACCGCACCCCCGTCGCTCTACAGCGCGGCCGAGGACGGTGCGGTGATCCGGCTCGGCTCGTTCGCCAAGACCGTCGCGCCGGGGCTACGGCTCGGTTGGCTCACCGCCGCACCGCCGGTGATCACCGCCCTGGCGAGGCGGGGCTACATCGACAGCGGCGGCGGGGTGAACCACGCCAACGCCCTGTCGATGGCCGAATTCGCCCGCGCCGGTGCGTACGAGCACCACCTCGAAGGGATACGGGACCGCTACCGGGGGCAGCGTGACGCCCTGGTCTCGGCCGTCCGACACCACCTGCCGGAGGTCGCCTTCGACACTCCCGCCGGGGGCTGGTTCCTCTGGCTGCGCCTACCCGCGCCGGTCAGCGCGACCGCACTGCTGCCGTACGCCGAGGCGAGCGGGGTGTCGTACCTGCCCGGAACCCACTTCTTCGTCACGGACGGCGGGGACGACCACCTGCGCCTGTCGTTCTCCCTGTTCGCACCCGACCTCCTGGAGGAGGGTGTCAGGCGACTGGCGCGGGCGATGACGGACCTGACCGCGTCCGGCGAGCCGGGCGGCGGCAACGCCGACGATTCCTGAGCCGGCGCTGGACGCGGCTCAGCCGAGCGCCGATGCCGTCGGGTCGGCGCTGGCGGACGGCGTCGGTCCCTGGGTCGACGTCGGGTCCTGGCTCGCGGTGACGGTCGGGGTGGGAGTCGGCTCGGTGTCCGGGGTGGTGGACGGCGACGGTGACGGTGTCTCGCTCGGCGTGGGTGTCGGCGTGGCCGGTACGGAGGTCACCGGCGGCGTCGGGGTCGGGCTGCTCGGTGTCGGGGTGGGGTGGCCCGACGTCGAGGGGCGCGGGGTCGACCTGGGCGTCTTCGACGGGGTGGCGTACGGCCGGGGGTGGGAGGCGGCGCCGGTGCTCGTGACCGGACCGGCTGCTCCGGTGCCGCCGGAGCCCGTCACCGACGGCGTCGGCACGCTGGTCTCGGCCGAGGCCGGGCTCATCGGCACGATGATGTCGGTCGGGCTCGCCGACACCGGGTCGTACGGCGTGACCGCCAGGCCGGCCGTTGCGGCGCGACCGAGCCCCTGGGTGGGCTGACCGTTCGTCCGCGGTCCCCGATCGGGATTTGCCGTACCGACGGCGGTGAGCGCGACGCCGAGCCCGACGCTGCCGACGAGGATCGCGGCGAGCACCCCGATCGCGGGCCGGGGTGGGGGCGGTAGCGGGCGGCGGTGGGCGGGCACGGAAGCTCCCGGTGCGGGTGAGACGGAAACGCCGAGGTCAGCGCGGTAAGGCTCGTACCCTGCCCGGTGTCGACGCCGGTACGCAACGAGGCGCCGGCCCCCTGTGGGCTATGTCATAACCAGTCAGCATCAACCCGCTAATCCAGTCATCAGACGGATATGCCGGACTCACCCCAGTAGTCGGGAAGGCCGACGGTTGGCGGCTCGTTACAGGCCGGCCGCCCGGTCGTAGCGCTGGCGCAGTTCGCGCATTCCCTGTTCACCCAGCGACTCCTGGCGCGCCTGCTGCTGGTACTGCTCGGGGAAAAGCTGCCCGACCCGATCGCTGAACGAGACCTCGTTGGTCGCCTCGGCCACCTGCACGGTCGGCGGCTCGGTGCCCATCGCCACCACGATCGGCCCGACGAGCTTGACCGCCCAGTCCCAGGGCCGGTTCGGCTCGGCGACCCCGCAGAGGTGGAAACCGTACGCCGTCCGTACCTCGGAGACGGTGGTCGCCTCGGCGGGCTCGAAGCCGAAGACGCGTGCCCCGCAGACGACCTTCGTCTCCGCCGCCACGTCCCGGGCGTGCTCGCCGTGGCCCTGGTGCTGCTCCGGCTCGAGCTGTTCGAGCACCCCGACCAGGCGGCGGCCGAGTTGACTGTTGAGGTCGTCGGCCGGCGCCGGCTGCGAACCGGCGGTGTTGACCAGGAGTACGACCGTGGCCGACACCGCCAACAGGATGACGCCAACCCAGACGAAGCGGTTGCGCCACCAGGCCGACGCCGTGGCCGGCTCGACATCTTCCGGAGAAACTCGCATGTCTTCCCATCACCGGTCGGACCCCGGCGGGGAACGCCAGCACGGTCGTGTCGCGTGGTGGTGTTCCTGCGGTGCCGGGGCGTTGGCTGAGCTCTGGTCACAAACCCGGTCCGGGGGCGCCGCTCGACGCGACGACCACCGCCTGTGCCTGATCCGGCTCCGCCGACCGGCGTGGTTGCCCCCGACACCGTGGCGATACCGACCATCGGAGCATGCCCGGCAGCACCCGGTCAATGGGTTCCCGTCGATCCGTTCGCCGTACCGGCGGGACGGGGCGCCGGTTACGCCGAACCGACCTGCGCCGCCGCGGCCCGTACGGTGTGGTTCAGCAGCAGTGCCGTGGTCACCGGACCGACGCCGCCGGGCACCGGGGTGAGCCCGCCGGCATGCTCCACGACCGAATCCGCGTCCACGTCTCCGACCAGGCCGCCGTCCGGGGTCGGGTTGGTGCCGACGTCGACCACCACCGCGCCCCGCTTGACGTGCTCGGCGGTGACCAGTCCGGCCCGGCCCACGGCGGCCACCAGGATGTCGGCCGTCGAGGTGGCAGCGGCCAGGTCGGGCGTACGGGAATGGCAGACGGTCACCGTGGCGTGCCGGTCCAGCAGCAGATGCGCGACGGGCTTGCCGACCACGGTGGAGCGCCCGATCACGGCAGCCCGCCGCCCGGCCAGCTCGACACCGTGGTGGTCGAGGATCGCCAGCACCGCCGCAGCCGTCGCGGGCGGGTACGCGGGCAGCCCGGCCGCGAGCCGGCCAAGGCTGAGCGGGTTCGCCCCGTCGACGTCCTTCTCCACGGCAATCGCCCCGGCCAGGTCCTCCAGTCTCGCCCCGGCGGGCAACGGGGTCTGCAGGATGATGCCGTGCACCAGGTCGTCGGCGCTGACCCGGGCCAGGGTGGCGCGGATCGTCGCGACGTCGGCGTCGGCGCCCAGCTCGATCACCGTACAGCTGATTCCGATCTTCACCGCCGCGGTGCTGATCGACCGTACGTACCAGGCGCTCGCCTCGTCGTCGGTGGCGACCACGACGGCGAGCTGGGGCGGTGTGCCGGCGGCGGTGAGCAGGGCGGCCCGTTGCGCGGTCTCGGCGCGGATGGCGGCGGCCAGTTCACGGCCGCCGAGCAGGAGCCCGCTCATCCGGCGATTCCCGCCCGAACGGCGGCGGTGATCCGGTCCGCCCGGTCGGCCAGCTCGTCGACCCGGTCCGTGGCGGAGACGAGTTCCGCGCGGGCGGCGTCGTCGCGTACGCCGCTGAGGTTGATCTCGACGTTGACCCGCGCGGTGGTGGCGGCGGCGCGGGCGGCCTCGACGGCGGCGGCCACGTCGGAGCTGACGTTCGGGTTGCCGACCGGCAGCAGCTCCTCCGCCAGCGTGATGAGGGTCGCGGCGGCCGCGATCACCCGGGCCGGTGGCTGTGCCGCACCGACCAGGGCGGATGCGATGGCCTGCGAGCGGGCGGTCCGCTGCGCCTCGGACTCCTTGGGCAGCCGGTAGGCGTCGGTGACCGCGGTGAAGGCGGAGGCGTCGTCGGCGGCGAGCCGGAGTGCGGTGCCGCGCAGCTCGTCGGCGCTCTCCCGGATCCGGTCGATGACGTCCCGGTGCTCGGCGTACCTCTCCCCCGTGCTGTACCGGGCGACCATGCCGAGCAGCGCGGCAGCCTGGGCGGCGTGCAACGCGGCGGTCGCGCCACCGCCGGGTGCCGGGACCCGGTCGGCGAGCCGGTCCAGGAAGTCCCCGATCGTCTCGTCGCGCATCCGCGCTCGTCCTCCGCGTCGGTCGCCGGTGCTGCCCGGGTAGATCCTGCCAGGGCCAACGGTCGCCCCCGAGGCCAACCCACCGCCGGCCGGGTGCTCTGACGCGGCGGTCAGGCCGAGCCGCTCGTACGGGCGGCCTCGACCGCCCGTACCAGCGGAAATCCCGATTCCAGCACTTCGATGGCGCGGAGCAGTTCGGAGATCCGGGGCGGCTCGCCGCGTACGGTGCCGAGCACCGCACCGGCCAGCGCGCCCGCGAAGACCCGTACCTCGAACGGGTCGGCGTCCCCGCCCAGCCGATCGGTGACCGCCTGGCCCAGCAGGTCGATGGTACGGAGGAGCTCGTCCATCTGAGCCGCCCGCAGCTCCGGCACCGAATAGATCAGGCGTTGCCGCCGCTCCTCCTGCTCGCGCTCCTCCGGCGACAGGCGGAGGAACACCGACTCGATGGACCGCCGGAACGCGGTCAGTACCGGAAGGTCGGCCGGCTGGTCGACGAACGAGGTCAGCAGGACGGGGTCGAGGTCGTCGGTCAGGACCAGGCGTTCCTTGGACGGGAAGTACCGGAACAGGGTGCTGGGTGAGACCTCGGCCGCCTCGGCTATCTGCTCGACCGTCGTCTCCGCGTAGCCCTGCTCGGCGAAGAGCCGCATGGCGTGCTCGCGGATCGTCGCGCGGGTCCGGATCTTCTTGCGTTCGCGCAGCCCGAGCGTCTCTGGTTCAGCCGACATGCATAGATTCTGGCTCATCCACCACGGGTCGCACCGCTGGCCGCCGTCGAGGAAGCACGATCACCGCTGTTATGGCGGCGACGATGCAGATCCCGGCGCAGGTCCAGAGCATCAGGTCCATGCCGTGCACGTACGCGGACCGGACCGTGTCGAGCAGGTCGGGCCGGCCCAGTTGCCGGGCCACCGCCACACCGGTGGTGACGCTGTCGGTGACCGGCAGCCGTACCTCGTCGCCGAGCCCGGAGCGGTATCCGGAGCTCAGGATCGTGCCGAGGATGGCGACGCCGATGGTGCCGCCTGCCTGTCGCAGGGCCTGGATCAGCGCCGAACCCGATCCGGACCGTTCGGTGGACAGCGCGCCGAGGGCGGCGTTCATGGCGGTGGGCAGGGCCACCCCCATGCCCGCGCCGACGAGGGCGATCCAGGTGCCGGTGTACCAGTAGGCGGTGTCGGTGCCGGTGTTGGCGCCGAGGGCGAGGCCGATGGTGAGCAGCACGAATCCGACCGCGAGCACCGGGCCGGGGGCGAAGGTCCGGACCAGCCGGTCGGCGAGTCGGGTGCCGACGAGCAGGCCGGCGATCAGCGGCAGCAGCCGGACGCCGGTGCCGAGGGCGGTGGCTCCGGTGACCGACTGGAGGAACTGCGGCACCGCGAACAGAAGTCCGAACAGGGCGAAGTTGACCCCGGTGGCGAGGATGCTCCCCCAGGTGAAGCCCCGACTCCGGAACAGGGCGAGGTCGATCAACGGGTGGGGCGTACGGCGTTGCCAGGCCACGAACCCGACCAGCAGGAGCAGTCCGACGGCGATGGCGAGCGGCGTACCCGGGTCGCCCCAGCCGTCCTGTCCGGCGCGGATGAAGCCGTAGGTCAGCCCGAGCAGGCCGAGCGAGGAGAGCGCCACGCCGACCAGGTCGAGCGGGGTGGGCCGGTCGCTGCGCGATTCGGGTACGAACAGGGCAACCGCGATCACGCCGAGCACCACCAGCGGCACGTTGATCAGGAAGATGGAGCCCCACCAGAAGTGGGTGAGCAGCCAGCCGCCGAGGATCGGGCCGAGCGGCAGGCCGATGGCGGTCGCGGTGACCCAGACGGTGAGGGCGCGGGCCCGTTCGGCGGCGTCGGTGAAGATCACCGGTAGCACCGCCATGGAGAGCGGCATCATGATCGCCGCCCCGAGTCCGAGCACCGCGCGGGCGGCGATCAGTCCATTGGCGGATCCGGCGTAGGCGCAGAGCACGGAGGCGGCGCCGAACAGGAACAGGGCGCCGAGCAGGAGCCGGCGCCGGCCGTACCGGTCGCCGAGTGCCCCGGCCGGGAGCAGGGTCGCCGCCAGCACCAGGGTGTACGCGCTGCTGAACCACTGCAGTTGGGCCGTGGTGGCGCCGAGGTCGGTGGCCAGGGTGGGCATCGCCACGGTCAGCACGGTGGTGTCGAGCCCGATGGTGAGCATGGCCAGGGCGAGGGCGGCCAGCGCCCACCACCGGCTGGATGGGGTCTTCATGCCAACTCCAGGGAAAGTAGGAGACGAACCGAAATGATAGTAGCTCCCAAAATCGAGTGACTGTCAATTCGATCCTCCGGTCGCGCCGACGGCTCGACACGGACCGCGGACCCTAAGATCAATTTCGCGGTCGCGCAGGGGTCGACGACCGGAGACGTGAGGCGGTGAGGGTCGGATGCAGCAGCAGGAACGCCCCGGCGGGGTGGATCTCGCCCGGTTGAAGCAGCGGATGGGCCGGGTCGGGGTCTGGAGCAGTCGGCTCAGCCTGGAGTCGGCGGCTACCGCCGGTGCGGCGGTCAGCGAACTCGAAGACCTGGGCTACGGCACCGTCTGGGTGGGCGAGACCCCGGCCAGCAAGGAAGCGCTGGTCCACTCCGGCATCCTGCTCAACGCCACCTCAGAGATCATGATCGCCACCGGCATCGTCAACATCTGGGGTCGCGACGCCACCGCCGCGTCGAACGGCGCGAAGGCCCTGGCCGAGGCGTCCGGCGACCGCTTCATCCTCGGGCTCGGCGTGAGTCACGCCCCGCTCGTCTGCAGCCGGGGGCATGACTACCGCAAACCGCTGGCCGCGATGCGCGCCTACCTCGACGCCATGGACGCCACCCCGTACGAGGGTCCGGTGTCCGCTCCCGCGCCCCGAATGCTCGCCGCGCTGCG
Organism: Micromonospora sp. NPDC004704; assembly: GCF_053601675.1. NCBI lineage: Bacteria > Bacillati > Actinomycetota > Actinomycetes > Micromonosporales > Micromonosporaceae > Micromonospora > Micromonospora sp. NPDC004704. The sequence continues at coordinate 289,448 of NZ_JBSGCD010000006.1, read as the reverse complement.
GTCGGGCATGCTCGAACTGGCCGGCACCCGCACCGAGGGCGCCCACCCCTACTTCGTCACCCCCGAGCACACCGCCCGGGCCCGCGCGCTCCTCGGCCCCGACCCGGTGCTCGCACCGGAACAGACCGTCGTGCTCACCACCGACCCGGACCGGGCCAGGACGATCGGCCGGGTCTTCACCACCGGCTACCTGGCAATGCCGAACTACGCCAACCACATGCGCGCTCTCGGCTGGGACGAACGGGATCTGGCCGACGGGGGCAGCGACAAGCTGGTCGATGCGATCGTGGCCTGGGGCGAACCGGAACAGATCGCCGAACGGATCCGGGCACACCACGACGCCGGGGCCGACCACGTCTGCGTACAGCCGCTCGCCGGCACCGTCGGTGAGCAACTGGCCCAGCTCAGGACGCTGGCGCCGGTACTGACCGGAAGCTGAGGCTCCCCACGTCCGGCCCGGTCGTCACACCTCGACCGGGCCGCCGGTACGCCAGTACCAGCCGTCCTCGCGGGCCATCAGCCCCTCGGCGATCAGGTAACGCCGCAACGAGACCCAGTCCGTCTCGTAGAACGCCCGGAGCACCGCGTCGACCTCCCGCTCGGGAAACCGCACCCCGGGCTCGAACGCGGTGACGATGTGTTCCAGCAGGACACGACGCTTGCCGGCCTTCGCCGGGATCATCACCAGCCGGTCGTCCCTGAGAAACGTCCGCAACACCTTTTCCCGGTCACTACCCACCCTTCGCACCGTAGTCGGCCGGACAACCCGTTTCCCGACCGACCGGCCCGATCCCGTGAGACCGACAACCGGGTGGTTACGCCGTGGCGGGCGCCTCCGCGTCGGCGAGCACCACCGGCGGCGGGGTGATCGGCAGGTAGACCCGGAACCGGGTGTCGCCCGGCGTCGAGGAGACCCGGATGTCCCCCCGGTGCTTGGTGACCACGATCCGGTACGAGATGTCCAGCCCCAGACCGGTCCCCTCACCCACCGGCTTGGTGGTGAAGAACGGCTCGAAGATCCGGTCCCGGATCGCGTCCGGGATACCCGGCCCGGTGTCACCGATCTCGACCACCAACATGTCGCCCTCGCGGCTGGTACGCACCGAAAGGGTGCCGCTGTCGCCCATCGCGCCGAGCGCGTTGTCGATCAGGTTGGTCCAGACCTGGTTCAGCTCCGCCGCGTACGCGGGGATGGCGGGCAGGTTCGGGTCGTAGTGCTTCTCCTTGCGGACCCCCGCCGGGATCTTCGCCTTCATGATCGTCAGAGTCGCGTTGAGCAGGTCGCGTACGTCCACCGTCTGGTACGGCGCCCGGTCCAACTGGGTGTACTGCTTCGCCGCGCCGACCAGGCCGGAAATCCGCCCGACCGCGTCGTCGATCTCCCGCATGAGCTGCTCGGTCTCGACCGTGTACGTCAGCCACCGGACGGCCGGGTCGAGGTTCTCGTCGCCGACGGCGAGCGCGACCTGGTCCAGCCAGTCGGTGTCGATGCCGCCGGCGACCAGGGTCGGAGCCAGCCGCCAGCCGTCGGCGAAGTGGTGCTCGTCGAGCCAGTCGGTCAGCGTGTCCTCGGCGTCGCTGGCATCCAGCGCCGAGAGTTCGGGGGCGGTCGCGGCCCGCTTGACCGCGTCGTCCTGCAACTCGACCAGGTCGTGCAGCCGGGTGCCGTCGAGGCGACCGTCGGCGATCATGGCGAGCTTGTGCCGCATCCCGGTGACGTGGCCACGAAGCGTCGACGTGGCCCGTACGGCCGCCGCGGCGGGATTGTTCAGCTCGTGGGTCAGCCCGGCGGAGAGCGCACCCAGGGCCAGCAACCGCTCCCGCTCACCGAGCAGCGACTGGGTCCGCCGCATGCCGTAGAACAGCCCCTCCAGCAGGTGCACCGCCATCGGGAACCACTTCCGCATCGCCTTGGCGAACACCTCCGCCGGCAGCACGAACAGCTCGCAGTCGGAGATCGCCCGCAGCGTGTTGGCGTACCGCTGGTCGGGGTCGTCGGGCATGTACGCCCGGATCGCCCCGCCGTAGACGCCCCGCTGGCTGGTCCGGATGACCTCGACCTCCTCGCCGCGTACCCGGCCGGACTGCATCACGGTGCCGCTGAGCAGGACGTAGAAGCAGGTCGCCAGCTCGCCCTCGGCGAAAATGCAGGTCTCCGCCTCCCGCCGCTCCACCCGGCCCTGCTCGGCGAGCCAGTCGAGCTGCTCGTCGGTCAGCGCCTCGAACAGGAACAGGGTGCGTAACTGCTCCCGGTCCAGCCGGTCGGTCCCCTGGTCACTCATTGCGCCTCCAGATACCGGTGTACCACGGTGACCGCCATCGCGCCCTCGCCGACCGCCGAGGCGACCCGCTTCACCGAGTCGGCCCGTACGTCACCGGCGGCGAACACCCCCGGCAGGCTCGACTCGAGGTGGTACGGGTCCCGGGGCAACGACCAGCCGGCCGGCCGCTGCCCGTCACGCAACAACGCCGGGCCGGTCACGATGAAGCCCCGCTCGTCGCGGGAGACCACCCCGTCGAGCCAGTTCGTCCGGGGCTCGGCCCCGATGAAGATGAACAACCAGGAGGTGTCGACCGTACGCGTGCTGCCGGTACGCCGCTGGCAGAGCGTCAGCCGCTCCAGGTGCTCCTCGCCCGAACCGCCGACCACCTCGGTGTTCGGGTGCACGGTGATGTTGGGCGTCCGTTCGACCTGCTCGATCAGGTACCGGGACATCGACGCCGCCAGGCTGTCGCCACGGATGACGATGTTGACCCGGTGGGCGTACCGGGCGAAGTGCAGCGCCGCCTGGCCGGCCGAGTTCGCGCCGCCGACGATGTAGACCTCCTCGCCGCTGCAACTGGGCGCCTCGGTAGCGGCGGAGCCGTAGAAGACGCCCCGACCGGTCAACTCGGCCAGTCCGGGGGCGTCGAGCATCCGGTAGGAGACGCCGGTGGCCAGCACCGCGGAGTGCGCGGCGAGCGAGGTCCCGTCGCCGAACCGGAGCAGGCGGGCGGTGCCGGCCGCCTCCAGGCCGACGACCTCACGGGTGCTGAGGATCTCCGCGCCGAACTTCAGCGCCTGCCGACGGGCCCGGTCGGTCAACTGCGCCCCGGACACCCCCTCCGGGAAGCCGAGGTAGTTCTCGATCCGGCTGCTCTGCCCCGCCTGCCCGCCGGTGGCCCGCTGCTCGACCAGGACCGTACGCAGGCCCTCGGAGGCGGCGTAGACCGCGGCGCCCAGTCCGGCCGGACCGGCGCCGACCACGATCACGTCGTAGAAGTCGGATGCCGGTGTGGTGCTCAGGCCGACGTGGCCGGCCAGGTCGGCCTCGGTCGGCGAGGCGAGCACCTTGCCCTCCGGGGTGATCACCACCGGCACGTCGGCGGCGGTGAGGTGGGCGGCGGCCAGCAACCGCTCGCCCTCCGGTTCGTCGGCGAGCAGCCACCGGAACGGCACCAGGTTGCGGGCCAGGAAGTCCCGCATCGCGAACGACGGCGCGGACCAGCGGTGCCCGATCACCCGGGTCTCGGTGGTCGTGGCGTCCGGCGTGGCCAACCAAGCCTCGATCAGGTTGTCGAGCACCGGGTAGAGCTTCTCCTCCGGCGGGTCCCAGGGCTTGAGCAGGTAGTGGTCGAGGTCGACCACGTTGATCGCGTCGATGGCCGCGTCGGTGTCCGCGTACGCGGTCAGCAGCACCCGGCGGGCCTGCGGAAAGAGGTCCATCGCCGCTTCGAGGAACTGGATGCCGTTCATCTGCGGCATCCGGTAGTCCGCGAGGAGCACGGCAACCTGCTCGCCCCGGAGCTTGAGCTCCCGGAGCGCGTCCAGTGCCGCGTCGCCGGAGTCGGCCCGCACCACCCGGTACCGGTCGCCGTAGCGCCGCCGGATGTCACGAGCCACGGCGCGCGACACCGCGGGATCGTCGTCGACGGTCAGGATCGCGGGGTTCACCATGAAGTTTCATCCTGAAGGAGAGGTAGAGCCTGTCTGCCAAGTCTCCGGCAACCCTAGATGACGTCGGCCGTCGTGCCGACCACGTGGTCAGCGGCCGAGACCCAGCGGGCCGGTCGGGCACCGGACGGTCACACCGTCGAATGCCGCAATTTCCGTACCCGGCGGACGCACCGGCGCCCGCGTGCGAGGCTCGCGACATGCTGCACAGGGTCGCGGCGCACCGATGCGGGTGCTGATCGTCACCGCCGGATCACGCGGTGACGTGGCGCCGTACACCGGGCTGGGTGCCCGGCTGCAAGCGGCCGGGCACCGGGTCACGGTGGCCGCGCAGCCCTCGTTCGCCGCCCTGGTGACCGGCTGCGGCCTGGACTTCGCGCCGCTTCCCGGCGATCTGGCGGCGCTGCGGGCGGCGGGCGGCCGGCGGCGGCACCGCTTCGGCGCCGAAGCCCGGAGCCTGGCCGGGTTCGTCCGGCTGGGCACCCGGTTCGTCGACGAACTCGGCGACGGCATCCAGGTCGCCGCCGAACCCGGGGTGGACCTCCTGCTCTGCTCGACCACCACGGCCCCGCTGGGTTACTCGGTGGCCGAGCGGCACGGGGTGCCGAGCATGGGGGCGTTCCTGCAACCGCTCCAGCCGACCCGGGAGTTCCCGCCAATGGTGCTCGGCGCACGGTCGCTGGGTGGGTGGGGCAACCGGAACGCCGCACGGCTGGCACAGGTGATCGCCCGACGGGTCTACGCGAACGCCTCCCGGCGGCTGCGGACCCGGTTGGGCCTCCCCCCGACCAGGCTGCACACCCTGCTCGAGGCCGCGACGGCGCGCGGATGGCCGATCCAGCACGGCTTCAGCCCCAGCGTGCTGCCCCGACCGGCGGACTGGCGGCCCGGCCTGGAGGTCGTCGGCTACTGGTGGCCGGCGGAGTCACCCGGCTGGCGGCCACCGCCGATCCTGGTCGACTTCCTCGACGCCGGACCGCCCCCGGTCTACGTCGGCTTCGGCAGCATGGTCGGCGGCGACGAGCGGTTCCGTACGCTGATCACGGCCGCGCTGCGCCGGGCCGGCGTACGCGGGGTGATCCAGGTCGACGGTGGGGCGCAACCCGTCCGGGCGGTGACCGACGACGTGATCACCATCGGAGAGGCGCCGCACCCCTGGCTCTTTCCCCGGATGGCCGCCCTCGTGCACCACGCCGGCTGCGGGACCACCGCGGCCGGGCTCCGGGCCGGGGTGCCGGCGATCCCGATCCCGATGATGGCCGACCAGCCGTTCTGGGCGGCCCGGCTCGCCGTACTCGGGGTCAGCCCGGACACCGTGCCGGCCGGGCGACTCGACCAGGCCCGGCTGGCCACCGCGATCCGCGCCGCGGTCACCGACCCGGCCTTCGCCGACCGGGCCCGCGTGGTCGCGGCCCGCCTGGCCGCCGAGGACGGCGCGGGTGCGGTGGTACGGGCGGTCGACCGCCTAGCCGGATAGCTCAGCGCCCCCGATCGGGCGACATATCCGATCGGATGCCTACGACCGGGCACTCCGATGGCAGGGTCTGGAGACGGGGCACCACCGTGACCAGGGCTGGAGGGTGCATGGGCGCCAGGACGTTCGTCGTGGCCGGCGGCACCAGCGGTCTCGGGTTGGAGGTCGCCCGCAAGCTCACCACCGACCACCGGGTGTTCGTGCTCGGCAACGTCGCCGACGAGGTCGCCGCCACCACCAGCGAGCTCGAGTGTGCCGGCGCGACCTGCGACGTCTCCTCGTACGACCAGGTGGCGCACGCGCTCGACGAGGTGACCCGGCGGTACGGGGCGCTCGACGGGTTGGCGCACTGCGCGAGCATGTGGGCCGGCGGGTCGCTGGAGGAGATGTCACCGGAAGCGCTGCGCACGGTCATCGACGTGAACGTGCTGGGCACGGCGTACCTGCTGCGCGAGGCGCTGATCCGGATGCGCGAGCGGGGGCGGGGCAACATCGTCTACATCGGTGCGATGGCGGTCGACAAACCCCGCCCCGGCATCCCCGTCTACCGGGCCGGCAAGAACTTCGGCAAGAGCCTGGTGGAGTCACTCGCCCAGGCCGAGGGAAGCGACGGCATCAAGGTGATGCAGATCCACCCCGGCCCGATGCACACCAGGCTCCAGGAACGGGTCGGCGCCGAGTTCCTCGACGAGATCTACGCCGAGCCGGAGCAGGTGGCCCGGGAAGTCGTACGGCTGTTGCTCCTGGAACCCGACGAGTTGTACCTCTCGGGCCAGGAAGTCCTCCGCGCCGACGGCAGGTGGTAAGCGCCGGACCCGCGACCGCCGAGCCGTCCACCTCGGCCTGGGCACCGCTGCGCGGTGCCGCGTACCGCAACCTCTGGCTGGCGCTGCTCGCCGCGAACATCGGCACCTGGATGCAGACCGTCGGCGCGCAGTGGCTGCTGATCGACGAACGCAACGCCTCGACCCTGGTCTCGCTCGTACAGACGGCGAGCATGCTGCCGATCCTGCTGCTGGCGCTGCCGGCGGGGGCGCTGGCCGACGCGTTCGACCGGCGCCACCTGCTGATCGCGGTGCAGGTCTACCTCGCCGCGGTCGGCCTGCTGCTGACCGTCCTGACCGCGACCGGCCGGATGCCGCCGGCACTGCTGCTCACCCTCACCTTCGCGATCGGCGTCGGGCAGGCGCTGACGCTGCCGTGCTGGGCGGCGATCATCCCCGAACTGGTGCCCCGCAACCAGTTGCAGTCCGCCTCGGCACTCGGCTCGATCAGCGTCAACGCGGCCCGGTCGATCGGCCCGGCCATCGCCGGACTGCTGATCGCCCGAGCGGGTGTGGCGCCGGTCTTCGCGATCAACGCGATCACCGTACTCGTCTTCGGGTTCGCGCTGCTGCGCTGGCGTACGGACCACGCACGCGCGGTCGAGGTACCGGAGCGGTTCACCGCCGCCCTGCGCGCCGGTGGCCGGTTCGTCCGCCACTCCCCCGTGGTCCGCCGACTGCTGTTGCGGGCGCTGCTGTTCCTCGTACCCGGCAGCGCGTTGTGGGCGCTGCTGCCGCTGGTGGCCAACCGGCAACTGCACCTGAACTCCAGCGGGTACGGGGTGCTCCTCGCCGCCCTCGGTGTCGGCGCGATCGCCGGTGGCCTGATCCTGCCCTGGGTACGGGTACACCTGACCGCCGGCCAGTTCCTGCTCACCGCCGGCCTGCTCTACGGCCTGGCGCTGGTCGTGGTGGCGCTCGTGTCGAGCCTCCCGGTGGTGCTGATCGCGCTGGTCCCGGCCGGGCTGGCCTGGGTGACCGTGCTGTCGAACCTGAACGCGGAGATCCAGCTCTACCTGCCCGGCTGGGTACGCGCCCGAGGGCTCGCGGTCTACCAGGTGGTCTTCGCCGGCGGGCAGGCGGTCGGCGCCCTGGCCTGGGGTGTGGTCGGCGACATGGCCGGACTGGTCGTCGCGCACCTCGCCGCGGCGGTGCTGATGGTGCTCGGCGCGGTGACGGTACGGCTGTGGCCCCTGCCGGACCTGCGCGGCAACAACCAGGACCCGGAGGCGTACTGGCCGGCTCTGCGGCTGACCCACGAACCCGATCCGCGGATCGGACCGGTGGTGGTCCTGGTGACGTACGTGGTGCGGGCCGAGCACGAGGCGGAGTTCGTCGACGCGATGGAGCTGGTACGGGGCTCGCGGCAGCGTACCGGTGCGACCCGGTGGGGCCTGTACCGCGAGGGCGAGTCCCCGGCGTGTTTCGTCGAGGTCTACCAGCTCCCCTCCTGGGACGAGCACCTGCGTCAGCACGGCGGCCGGTTGACCGGTACGGACCGGGAGGCGGAGCGGCGGGCGGTGGCGCTCGCCGACGGACCCCCGCAGGTACGCCACCTGCTCCCCACCGAGGCCGGCTCGTAGCAGGGTCGGCCGGTAACCCGGGTCCGCTCGTGGGCCAGGTTGGCACGTAAGCGAGGTCGGCTCGTGGTGAGTCGGGCAAGACGCCATATTCGGGGCGTACAGGCTGCCAGACTCGCGGGGTGGGCAAGAAAGAGGCGCGGCGACCGCTGCGGATCCGGGCCGCCGGGGAGGGCACCCGGGTCAACCGCCTGGAACTCTTCTTCGACCTGGTCTTCGTCTACGCCTTCTTCAACATCGCCCGGGCGACCACCGACAACCTCACCGGCATCGGACTGCTGCACGCCCTGCTGATCATCTCGCTGCTCTGGTGGTGCTGGATCGCCTACGCCTGGGCCGGCAACTCGATCCGGGCCAGCGAGGGAATGGTGCCGGCGGTGCTGTTCACGGTCATGGCCGCGATCTTCGTGGTGGCGCTGACCATTTCGGAGGCCTTCGTCGACATCCCCGGCGGCCTGTCCGGGCCACTCGTCTTCGCCTGCTGTTACTTCGTGATCCGGATCCTGTTCGTGGTGTTGCAGTGGCACGTCGTCGTCGACCAGCCGCTGCTGCGTGCTCAGCTCTCCCGGGTGAGCCTGACGATCGTGGTCTCCACCGCGTTCCTGCTGCTCGCCGCCCTGGTCCCCCCGCACCTGCCGGAAGGGTCGGCCCGTACCTGGACCCAGATCGGCTTCTGGATGCTCGCCATCGTGGCCGAGTACGGGTCCGGCTACCTGGGCGCCCCGCGCGGCTGGCGGATCGCCTCGGCCGACCACTGGGCCGAACGGTTCTCCCTGATCCTGCTGGTCGCGTTCGGCGAGCTGATCATCTCGGTCGGGGTGGGCGGCACCCAACTCCCCCACCCGATCACCTGGCCGCTGGTCATCGCCGCGGTCCTCGGCATCGTGGTGACCGCCGCACTCTGGTGGGCGTACTTCGACATCGTGGCGCTCGCCGCCGAGCAGGCGCTGCACGCCGCGCACGGGCTCCAACGGGTGATACTCGCCCGGGACGCCTACATCTACCTGCACCTGCCGATGATCGCCGGGTTGATGCTGCTGTCGCTCGGCGGCAAGGAGGCGCTCAAGCACATCGGCGACCCGAAGGTCTCGCACGGCCCGATGCATCCGATCGCCGTCACCCTGCTGTACGGCGGCATGATCCTCTACCTGCTGGGCCACCTCGGCTTCCAGTTGCGCATGCTCGGCACGGTGACCTGGACCCGGGTCGGTGCCGTCGTGCTGACCTCCGCGCTGATCCCGCTCGCCATCCAGGTACCGGGCCTGTTGGCGCTGGGGCTGCTGGCCGCGGTCAGCGTCGCGCTGGTCGGCAGCGAACTCGTCCTGCTCGCCGGCTCCCGGCGCAGCATCCGGGAAGCCGTGCTGGAGGAGCGTCTGGCGAGCGAGGCCCGGGAAACCGCGTGGCGCCGCCAGCACCGGTGACGACAGCCGTGTGCGCAAGCTCCGTTGATCGGCACGGGCAAATCGCGCTCCAAGGTCGTTAGGATTCGACCGGTGAGCTGCCCGGCACCGGCGCACCCGTCGGACCGGTGCCCGTCGGCGGCGGAGATGGGGAGAAGATGGGGCTGCGCGAGGACGCCGCGACAATGCAGGACGAGTTGGCGGCACTGCGCCGGGAGCTGCACCAGATCCCGGAGATCGGTCTGCACCTGCCGCGGACCCAGGAACGGGTGCTCGCCGCGCTCGCCCCGCTGCCGCTGGAGATCAGCACCGGGACCGACCTGACCTCGATCACCGCGGTGCTGCGCGGCGGTCGACCCGGCCCGGCGGTGCTGCTCCGGGGTGACATGGACGCCCTACCGGTCGCCGAGGACACCGGCCTGCCCTACACCTCCCGGCACGACGGGGTCATGCACGCCTGCGGCCACGACCTGCACACCGCCGGACTGGTCGGGGCCGCCCGGCTGCTCAGCGCCCGACGCGACGAACTGGCCGGCGACGTGGTGTTCATGTTCCAGCCCGGCGAGGAGGGGTTCGACGGCGCCAGCCACATGATCTCCGAGGGGGTGCTGAGCGCCGCCGGCCGGCCGGTCACCGCCGCATACGGGCTGCACGTGCTCTCCGGCACCCTCGACCGGGGTGTCTTCTCCTCCCGGCCCGGTCCGCTGATGGCCGCCTCCGCCGGACTGTTCGTCCGGGTCGTCGGCGCCGGTGGGCACGGCTCCACCCCGCACCACACGCTCGACCCGATCCCGGTCGCCGCCGAGATGGTCACCGCGTTGCAGGCCATGGTCACCCGACGGTTCGACGTGTTCGACCCGGTGGTGCTGACCGTCGGGGTGTTCCAGGCCGGCACCCGGCGCAACATCATCCCGGACGACGCGAACTTCGAGGCGACCGTACGGAGCTTCTCCTCCGCCACGAACGCGCAGGCGGGCGAGTACGCGGTCGCGCTCTGTGAGCACATTGCCGCCGCGCACGGGATGCGGGTCGAGGTCCGGTTCGAGCAGGAGTACCCGGCGACGGTCAACGACGTCACCGAGCACGAGTTCGCGGCCGCGACCGTACGGGACGTGTTCGGGCCGGAGCGGTTCGAGGATCTGACCAACCCGATGACCGGCTCCGAGGACTTCTCCCGCGTACTGGACCTGGTGCCGGGCGCGTACGTCTTCCTCGGCGCCTGCGCCGGCGACGACCCGAAGACCGCACCGAGCAATCACTCCCCCCGTGCCGCGTTCGACGACAGCGTCCTCGCCGACGGGGCCGCCCTGCTCGCCGAACTCGCCGCCCGCCGGCTCGCCGCGACCGACGGGACGGCGGCATGAGCGACACGGACGTCTTCAGCCCGGAGGTGGTCGCCGCGATCGGGCGGCACATGAACGACGACCACGCCGACGACTCGCTGCTCATCTGCCGTACCCTCGGCGGCCAACCGGCCGCGACCGGTGCTCGGGTCAGCGGCCTGGACGCCGACGGCATCGAGTTCGACGCCGCCGTCGACGGCATCATCGTGCCGGTCCGGATCCCGTTCCGGGATCGGCTGACCGAACGCGCCGAGGTACGCCGGGAGGTGGTCCGGATGTACCGGGAAGCGTGCCACGCGCTCGGCATCGAGCCGAGGGGCGGAGAATAGTCCCCGCCCCGATCCCGACCGCTCGGCCCGCTCCACGGTGGAACCGGGACCGCACCGCCCAGCGAAAGGCACCACAGACGTGACCAGTGCAGTTCCGCAACGGGTCCTGGTGACCGGCGCCGCCGGACTGATCGGCCGCGCGGTCCTGGCCGACCTCGCCGACCGGGGAGTACCTGCGACCGCACTCGTCCTGGAGGCCGCCGACGACCTGGCCGCGAACCGGGTGGTGGTCGGCGACGCCGGAGATCCGGAGATCGTCCGCGCCGCGCTGGCGGGAGTGGACGCCGTGGTGCACCTGGCCGCGATCCCGGCGCCGCACCTGGACACCGCGCAGGCGGTCTTCACCCGCAACACCCGGGCGACCTTCGCCGTGCTGGAGGAGGCCGGCCGGGCCGGGGTACGGCGCGCGGTGATCGCGTCCAGCTTCTCCGTCACCGGCCTGCCCTGGGCCGACGTCGACCTGCATCCCGCGTACGTGCCGGTCGACGAGCGGCTGCCGTTGCAGGTGACCGACGCGTACGCGCTGAGCAAGCAGACCGACGAGGCGACCGCCGAGATGATGGCCCACCGCCACGGTGGCAGCGTCGTCGCGCTCCGGCTGCCTTTCGTCGGCCAGCACGACGACCGGCTGGCCCGCCGGGCCGCCGAGTTCGCCCAGGACCCGGGCTCCGGCGCAAAGGATCTCTGGAGCTACCTCGACGTACGCGACGCCGCGCGGGCCTGCTGGCTCGGGCTGACCCGGCCGGGGCCGGGAGCGCACGTGCTCTTCGTCGCCGCCGACGACATCCTCGCCCCGTTCCCGACCGAGGAACTGCTCGACCGGTACCACCCCGACGTGCCCCGGCGGGCGAAACTGCCCGGACGGACCTCGGCGATCGACGTCCAGGCCGCCCGCGACGTCCTGGGCTTCGAGGCGGAACACCGGTTCGTCGCCGACCCGGCACCCCTGCCCTGACCGGGCACCCCCACCGCACCGCCGGCTGATCGGCGTGCCCGTACGAGCCGAAGAGGATCGATGACCGAGGCCGAACTGCCCGTACTGCCCGAGACCCAGGCGCCCTGGCCGGCCCGGGACGGCCTGCGGATCACCCGGGTACGGGCGATCGTCACCGCGCCCGAGGGCCCGCCGCTGGTGGTGGTCCGGATCGACACCAACGAACCCGGCCTGTACGGGCTCGGCTGCGCCACCTTCACCCAGCGCTTCACCGCCGTCGTCGCCACCATCGAACAGCACGTGGCCCCGATGCTGATCGGCCGGCACCCGGCCGACATCGAGGACATCTTCCGGATGGTCCACTTCTCGTCGTACTGGCGAAACGGTCCGGTGACGAACAACGCGCTCGCCGGGGTGGACCTGGCCCTGTGGGACATCGCCGGCAAGCGGGCGGGGATGCCGGTCTACGAACTGCTCGGCGGGCGGGTACGCACCGCCGCCCAGTCTTACATCCACGCGGGTGGCGCGACCGTGGCGGAAACCCTGGAGCAGGCGCGGGAGTTCATGGCGGCCGGTTACCGACACATCCGTCTCCAGGTGGGTCAGCCGGGCCTGGGCGCGTACGGCGCTCCGGCGGTCGGCGGTGGGTATCCGGGGCAGCCGTACCCGGACGGCTGGGACGTCCAGCAGTACCTGCGGACCACCCCGGCCCTGTTCGCCGCCGCCCGTGCCGAGCTGGGCGAGGAGGTCGAGCTGCTGCACGACGTACACAGCCGACTCACGCCGAAGCAGGTGGTGCTGCTGGCCCGCGCGCTGGAGCCGTACCGGTTGTTCTTCCTGGAGGACGTCGTCGCGCCCGAGGAGTACGACCGGCTGCCGCAGGTCCGCGCCGACTCACCGGTGCCGATCGCGGTCGGTGAGCAGGTCAGTTCGGTCGCGGACGCCACCCGGCTGGTCCTCGGCGGCGGGGTGGACCTGCTCCGGTTGCACATCACCGCGGTCGGTGGGCTGACCCCCACCCGGAAGCTGGTGGCGCTCTGCGAGCTGACCGGGGTGAAGACCGCCTGGCACGCGCCGGCCGACGTCTCCCCGATCGGTGCGGCGGCGAACGTGGCGCTCGACGTCACCACGCCCGCGTTCGGTATCCAGGAGGGGCACGAGTACAACGACGCCGCCCGGGAGGTCTTTCCCGGCACCCTGGTCACCCGCGACGGCTACCTCTACCCGAACGACGCGCCGGGTTGGGGAATCGAGCTGGACGAGCGGGCCGCCGCGAAGTATCCGCCGGTCACCCTCCAGCACGAACGCTGGTCGGCGCGGGTGCGCCGCCCCGACGGCGGCATCGAGGCGCCCTGAGCGAATGAGGATCGACCGGGCCCGAAGCGGGTCTGCGCTGGTCGGAGCCTCGGTATGGTGTGGCGGTGGGGCGCCGGCCGGCGGAGAAGTGGGTGACCTGGGAGGAGCTCTTCTTCGACCTGGCCTTCGTCTTCGCCATCACCCAGTTCTCCCACCTGCTGCATGACGAGCACAGTTGGGCGGGGATCGGCAAGGTCCTGATCCTCTTCATCACCGTCTACTGGGTCTGGGGCGGCGTCGTCCTCTACACCGACCAGCAGGACGTCGGCATGGCCCGGGGCCGGGCGGTGATCCTCGCCCTCGGCTTCGACAGCCTGCTGCTGGCCATGACCATCCCCGAGGCGTACGGCGAACGTGGCCTGTCCTTCGTCTGCCTCGCCCTGTCCGGCCGCATCCTGCTCGGTCTCGTGACGTTGCGTAGCCGACCTCGGTGGCGGGCCTTCTTCCTCGGCCCGCACGGGGTGGTCCTGGTGACCGCCCCGCTGCTGCTGACCGGCGCCGCCCTGGAGGGTGCGGCCCGGATCGTGCTCTGGGCGGTCGCCGCCTGCATCGACGTGTCGAGTCCCTTGTTGGCCCGGATGACGGTGGGGAGGATCCGGGTGCAGTCACGGCACTACGCGCACCGCTACGGGCTGCTGATCATGCTCGTGATCGGCGAGTCCGTGATCCAGCTCGGGGCGGTGGCCGTGAACGAACCGCTGACGAACATCCGGGTGGCCGCCATAGCCGCCGCGTACGCCCTGGTCTGCGCGCTGTGGTGGTGTTACTTCGGCTACGGCGTACGGGCCTTCCGGTCGGCGCTGGAGCGGGCCGACGACCAGGCACCCCTGCGGCGGGCGATCCTGGTGTACGGGCACGTGCCGTTCAGCCTGGCGATCATCGGGATCGCCGACGGCCTGGGCCACGTGGTGTCGGAACCGGTCGAGCCGCTGCACGGCGGCGAGGCGGGGCTGCTCTTCGGCGGTTGCGCCCTCTTCCTCGCCACCTTCGCCTACACCGACTGGCGGATCCACCGGAGGATCACCTGGCGGCGGGCTGGCGCGAGCGTCGCCTGCCTGGCCCTGCTGCCGCTGACTGCCCTGCTGCCGGCGCTGGCCGGACTCGGGCTGCTGACCCTGGTTGTGGCGGGCCTCGGCGCGGCGGAAGAGGTGAACCAGCGCCGATCCGGGGGTGACTCCGGGACCGACCAGGATCCCGACGCGAGCGTCGCCGGGGGCGACAACCACGGCGACCGCGGCACCCCGGAGGACCTGGACCGAGGCCCGGCGGCGGACGCCTGAGCAGCCCGGTGACGGACGCCCGAGCAGCCCGGTGACGGACGCCTGAGTGGTCAGGGGTGGAAGCCGGCGAACCAGCCGGGGTGGTCGGTGTGTCGCATCGGATGCGCACTCGGCTTCGGCATGCCGAGATCGGTGCTGGTCATGAGCTGTTGGACGCCGCCGTCGCCGGTGTGGTGGTAGCCGGCGGGAACGCAGTCCCGGACGTCCGGGGAGCCGCCGGAGGCGAGGTTGAAGTCACCCGCCACCACCACCGGGGCGATCGATCCGACCGTTGCCCGCATCGCAGGCAGCTCGACGTCCAGCAGTCGTCGGCACTGCCGCATCGCGATCGACGGCGAGATGTACGTCAGATGCGTCGTGCAGGCGTAGTAGACACCCGGAGCGGCGACGCAGAGCCATACCCGCATCTCGTCCGGGTAGCCGCCCTGGTCCGGGTAGAGGCCGTTGAACACCGACACGCCATCGCTGTGCGCCGCCGGTACCCGGCCGAGGATCCCGATGCCGTACTCGTCGCCGTTGCGGCACCGGTAGGGCCGCGAACCGTCGGGCAGGTCACCAGCCGGCTGGAACGCCCAGAAGACCCGGTCGTCCGGGAAGTTGCGGACCATCGCCGGGTGCAGTGTGGTTGCCACGTCGTCGCGACAGATCTCGTTGAGGGTCACGACCTGCGGGCGCAGCGCCGTGATCGTCGCGTACGCCTCCTCGACCGCCCTACCGTTGTTGAGTGCCGCGTAACAGCCGGCGAAACCGCTGTTGCAGAGGTTGAGTTGCAGCACCCCGAACGGAACCTGCTCGGGCGGCGCCGAGGGCAGGTCCGGATCGTGGCGGTCGACGGCACCATCCAACCCGCCCAGCTCGGCGCATGGCCCCCGGCCCGCCTCCGGGCAGAACGCCCGCACCCCCGGCGCCGCCTCGACCTCCGCCCGAGGCGGGCCGGGCCGGACGAGCGCCTGTCCGGCGACCGCCGCCACCAGCAGTAGCAGCACACCGAGTACGGCAACCGCGCGGACACCGGCCGACCGACTATCCGCCCCGGACACCGGACGAGGGTAACCGATGCCCGGCCGCTGCCCGCGACCCGTCCGGAACCGGAACCGGCACCGGCACCGGCACCGGCCGGGAGGGGCGTGCCGGCTCGCGGCCCGCTATGCTCGACTCGGTATCCCCGTCGATGGCCCGCGTGCGCCGCGAAGCACGTCCCATGTGAACGACAACCGAAGTGGCGGGTCCGCCACCGTCGGATGAGGCCGGAGAACCGGCCGAGCGTCCGGATCCGCTCCCGTACCGACCTGCGTGCCGTCCGCCGTCCCCGAGCCCACCGCTGCTGGGGGCATCTGATCGCGGCCCCGCTCTGGCCAATGCACGAGGCGAACCTCGGCACCCTGTTGCGCACCTGCGACGCGGTCGGCGCGTGCCTGGCCGTACCGCCGTTCGGGTGGGTGGACCGGGCGATGGACAGGGGCAACACCCTGCGCCGCCCGACCTGTGTGCACCGGGTCGGCGATCCGCTGCGCTGGTTGGCCGCCGAACGGGCCCGCGGCGCGCACATCCTCGGCGTGGAGTTGGCCGAGGAGGCGGTCCGGCTCGCGGACCTGCCCACCGCCCGGCGCCGTACGGTGATGCTCCTCGGTCACGAGTCGACCGGAATTCCGGCCGAAGCCCTGGACACCCTCGACGCGGTTGTCGAGATCCCGATGGTCGGCAGCGGTCTGAGCCTCAACGTGGCGGTGGCCGGTTCGCTGGTCCTCTACAAGCTCGCCGGCCTGATCTGATCACCGACGGCATCGACGACGGCACTCGCCGGTGCCGTCCGGTCGTCGTCCAGATCACTGTCAGGTTTCTGACTGGGCGTCTTTGCGCAGGTCGCCTCGATCGACTTGCTCGGCCGTACGAAATCGGGGTTTCGCGAGGTCGGCCGGTGGGCGCAGTATCTGCGGGGTCCTCGCCGGGTCACGGGTCACCCGCCGGCGAGAGCCCTTCCTCTTCCCCGTTCGTTCCCACCACGAGGAGACACCCCTTGTCTTCGCAGACCGTGTCCCGCCGCTCGGTGCTCGCCGCCGGTGGTCTCACCGCCGCCGGCGTGGCCGGCGTCCTCGGACTCGCCAGCCCGGCTTCGGCCCACCCGACCGAGCCCCCCGCACCCACCCCCACCACCGCCCTGAACCGGCTCATCGCCGGCAACAAGCGCTTCTACAAGGGCCAGGCCCGGCACCCGCACCAGTCCCTGAAGGACCTGCACGAACTGGCCAGCGGACAGCACCCGTTCGCGATCACCCTCGGCTGCGCCGACTCCCGCGTCTCCCCGGAGATCCTGTTCGACCAGGGCCTGGGTGACCTGTTCGACAACCGGGTCGCCGGCAACATCGTGGACGACCTGCTGCTCGGCAGCATCGAGTTCGCGATCGAGGAGTTCGGCGTCCCGCTGATCGTGGTCGTCGGCCACGAGCGGTGCGGCGCCATCTCCGCCACCATCAACGCGATCGAGACCGGCGGTGCGGCCCCCGGCCACATCGGCACCATCGTCGAGGCGCTGCGCCCGGTGGTCGAGCCCCTGGTGGGCGGCCCCGGTGACGTGGTCGAGGCCGCGGTGAAGGCCAACGTCCTGGCCCAGGTGCAGGCCCTGTTCGACCAGAGCGAGATCGTCCGGGAGAAGGTCCACGAGGGCGCCCTCGGCGTCGTCGGTGCCCGCTACGACCTCGACAACGGCAAGGTCACCCTGCTCGGCTGAGCCTTCCGGTACGACCACCGTCGGCCCGGCTCCCCCCGACCGCCGACGGCAAGGTGCCCCGGTCCGCAACTCGCGGGCCGGGGCACCTTCGGATCGTCCGGTGGTTACGGCAGTACGCGCTTGTCCGCGTCGAGGTTCGCGCTCAACCGGATGGTGATGAACTCGTTGTTGTCAGGCTTGCCAGGCGTACGCCCGTTCGACGACGGGAAGTTGTTGTCGTTGAGCACACCGAGCGTCCGGTCGTCCAGGATGACCAGGCCCTCGATGGTGGTGAACGGGAACCGGAACACCGGCCCGAAGCCGCCGATGTTGTGCGGATTGTTGATGTTGAGCAGGTCCGCGACGAGGGTCTTGTCGACCTTGCCGTCCCGGTCCCGGTCCCGCCGGTCGATCAGGTAGATCTTCTTGAACAGGGCGGAGGCACCCTCGCCGTTGTCCCGCTCGATGATCAGCATCCGGTTGTTGTCGACGCTGATCGCGTCACCGATGGCGTTGCCGGGCGAGTCGAGCTGGTAGGTCCACCAGTTGTCGGTGTACCGGCCGGCGGTCAGGTCGTACTGGTACAGCCGCAGCGCACCCGCCGGGTCACCGGCGACGGTGCCCTCCAGCAGCGGGTAGAGCGAACGACCGTCCGGGGCGAGCGCCATGCCCTCGAAGCCCTTGCTGCTGGGCAGGTTCGGCTGGCCCGCCGGGTTCTCCGGGGCCCGTACGCCGGGCAGTGGCACCGGTGCCTGCACCAGGCGACCGGCCCGGTCGAAGTGCAGCAGGTACGGGCCGAACTCGTCACCGAGCCAGTACGACCCGTCCTTGGCCTTGACCATCGACTCGATGTCGAAGTCGGAGCCGGTGAGCACCCGGTCCGGACGGGTCAGCGCGAACGGCACCAGCCCGTTCGGGTCGGTCAGGTTCAGACCGCCGAGGACGTCGACGGATCCGGTGCCGAAGCTCGGCGCGACCCGCTGGATCCGCAGGACGAAGTCGGCGCTGTTGGCCTTGTTGCCGAAGCCGTTGTCGGTGAGTACGTCGAAAGTGCCGTCGGCGTTGCGCTGCACGCCGCTGAAGCCCTGCACCGGCTGGTCGGCGAAGGGCGCGACGACCCCGTTGACCGGGGCGGTGCCGAGCAGCGACCCGGACGGCTCGCTGGCCGGTACGAAGGACATGGCCGGCAGTGCGGCGAAGTTGGTGAGCGTGGCCTGGCGGAACGGCTTCGCCGGTCCACCCTGCCCGGTGAGGTTGACCTCGGTGCGGTCGGCCCCGATGAGGTTGGCCGCGGCGGTGGGCACGGCGAGTACGGCGAGCGTCAACGCGCCGATACCGAGGCCGAGACCGAGCCGTCGAGCGGTAGCTGTCATGGGCGGCACGGTAGGCGTCCCGGTTGAACCACGGTTGACCAGGAATTGTCGATCAATCAATGATCCGGGGGCACGAGCGACGACCCGTGCCCCGGACCACCCGTCGGTCCCGGTCAGCTCCGCCCGGCGAGCAGCCGCCGCTCGGCGAGGGCCAGCAGGGTGTCGCTGAGCTTGCCGAGCAGGGCGAGCAGCAGGATCGCCAGCAGGATCACGTCGGTCCGGCCGGTGTTCTGGCTGTCGATGAGCAGGAAACCCAGGCCCATCGAGGAGGCGATCAGCTCGGCCGCGACCAGGAACAGCCACGACTGGGCCATCGCCAGCCGCAGGCCGGCGAGCACCGGCGGGGTCGCGGCCGGCAGCAGCACCGTGCCGAGCAGCCGTACGCCGGTGCGACCGTAGGCCCGGCCGACCTCGATGAAGTGCGGATCCACATGCGCCAGTGCGGACGCGACGGTGGTGTAGACCGGGAAGAACGCCCCGATCGCCACCAGCACGACCTTGGGGGTCTCGCCGATTCCCAGCCAGAGCAGCAGCAGCGGCACCCAGGCCAGGGACGGGATCGCCCGCAGTGCCTGCACGGTCGGACTGAGCAGGACCCGCAGCGGCGCGGAGAGCCCGACCAGGCCGCCCAGCGCCAGACCGGCCCCGCTGCCGAGGACGAACCCGATCAGGACCCGCTGGGTGCTGATCGCGACGTGGTGCCACAGCTCGCCCCGGCCGAGCAGTTCACGCAGCGCCAGCACCACGTCGTACGGCGGGGGCAGTTGGGCCGGCGCGTACACGTGCGCCGCGACCACCGCCTGCCACGTCGCGAGCAGCGCGAGGGGCACCAGCAGGCCGGCCCCGGCGTGCAGCAGCCGCCGGCGGATGCCGGACCGGGCAGGGCGGGACGTGGCCGGTGCCGGCGGTGACGCCGGAGCGGACCGGACCGGTGCCACGCTCACGGCTTGGCCCGGTCCTGGGCGAACCTCGGTTCGAGCAGCGAGTCCAGCGCGGTACGGGCCTCGTCGGCGCTGCGTACGTTGCCGTCGGCGACCAGGATCGGCAGTACCCGTTCGAAGACCTGCCGCTGCGCCGCCCCGGGCACCGGGTCCACCGCGAGCCGGGTCCGTTCGGCGAGCACGACCCGGGCCACCTCGGCGGAGACCTTGGATTCCCGGGCGAGCAGTTCGACCGCCTGGTCGGGGTGCTCGGTGAGCCAGGCACGGGCCCGCTCGTAGGCGTTGACCACCGCCTGCACCAGTTCGGGGTGCGCGGCGATGAAGTCCTCACGGGCGTTGAGCACCCCGTAGGTGTTGAAGTCGAGGTTGCGGTAGATCAGCTTGGAGCCGGCGTCGACCTGGCTCTGTGCCATGTGCGGGTCGAGCCCGGCCCAGGCGTCGACGTCACCGCGTTCGAGGGCGGTCTTGCCGTCGGCGTGCTGAAGGTTGACCACCGTGACGTCCGACGGCTTCAGGCCCGCCTGGTCGAGCGCCTGTAGCAGGAAGAAGTACGGGTCGGTGCCCTTGGTCGCGGCGATCTTGCGGCCCTTGAGCTGGGCCACCGAGGCGATCGGCGAGTTCTTCGCCACCACGATCGCGGCCCACTCCGGCTGGCTGAAGACCTCGACCGTCTTGATCGGCGAGCCGTTGGCCCGGGCGACGAGCGCGGCCACCCCGGCGGTGGAACCGATGTCGATCACCGCCGCGCGCAGGTTCTCGTTGGCCTTGTTGCTGCCGGCGGAGAGTTGCCAGGTCACCGAGACCCGCTTGTCGGCCAGCTCGGTCTCCAACCACTTCTGGTCCCGCAGCACGAGGCTCTCCGGGTTCCAGTACGCGTAGTCGAGCCGCAGCGCGACCCCGGTGCCGTCCGGGGTGTCGGACCCGGAGTCCTCGCCGGCCACGCAGCCGGTCAACAGGGCCACCACGGCGGTCATCGCGAGCGCGACCCGAACCGGGACGCCGGTAACTTTTCGCACAGGGGATTCCTTCGGTGAGGGGGACCACCCGGCCGGTGCCGGCCGGGTGACGTTCTACGGCGGTCGGTGACGCCGGTGGTCGCTAGCTCGACGGGGTCGCGTCGCCGCCGACGGCGGCACCGGTACGCCGGGGCACGCCGAGGCGGTCCAGCAACTCGGCGCGCAGCGAGGTCAGGACGGGGTCCGCGCGGTCGCGCGGGCGTACGACCGGCACGTCGATCACCAGTTGGATGGTCGAGCCGGATTCGGCCGCGTCCGCCGTACCGGGTTCCGACGGACCGAGCAGGACGATCCGGTCGGCGAGTTGCAGCGCCTCGTCGACGTCGTGGGTGACCAGGAGCACGGTGGTACCGGCAGCCCGCTGCACGTCGTCGACCAGGTCCTGCATGCGCAGCCGGGTGAGCGCGTCCAGGGCGGCGAACGGCTCGTCGAGCAGCAGCACACCCGGGCGACGGGCCAGGGCGCGGGCCAGGGCGGTGCGTTGGGCCATGCCACCGGAGATCTGCCGGGGGCGGTGCCCGGCGAACTCGGACAGGCCCATGACGGCAAGCAGGCGGCTCACCTCGGCCCGCCCCTCGGCCCGGCCGGTACCGCTCGGTAGTCCGAAGGCGACGTTGCGGGTCAGCGTCCGCCAGGGCAGCAGCCGGGGTTCCTGGAACACCACGGCGGTGCGTGACTCGACCCCGCGCACCTCCCGCCCGTCCACCTCGACCAGGCCCTCGGTGGCCCGGTCGAGTCCGGCGACGAGCCGCAGCAGGGTCGACTTCCCGCAGCCGGACGGGCCCAACAGGGCCACCACCTCGCCGGCCGCGATGTCGAGGGTGACGTCCCGCAGCACAACGCGGCGGCCGGTACCCCGTCCGAACGCGCGTCCGATCCGGGCCAGCCGTACGGGCGCGGGTCGGGTGAGCGGCGGTCGGCTGGTGGACGCCGACGCCGGTACCGGACGCTCCACGATCGACACCGTGACCCCTCCCCTGGCGCCGACGACGCCCCGGCGGCACCGGGGCACGCCTGCTGCGCCCCGATGCGGAACCTGACCCGCACACCTTACCGATAATTCCTATCGGTTGAGTAGGCTAGGGCCGGGTTCCGCATCGACGTACGGCTCCACGGGCTGTCCGGCGACTCAGCCGCCGAGCCGGCGCACCATGTTCATCACGGTCTCCAACTGCGGCCCGCCTTTGATCGGATAGGCGGTGCTGCCGAGGTAACCCCACCAGTCCCAGCAGCCGTTCGGATTCACCGCCGAGGCGGTGGCCTGCGGGTAGAGCACGATCAGCCGGTTGGTGTCGGCGTACTGGTTGAGGTTGGCGCGGTCCACGAAGGCCGTACCGACGGTGTTGTAGCCCTGCTGGCAGCCGTGCAGCGCGACCAGCAGTTTGCAGGACTGCCCGGACGCGCAACTCGACGGCACGTACGCGAACCCGGTCCCGCCCATGCTCAGCCCGGCCGCGTTCCCGTTCACCGCGAACGTGCTCTGGTTGAAGCTGGTCAGGGTGCCGCCGAGCGGGCCGGTGTTCGGTGCGCTGACCGAGCCGAGCAGCTTGCGCAGGAAGGTGTTCTGCGGGTCCGTACCGCAGTCGTTGAGGAACGGTGACACCGTCGCGGTGCAGGCCCCGGTGCCGTACGGGGTGACCCAGGCGTGACCGGCGGACGAGCCGCTGTCGTACTGGACACTGGCGCCGAAGTGCTGGTAGTAGCGGACCAGGTCGTCGGTGACGGACTTCCTGATCGCCGTGTCGTTGTTGCCGTGGTAGACGTAGACGGGCTGCCCGGACAGCCGGCTGACCGGGTCGACCCAGCCGTACGCCGCCCAGGTCCGGGTGTACGCCTCCAGATTGGTCAGGTACGTCGGCAGGGTGTTGTCGGCGCAGGCGTACAGGGCCTGGCTGACGTTGTTCTGGGCGCAGTAGTACGGCCCGGCGGCGAAGATCGCCGCCCCCTTGATCCGGCTGGAGTAGGCGACCTGCAACTGGGTCGCCAGGTATCCGCCGGACGAGACCCCGGCGACGTACACCCCGGACACCTGGTACGTGCCGAGCGAGCCGGCGACCGGCGTCTTCGTGTACGGGTTGGCGGCGGCCAGGGCCGGGGCGGGGCCGGGGACGAGCAGGGACAGGGCCACGGCAGCGGCCGTGACGGTGCGTACGAGGAACCTCATGGGACGCCCTCCTGATGGGAAGACGCCGGCGGTGGGGCGCGGCGTGCACCGAGGTTAGGAGCGCGTCGGCCGCCCCGACACCGTCGTACGTGACATGTCTCACCGCGTACGAGTGTGGTCGCACGCCAGTGCGCGCCCCGACGGACATCGGGACGCGCGTGGTGTGAGAGCCGTGGCCGCTACTGACCCGCCACCGGTGCCGGCTGGCGCTGGTACTCCGGCTTGTGCGAGGCGGTGGCCTCGACCGCCCACTCGAGCGCGTAGTCGGCGACCGCCTGCCAGCCCGGTTGCCCGAGGGTGAAGTGGGTCCGGCCGGGGAACTCGTGGTAGCCGGTGATCGCCCTGGACCGGCGGTAACGGCCGGCGTTCGACTTGTTCTGTACCGGCGGCGCGACGTGGTCGGCACCGCCGGCGATGAACAGCAGCGGGGCCCGGTCGCTGTTGGCGAAGTTGGCCCGGATCGCCGACCTCGGGTTCAGGTTGGCCAGCGCGCTCTCCCAGAGCACTCCCCCGGCGCCGGGTACGTGGTAGCGCCCGTAGATCCGGTCGGACTCCTCCCGGCTCATCGTGTTGGCGAACGCGTAGTGGAACTGTTCGGGGCTCAGCGGCACCGCCCGGCGCCGGTTGCCGAAACTGCGCAGGATCGGGAGAGCGACCCGCAGCGACGAGAACGGCACCCGCAGCACCCCCTTGACCGGTGCGGAGTCGATCGCCACGGCGGCGGCACCGAGTCCCCGGTCGGCCAGCATCTGGGTGAACGACCCGCCGAAGGAGTGACCCATGATGATCGGCGGCCGGCCCAGGTCCCGGATGATCCGGTCGTAGTGGTCGACGATCCGGGTGACGTTGAGTTTCGCGATCGGCGACGGGTCCCGGCGCAGTTGCTCGACCTCCCCCTCCATTCCCGGCCAGGCCGGCGCGAGCACGCGGAAGCCGGCGGCGGAGTAGCGGTCGACCCACTGCTCCCAACTGCGCGGTGTCATCCACAGCCCGTGGATCAGCACGATGGTGTCGGCCGAGCTGCGATCGGCGGGACTGCTGCTCATGTTCCCCTCCTGGCAGGTCGCGTGCGTACGCGTGGACGAACGCCGCGGGCCGCTTACCCGCCGCCTGACCCGCCAATCCCGTACCGCGATCCATGCCTTCCCGAGCAGGGAGCCATGTCAGGAACCGGACGATCCGGACGGACGGCACCGGACTGGCACGATTCGTCACCACCGGCAGGCCCACCGGTGAGCGGCCCGCCGGGCGCCACCCTTAGTCTCCGTTCATGACCCGGTCACCAGGAGAGCCGAGCCTGGCCGCTGATTTCGCACCCGCGACGCTGGCCCAGTGGCAGGAACTGGCGCTCGCCGTACTGCGCAAGAGCGGCGCGGCCGACGAGAACACGGCCCCCGAGGCAGTCCACGACCTACTGGGCCGGACCACGTACGACGGCATCCGCGTGGCGCCCCTGCACACCGCCACCGACGCCCCGGCACCCGCCGGCCTGCCCGGACTGTGGCCGTTCACCCGCGGTGGACAACCGACCGGACCGGTCCGGTCGGGTTGGGACATCCGGCAACGGCACACCGATCCGGATCCGGCCACCACCAACGAGGCGATCCTGGCCGACCTGGAAAACGGCGGCACCTCGATCTGGCTGGCCCTCGGACCGGGCGGCCTGGACCCGGCAACGCTGCCGGCGGCACTCGACGGGGTCTACCTCGACCTGGTCGGGCTGGTGCTGGACGCCGGCCCCGCCACCGAACAGGCGGCGGCAGCACTGTTCGCGCTCGCCGCCGAGGCGGGCCTCGCACCGGCGCAACTGAGCGGCAACCTGGGCGCCGACCCGCTCGGCTGGCAGGCCCGTACCGGTGACGTCGCCGACCTGCGGCCCGCCGCCGCCCTCGCCGCCCGGTGCGCGGCGGACCACCCCGGCCTGCGGGCGATGACCGTCGACGCGACCGTCTTCCACGACGCCGGTGGCAGCGACGCCGAGGAACTCGGGTGCTCGATCGCGGCGGGCGTGGCCTACCTGCGGGCGTCGACCGACGCCGGTCTCGACCCCACCACCGCCCTCGGCCAGGTGGAGTTCCGCTACGCGGCCACCGCCGACCAGTTCCTCACCATCGCGAAGCTGCGCGCCGCCCGGCGGCTCTGGGCCCGCGTCGCCGAGGTGTGCGGCGTTCCGGCCGCCGGCGCCCAGCGCCAGCACGCGGTCACCTCGGCGGCGATGATGACCGCCCGCGACCCCTGGGTGAACATGCTCCGGACCACTCTCGCCTGCTTCGCCGCCGGGGTCGGCGGTGCGGACGCGGTCACCGTCGCACCGTTCGACGCCCGACTCGGGCTTCCGGACGGATTCAGCCGCCGGATCGCCCGCAACACCCAGTCGCTGCTGCTGGCCGAGGCCAACGTCGGCCGGGTCGTCGACCCCGCCGGGGGTTCCTGGTACGTCGAACGCCTGACCGAGGACCTCGCCCACGCCGCCTGGGCGTGGTTCACCGAGATCGAACGCGCCGGTGGACTTCCCGCCGCCCTGGCCAGCGGGCTGGTCGCCGACCGCCTCGCCACGACCTGGGACCGGCGTACGGACAACCTCGCCCACCGGCGGGATCCGATCACCGGTGTCAGCGAGTTCCCCAACCTGGAGGAGCGCCGCCCGGTCCGTTCCCCGGCACCGGCACCGGTCGGGGGCGGCCTGCCCCGGCACCGGTACGCCGAACTGTTCGAGGACCTGCGCGACCGGGCCGACACCCACACCACGGACACCGGCACCCGGCCGACCGTGTTCCTGGCCACCCTCGGCCCGATCGCCGCGCACACCGGTCGGGCGTCGTTCGCGGCGAACCTCTTCGCCGCCGGTGGGATCACCACGACACGCAGCGGCCCGGCAACCGACGCGGACGAGATCGCCGCCGCCTTCACCGCCAGCGGAGCCACCGTCGCCTGCCTCTGCGGCACCGACAAGGCGTACGCGACACTGGCCGCACCGGTCGCGGCGGCGCTGACCGTCGCGGGTGCGCAACGGATCTGGCTGGCCGGCCCACCCGGCGAACACCACGGGGTGGACTCCTACCTGTACACGGGCTGCGACGCCGTACGGGTAATCGAAACGACGCTACGTGACCTGGGGGTGGCGTGATGATCCCGGACTTCTCCAACCTGGAACTCGGCACACCGGATCCCACCGTGGACCCGGACCGGTGGCGCGACGCCGTACGCGACCAGACCGGCACCGAAGCCGAGGCGCTGGCCTGGGAGACCCCGGAGGGGATCACCGTCCCCCCGCTGTACACCGCCGCCGACCTCGAGGGACTGGACTTCCTGGGCACGTACCCGGGCATCGCCCCGTTCCTGCGCGGGCCGTACCCGACGATGTACACCACCCAGCCGTGGACGATCCGCCAGTACGCCGGCTTCTCCACCGCCCAGCAGTCGAACGCCTTCTACCGGCGGAACCTGGCCGCCGGGCAGAAGGGGCTGTCGGTCGCGTTCGACCTGCCGACGCACCGGGGTTACGACTCCGACCACCCCAGGGTCGTCGGTGACGTCGGCATGGCCGGGGTGGCGATCGACTCCATCTACGACATGCGGGAGCTGTTCGACGGGATCCCGTTGGACCGGATGAGCGTGTCGATGACCATGAACGGCGCGGTCCTGCCGATCCTCGCGCTGTACATCGTGGCCGCCGAGGAGCAGGGTGTGGCACCGGAACAACTCTCGGGGACGATCCAGAACGACATCCTCAAGGAGTTCATGGTCCGCAACACCTACATCTACCCGCCCGGACCGTCGATGCGGATCATCTCCGACATCTTCGCCTACACCTCGACCCGGATGCCCCGGTTCAACTCGATCTCCATCTCCGGCTACCACATCCAGGAAGCCGGGGCGACCGCCGACCTCGAACTCGCCTACACCCTCGCCGACGGCATCGAGTACCTGCGCGCCGGTCGGGCCGCCGGGCTGGACATCGACGCCTTCGCCCCGCGACTGTCGTTCTTCTGGGCCGTCGGCATGAACTTCTTCATGGAGGTGGCGAAGCTCCGCGCCGCCCGGCTCCTCTGGGCCAAACTGGTCCGCGAGTTCGAGCCGACGAACCCGAAGTCGTTGTCGCTGCGGACGCACTGCCAGACCTCGGGGTGGTCGCTGACCGCCCAGGACGTGTTCAACAACGTCATCCGTACCTGCGTCGAGGCGATGGCCGCCACCCAGGGCCACACCCAGTCCCTGCACACCAACGCCCTGGACGAGGCACTGGCCCTGCCCACCGACTTCTCCGCCCGGATCGCCCGCAACACCCAACTCGTCATCGCCCAGGAATCCGGGACCACCGGGGTCATCGACCCCTGGGGTGGCAGCGCCTACGTCGAACGCCTCACCCACGACCTCGCCACCCGCGCCTGGGAGCACATCCGGGAGGTCGAGGCCGCCGGTGGGATGGCCGCCGCGATCGACGCCGGCATCCCCAAGCTGCGGATCGAGGAGGCGGCGGCCCGTACCCAGGCCCGGATCGACTCCGGGCGGCAGCCCGTCGTCGGCGTCAACACCTACCGGCCGGCCACCGACGAACCCATCGACGTCCTCCGCGTCGACAACACCGCCGTACGGACCGAGCAGGTCGACAAGCTCCGCCGGTTGCGCGCCGAACGTGACCCGCAGGCGTGGGCCGCCGCCCTCGACAACCTGCGCAGGGCCGCTGCCGCCGGTCCCGCCGGGCAGGGGGACCTGAGCCGTAACCTGCTCGCCCTGGCCGTCGACGCCGCCCGTGCGAAGGCCACCGTCGGGGAAATCTCCGACGCGCTGGAGGACGTCTACGGCCGGCACACCGCGCAGATCCGTACGATCACCGGTGTGTACCGGAACGAGGCCGGCGACAGCACCGCCGTCGAGCAGACCAGGGCCGCCACCGCCGCGTTCGCCGACGCCGAGGGTCGCCAGCCCCGCATCCTGGTGGCGAAGATGGGCCAGGACGGGCACGACCGGGGGCAGAAGGTCATCGCCACCGCCTTCGCCGACCTCGGCTTCGACGTCGACGTGGGCCCGCTGTTCCAGACCCCGGCCGAGGTCGCCCGGCAGGCGGTCGAGGCCGACGTCCACATCGTCGGCGTGAACTCCCTCGCCGCCGGACACCTCACGCTCGTACCGGCGCTGCGCGACGAACTCGCCGCGCTCGGCCGCTCCGACATCATGATCATCGTCGGTGGAGTCATCCCCGAACAGGACTTCGACACCCTCCGGACCGCCGGTGCCACCGCGATCTTCCCGCCCGGAACCGTCATCCCCGACGCCGCGCTCGACCTGCTCACCGAACTCTCCAAGCGACTCGGCCACCCGACCGTCGCATGACGCGATCGATGCCGGACGTCGAGGACTACACCGCCGGGGTGCTCGCCGGTGCGCCCGCCTGGATCGCGCGGGCGATCACTCTGGTGGAGTCGCGACGCCCGGACCACCGGGCGCTGGCCCAGCAACTCCTGGTCGCGCTGACCCCGCACGCGGGCAACACCCGCCGGGTCGGGATCACCGGGGTACCGGGGGTCGGCAAGTCGACCTTCATCGACGCGCTGGGCAGCCATCTCACCGGGGCGGGACACCGGGTTGCGGTGCTGGCGGTCGACCCGTCCTCTACCCGTACCGGCGGCAGCATCCTTGGCGACAAGACCCGGATGACCCGGCTCGCCACCGATCCGGCCGCCTTCGTCCGTCCCTCCCCCACCGCCGGCACCCTCGGCGGCGTCGCCAAGGCGACCCGTGAGGCGATGGTCGTGGTGGAGGCCGCAGGTTACGACGTGGTCCTGATCGAGACCGTCGGGGTCGGGCAGTCCGAGACCTCGGTCGCCGAGATGGTCGACTCGTTCCTGCTCCTCGCCCTGGCCCGGACCGGCGACCAGCTCCAGGGCATCAAGAAGGGTGTCCTCGAACTCGCCGACGTGATCGCGGTCAACAAGGCGGACGGCCCGCATGCCAACGACGCCCGTGCCGCCGCCCGGGAACTCGGCGGGGCACTGCGGTTGCTGCGTACGGGGGAAGCCGGCTGGCAACCACCCGTACTGACCTGCAGCGCGCTGGAGGGCACCGGCCTGACCGAGGTGTGGCAGCAACTGGTCCGGCACCAGGAGACCCTGCACGCCTCGGGTGAGTTCGCCGCCCGACGTCGTCGCCAACAGGTCGGCTGGCTCTGGGCGATGGTCCGGATGGGCCTGCTCGACGAGCTGCGGGAACACCCGGCGGTCACCGCGCTCGCCCCGGAACTCGAACGCCGGGTCCTCGACGGCAGCCTGACCCCGACACTCGCCGCCGAGCGCCTGCTGGCCGCCTTCACCGGCCGCGCCTGAACCACCGCTCACTGCGGTAGCTGGGCGATGTGCCGCAGTTTGTTCATCGCGTCGAGCGCGGCGACCTTGTACGCCTCGGCCAGCGTCGGGTAGTTGAACACCGCGTCGACCAGGTAGTCGACGCTGCCGTTGCAGCCCATCACCGCCTGTCCGATGTGTACGAGCTCGGTGGCGTCGGTGCCGAAGATGTGCACCCCGAGCAGGCTCCGGTCCGACGGCGACACCAGCAGTTTGAGCATGCCGTACGAGTCACCGATGATCTGTCCCCGGGCGAGTTCCCGGTAGCGGGCGACGCCCACCTCGAACGGCACCCGGGCGGCGGTGAGCTCGTCCTCGGTCCGTCCGATGAAACTGATCTCCGGGATCGAGTAGATCCCGATCGGCTGCTGCTGGGACAGCTCCCGTACCGGCTCGTCGCAGGCGTGGTGTCCGGCCAGCCGGCCCTGCTCCATCGAGGTCGAGGCGAGCGCGGGAAAGCCGATCACGTCACCGACCGCGTAGATGTGCGGTACGTCGCTGCGGAACCACTCGTCGACCTTGATCCGCCCCCGCGCGTCCGCGCTCAGTCCGGCCTTCTCCAGTGCCAGGGCGTCGGCGGTGCCCTGCCGCCCGGCGGAGTACATCACCGTGTCCGCCGCGATCCGCTTGCCGCTCTCCAGTACGGCGATCGCGCCGCGCGGGTGCCGCTCCACCGACGCCACCGCCTCCCCGAACCGGAACGTGACGGCGAGGTCGCGCAGGTGGTACTTCAACGCCTCGACGATCTCCAGGTCGCAGAAGTCGAGCATCCGGTCGCGTCGCTCGACCACGGTGACCTTGGTGCCGAGCGCGGCGAACATCGAGGCGTACTCGATCCCGATCACGCCCGCGCCGACCACGACCATCGAGTTGGGGACCTGTTCGAGGTTGAGGATGCCGTCGGAGTCGACCACCGTACGCTCGTCGAACGCGACCCCGGCCGGTCTCGCCGGACGGGTGCCCACCGCGATCACGATCTTCGCGGCCGTGACCGACGACTCGCGTCCGTTGTGGTCGGTGACCGTGATGGTGTGCGGGTCGGCGAACCGACCGGTCCCCCCGATCAGCCGGATCCGGTTGCGCGAGAGCTGGTTGCGGATGACGTCGATCTCGCGCCGGATCACATGCTGGGTACGGGCGGCGAGGTCGGCGACGGTGATGTCGTCCTTGAGCCGGTAGCTCTGGCCGTAGGTCTCGCGCTGACTGAGGCCGGTCAGGTAGAGCACGGCCTCGCGCAGCGTCTTCGACGGGATGGTTCCGGTGTTGATGCAGACGCCGCCGACCATGTCGACGCGCTCGACGACGGCGACCCGCCGGCCGAGCTTCGCCGCCGCGACCGCCGCCTTCTGTCCACCCGGACCGGAGCCGATTACGAGGAGATCGAAGTCATACACCGCTACAGTCTTTCAAGATCAGGTTTCTATTGACTATGCGGTACGCGAACGACTCTCACCTGTCGCCCCGACCGGCGCACTTCTGCCTCGGGTGGCCGGACGCACCACCCCTAAAGCGTCCTAGGAGGCTAGATTTTACGGAACGAAGGCGGCAGCGCCCGTTCGAGTCGCCCGCGACGTTCAGGTTGTCCTGGTCATTCGAGCGCGGTGCTCCCTGGGACTGATGCCGCGTTCCCGTTTGAACGCGGCACTGAGGGCGAAGCCGCTGCCGTAACCGACCTCGCGGGCCACGGCCTCCAGGGTGGCGTCACGGTCGCGTACGCGGTCCGCCGCCAGGGCGAGGCGCCACCCGGTCAGGTAGGCCATGGGCGCCTCGCCGACGGTCTCGGCGAACCGCTTCGCCAGGGCCGCCCGGGAGACACCGACGCACGCGGCGAGGTGGGCGACGGTCCACGGGCGGGCGGGTTCATCGTGCAGCAGCCGCAGCGCGTGGGCGACGACGGGATCTCCGTACGCCCGGTACCAGGCAGGTCCCTGCGCCACGTCGCGGGAGAACCACGACCTCAGGACGGCGGCGAAGACCAGGTCGAAGAGCCGATCGAGCACGGCACCCTGGCCGGGGCCGTCCTTGGCCATCTCCTCGGCCAGGAGCGGAATCAACGGAGGGTCGAGTTCGGCCTCGGGGAGGGTGAGCATCGTCGGCAGCGCGGTGAGGAGCCTCTTGCTGACCTCGCCGCGGAGCTGCTGGCAGCCCAGCAACAGGGTGGTCGAGCCACCCGCGCTGTTCCCCCACAGACGCGGACCGAGGGTGAACCGGTCGGTGATCTCCTCCCCGTCGGGGCTGGTGCAACGCAGTCCCGGGTGGAGGACGACCTGGGGCTGGGTCGAGGGGTCGTCGCCGACCGTGAACTCGTCCGGTCCGCGGAGCACCGCGACGTCGCCCTGCCGCAGGGCCACCGACTCCCCCGTGTGGTCCGAGACCCACGCCGTGCCCTGGAGCACCGCCATCAGACCGACCGGCGCCCGATCCTGAATCCGCACACCCCACGGGGGCTCCATCCGTGCCCGCACCAGGTACGCCCCACCGCCCCGTGGCCCATCGAGCAGGCGCGTCAACGCATCCATCCACCGAGCCTAGACGCGTACGCATGTATTCGAGGCCCTTGACCATGGAGACTCCAGCGTGGTGAGACTTCACTGGATGCATGAACCTCCACTCACAGCAACAGAGCACACCGCACCCGCGACTGACCCTCGTCACCTGCGGCACCGGTAAGACCGGTCGCCGCGTGGTGCAGCGGCTGACCGATCGAGGCCTTCCCGTTCGGGTCGGCTCGCGGGCCGGCGACCCGCCGTTCGACTGGTCCAACCGCAAGACCTGGGCCGCCGCCCTCGCAGACGTCGACGCCGTCTATCTGGCCTACCTCCCGGACATCGGCGCACCCCAGGCCGCCGACGACATCACCGCCTTCGGCGACCTCGCGACCGGGCTGGGAGTCCGACGGGTGGTGCTGCTGTCGGGGCGGAACGAGCCGATGGCGCAGCGCTGCGAGAAGGTGGTGCAGAGCTGTCCGTGGGAGTGGACCGTGGTGCGCTCCTCGGTGTTCAACCAGGACTTCAGCGAGGCGTTCTGGCTCGGGCCGGTCCGCAGCGGCCTGGTCGCCGTCCCCGCCGGCGACGTGGCCGAGCCGTTCGTCGACGCCGAGGACGTCGCCGACGTCGCAGCCGCCGCCCTCACCGAGCAGGGCCATGCCGGGCAGGTCTACGAGGTCTCGGGACCACACTCCCTGACCTTCGCCGAGGCGGTCACCGAGGTCGCGGCCGCCTCCGGTCGATCCGTGCGGTACGAGCCCGTCACGACCGAAGAGTTCGCCGCCAGCATGGTGCAGGCCGGTGTGCCGGTCGAGGAGGCCGGATTCGTCGCCGACCTGTTCACCGCCCTCTTCGACGGCCGCAACGCCGCCACCACCGACGGCGTCCAAAGGGCGCTCGGGCGGGCACCGAGGGACTTCCGCGACTACGTCCGCGACACCGCCCACACCGGCATCTGGGATGCCGGGACCGGAGACTGAGCCGTGCTCTCGGGGCGATCGCACCCCTGCACGAACTGATGACGGAGCGGGGGCGCCGGTGGTGCCATGCTTGCTGCGGCGCACCACCGGCACACCGAGGGGTTGGTACACGGTGTTTCTGCGGCACCTGGAATACCTCACCGCGCTCGCCCGGGAAGGTCACTTCGGACGGGCGGCGGCAGCGTGCTGGGTCAGCCAGCCCACCCTGTCCGACGGCATCCGCAAGCTGGAGGCCGAGTTCGGCGTGGCGGTGGTACGACGGGGAAACCGCTTCGAGGGCTTCACCCCGGAGGGTGAGCAACTGCTCGCCTGGTCCCGGCGGGTGCTCGCCGACCGGGAACAGCTACTGGCCCAGTTCGGCCGGACCAGTCACGAGGGCCTGACCGGACAGTTGCGCCTGGGCGCCGTACCGGCCTCGCTGCCACCGGTCTCCCTGCTCACCGGCCCGTTCTGCGACCGCCATCCGGGGACCGGCCTCACCGTGCTGTCGCTCACCTCGGACGAGATCCTGCGCCGGTTGACCGACTTCGAACTCGACGCCGGACTCACCTATCTGACCGACGAACCGCTGACCGGCTTCCGGGCCGTACCCCTCTACGACGAGCGTTACCTCCTGCTCACCAGCGAGAACGGCGACTTCGCCGGCCGATCCGAGGTCGGTTGGGCCGAGGTGGCCCGGCTACCGCTGTGCCTGCTCACCCCGGACATGCAGAACCGGCGCATCCTCGACGGACTGTTCCACCGGGCCGGGGTGACGGTGACTCCCCGGATGGAGACCAACTCGATCTCCACCCTCTGCTCGCACGTACGCGGTGGGCGCTGGGCGAGCGTGATCCCGCAGGCCTGGCTCTGCCTGCTCGGGGTGCCACCGGGGACCCGGGTGCTGCCGCTGACCGGACCGACCGCGACCAGCACCGTCGGGCTGGTCGTGCTCGACCGCGACCCGCCCCCGCTGGTGGCCAGCGCGCTGCTGCACGTCGCGGAGGGCCTCAACCTGCAACGCAGCCTGGACGACCTGGTCCCCGCCGGGACCTTCGCGGCCACCGGATCGACCTTCGTCGCCGACGACGGCACCGACCTGTCTCGATAGGTTCCGCCGATCGGCCGTTCGGGAACTGCTCATTGTGACCGGCGCGTACGCGGCGCAGGCTGGGAAGTGTTCAGGAAGCGGCCACGGAAATCCACCCACCACGGGGCGACATTCTTACTGCCCTCTCCATTTCCGGACCGCCGTCCGTCCCAATCGCAATGAGAAGAGGAACCGCTCATGGCGAAAGTGCTGTGCGTGCTCTACGACGACCCGGTCACCGGATACCCGAGTTCCTACGCCCGGGACAGTGTGCCGCAGATCAACCACTACCCCGGCGGTCAGACCGTACCGAGCCCGGAGAAGATCGACTTTACGCCGGGTGAGCTGCTCGGCAGTGTCTCCGGTGAGCTCGGACTGCGGTCCTATCTCGAATCGCTGGGCCACACCCTCGTTGTCACCTCGGACAAGGAGGGACCCGACTCGGCCTTCGAGCGGGAGCTCGCCGACGCCGAGATTGTCATCTCCCAGCCGTTCTGGCCGGCGTACCTGACGGCGGAGCGGATCGCGAAGGCGCCGAACCTGAAGCTGGCCGTGACCGCCGGCATCGGCTCGGACCACGTCGACCTGACCGCCGCGATCAACCGGGGCATCACGGTCGCCGAGGTGACCTACTCCAACAGCATCAGCGTGGCCGAGCACGTGGTCATGATGACCCTGGCGCTGGTCCGCAACTACCTCCCCTCGCACCAGTGGGTACGCGACGGCGGCTGGAACATCGCCGACTGCTCGGCCCGTGCCTACGACCTGGAGGCGATGTCCGTCGGTACGGTCGCCGCCGGCCGGATCGGTCTGGCGGTGCTGCGCCGGCTCAAGCCGTTCGACGTCGCGCTGCACTACACCGACCGGCACCGGCTCGCCCCGGAGATCGAGGCGGAGCTGAACCTCACCTGGCACCCGGACGCGGAGTCGATGGTCCGGGTCTGCGACGTGGTGACGATCAACTGCCCGTTGCACCCGGAGACCGAGAACATGTTCGACGAGGCGCTGCTGGGCAAGATGCGGCGCGGGTCGTACCTGATCAACACCGCCCGTGGGAAGATCGTTGACCGGGACGCGGTGGTACGTGCCCTGGAG
Source organism: Micromonospora sp. NPDC004704 (assembly GCF_053601675.1). Classification (NCBI taxonomy): domain Bacteria; kingdom Bacillati; phylum Actinomycetota; class Actinomycetes; order Micromonosporales; family Micromonosporaceae; genus Micromonospora; species Micromonospora sp. NPDC004704. The sequence goes on along the minus strand of NZ_JBSGCD010000006.1, from coordinate 254,822 downwards.
TCCGGCCAGCTCGCCGGCTACGCGGGCGACGTCTGGTACCCGCAGCCGGCGCCGGCCGACCACCCGTGGCGGACGATGCCGCACCACGGCATGACGCCGCACACCTCCGGCACCACCCTGTCGGCGCAGGCACGTTACGCCGCCGGTACCCGGGAGATCCTGGAGTCCTATTTCCAGGGTCGGCCGATCCGGGACGAGTACCTGATCGTGGACGGCGGGAGTCTGGCCGGGACGGGCCAGCACTCGTACAGCGCGGCGTAGTCCCCCGCGCTGTACCGCCCCGTGACGGCGTAGTCCGGTGGTCCCCCCGCCGGCCTGCGCCGTCGAGGGCGTTCACTGCACCGTGCCGCCGCCCGTCGCGCCGAGCCCGGTTACCCCCGTGCCCGCTGGCGGGCGGCCTCGTAGAGGACGACCGTCCCGGCCGCCGCCGCGTTCAGCGAGCTGGCGGCACCGGTGATGGGGATCCGGACGGTCCGGTCGGCCGCGTCCCGCCAGGCGGCGCTGAGGCCGTGGGTCTCGTTGCCGACGAGCACCACCCTCGGCCCGGTGAGGTCGTAGTCGGCGACGTCGACGTCGCCGTGCTCGTCGGTCCCGACGATCTCCACCGGCAGGTCCCGGACGCGCAGGTCGCTCACCCAGTCGACCACTTCGCGGTGGGTGGCGACCCGGACCACCGGGGTGGCGAACAGCGACCCGGTGCTGGCCCGGACCGCCTTCGGGTCGTAGGGATCGGCAGCGTGTCCGGTGATCACCACTCCGGTGGCCCCGAACGCGTCCGCCGATCGGACCAGCGTGCCGATGTTGCCGGGCGTGGTCGGCCGGTCGAAGACCACCACCAGCAGGTCGGCCCGCTCGGGCAGCCGATCGAGTCGGTCCTCGGGCAGCTCCACCACGGCGAGCATCTCGGGTGACTCGTCGTCCTTGCCGCCGAGTTCGCGCATCAGCTCCGGGGCGAGCAGGACGCGGGTGGCGTCGACCTGGTCGAGCAGGTCCCGCCCCCACCTCGACAACCCCTGGCCGTACGGGTGGAGCAGGGCGCGGATGGTCCACCCGTGCTGCACCGCGAGGGTGATCGGTCGTACGCCCTGGACCAGGAACTCGCCCGCCCGTTGGCGCTTGGTGCGGTTGGTCAGCAACGCCTGCCACTGCTGGTAGCTCGCGTTCCTGCTGGTGATCTTCAACGTCTTCGCCACGCTGTGGAACAACCCTCCTCGCCACCCGCCCCCGGCCGCGTCCCTGCTGGGTGCGTCGGGAGGCGTCAGAGGCAGACCCTACAGCGGACCGTACGCGGCAAGGCGTCACCGGCGCCCGTTCCGGGCGCTGGTCGTCGAGGCTTGTCAGTGACGAACCCCTATTGCATACTGTACTCCCCATAACGCATACAGAAGCCTGGTCTTTTTGTGTGCGCTCGAAGGGAGCAGCCCGTGCGAGTCGCAGTGCTCGGAGCAGGCGCCATCGGCGCCTACGTTGGCGCGGCCCTCTGCCGCGCCGGAGTGGACGTTCACCTGATCGCCCGCGGTGCGCACCTGGCCGCCCTGCAACAGAACGGAGTCCGGATCCTCAGTCCCCGAGGGGACTTCTCGGCACATCCGCACGCCACCGACGATCCCGCCGCGGTCGGCCCGGTGGACTACGTGTTCCTGGGGCTCAAGGCACACTCCTACGCCTCGGCGGGGCCGCTGCTCGCTCCCCTGCTCGGGCCGCAGACCGCGCTCATCGCCGCCCAGAACGGCATCCCGTGGTGGTACTTCCACAAGCTCGACGGGCCGTACGAGAACCAGCGCATCCAGGCGGTGGACCCGGACGGCCAGACCTCGGCGGTGATGGAGCCGGAGCGGGCGATCGGCTGCGTGGTCTATCCGGCCACCGTGATCGAGTCACCCGGGGTGATCCGCCACCTGGAGGGCACCCGGTTCTCGATCGGGGAACCGGACGGCACCATCTCGCGACGCTGTACGGAGTTCAGCGCCGCGATGATCGCCGGTGGCCTGAAGTGCCCGGTCGAACCCCGGCTGCGGGACGACATCTGGATCAAGTTGATGGGCAACGTCTCGCTGAACCCGATCAGTGCCCTGACCCGGGCCACGATGATCGAGATCTGCGAGAACCCCGGCACCCGCCAGGTGGTCGCGCAGATGATGGAGGAGACGCTGGACATCGCCGCCCGGGTGGGCAGCAATCCGGAGATCTCCATCGCCAAGCGGATCGACGGTGCGCAGCGGGTCGGCCACCACAAGACCTCCATGTTGCAGGACCTGGAGGCGGGCAAGGAACTGGAACTCGACGCCATCGTCGCGGCGGTGGTGGAGATGGCCGACATCACCAGTGCCCCGGCACCCACCCTCCGTACCGTCTACGCCGCCACCGATCTGCTGGCCCGGTCCGTGGCCCGGCGGGCGGCAGTACCCACGGCGGCCTGATCCACCGGCCGCCTGTCGCGGGACCCGGCCTCGCCCCCGGCGAACCCCGCATCATCGCTCCACATCCGACCGGTGCGGTCGACCGGCCACCGGGACTGGCACAAAACCGCACGCCAGAAGCTGTTGTCCGGCACGGGAAGCTTGCACTGGATCCACGAACAGCATACTGTATGCAGTACGCCGATTGGCTCCAGCCGTGCACACCGGGATCCGGTGCCGGCCAGCCAGCGGCGCGACGCCGGCGTCCTCGGCGTACCAGACGCCTGACGCGACCCGGCCCGCCAGCACCTTCGCAGGACACCCGACGCCCTGGAGGCTCCCGTGCCCCTGATCCTCAAGCCTGGCACCGCCTGGCCAGACGTCTATGCCCGCTGCCGGACGGTGGCGCCCGAGGCGTTCCTCGACGGCCGCCTCTGCAACTACTGGGACGGCCGGTGGCAACCCGACGGTGTGCCCGCCCTGGCCACCTCCCCCGTGGACGGGACGCCCATCGCCGGCCCGCCCCGGGTGACCGGGGAAACCGCGACCGCCGCGGTCCGGGCCTCACTCGACACCCACCGAACCTGGTCCGCCCTGCCGCTGGCCGAACGCAAGGCGCGGGTCGGCGCCACCCTGGACGCTCTGGCGGAGCACCGTGACCTGCTCGCCCTGCTCCTGGTCTGGGAGATCGGCAAGCCCTGGCGGCTGGCCCGGGCCGACGTCGACCGGTGCATCGAGGGGGTCCGCTGGTACGTCGACGAGATCGACGACATGCTCGACGGGCGGACCCCGTTGGCCGGGCCGATCAGCAACATCGCGAGCTGGAACTACCCGATGAGCGTCATCGTGCACGCGATGCTGGTCCAGGCGCTCGCCGGAAACGCGGTGATCGCCAAGGCACCCTCCGACGGAGGGGTGAGCTGCCTGACCCTCGCCGTGGCCATCGCCGCCCGGCACGGGCTGCCGTTCACCCTGATCAGCGGCGGCGGCGCCGAACTCTCCTCGGTCCTGGTCGCCGCGCCGGAGATCGGCTGCGTCTTCTTCGTCGGCGGTCGCGACGTCGGCGGCCAGGTGGCCGCCGGACTGGTCGACTCGGACAAGCGGCACGTCCTCGAACAGGAGGGACTCAACTGCTGGGGGGTGTGGGAGTTCAGCGACTGGGACCTGCTCACCGCCAACGTCCGCAAGTCCTTCGAGTACGCCAAGCAGCGCTGCACCGCCTACCCCCGGTACGTGGTGCAGCGGTCGCTGTTCGACAGGTTCCTCAACGCGTACCTGCCCGCGGTGCGCGGGGTGCGGTTCGGGCACCCGCTGGCGATCGAGCCCGGTCAGGAGGACTTCCCCGAGCTCGACTTCGGCCCGCTGATCAAGGACGCCAAGGTCAAGGAGCTCAACGACGCGGTGAACGAGGCGATCGACAAGGGCGGCGTACCGATCTACCGGGGCTCGTTGGACGGCGGGAGCTTCCTGCCGGGTCAGGACACCTCGGCGTACCTCCCGCCGACGGCGATCCTGGCCCCACCGCCGTCCTCGCCGCTGTTCCACGCCGAACCGTTCGGTCCGATCGACACCATCGTCCTGGTCGACACCGAGGCGGAACTGCTGGCCGCGATGAACGCCAGCAACGGGGCGCTGGTCGCCTCGATCGCCTGTGACGACGAAGCGACCGCGTACCGGCTCGGCGCCGAACTCCAGGCGTTCAAGGTCGGCGTCAACCGGCCCCGTTCGCGCGGGGACCGGCAGGAGGTCTTCGGCGGCAAGGGCGCGTCCTGGCGGGGCGCCTTCGTCGGCGGCGCGCTGCTCGTCCACGCGGTCACCGAGGGACCCGCCGACGAGCGGTTGTACGGCAACTTCCCCTCGCACGCCCGGTATCCGGCGGTGTGAGTCCCCACCGCCAGCCGCCGCCCGTGCCGTCGCGACCGGCGCGGGCGGCGGCACCGGTCCACCCCCATCTGCCGGCCCACCGGCCCGGTCCGCAAGGAGTTCCCGCGCATGACGGCACACGACCTCCGGTTCGACGTGAACCTCTCCATCCTGTTCACCGAACTTCCGCTGCTCCAACGGCCGGCGGCGGCCGCCGCGGCCGGTTTCGACGCGGTCGAGTTCTGGTGGCCGTTCGCCGAGCCGGTCCCGGCCGACCGCGACGTCACGGCCTTCCTCAACGCGCTCGACCACGCCGGGGTACGGCTCGTCGGGCTGAACTTCGACGCCGGTGACATGGCCGCCGGCGACCGCGGTCTGCTCTCCCAGCCGGCGAACTCGGCCCGGTTCCGGGCCAACATCGCCTCGGCGGTCGGGATCGCGGAGGCGACCGGCTGCCGGGCCCTGAACGCGCTGTACGGCAACCGGGTCGACGGGGTCGATCCGGCCGAGCAGGACGACCTGGCGGCGGAGAACCTGGCGCTGGCCGCCGAGGCAGCCGCCGGTGCCGGGGCGATCGTGCTGCTCGAGCCGCTGAACAGCGCGCAGAACCCGGCCTACCCGCTGGCCACCGCAGCCGACGTACGCGCGGTGATCGACCGGGTACGGGTCGGCTCCGGGCAGCACAACGTACGGCTGCTCTGCGATCTGTACCACCTGGCCAGCAACGGTGAGGACCTGGAAAAGGTGATCACCACCCACACCGGCCACATCGGTCACGTACAGATCGCCGACGCGCCGGGACGCAACCAGCCCGGCACCGGTGAGCTCGACCTCGACGGGTTGCTCGCCCAGCTCGAACGGGCCGGCTACCGCGGCTACGTGGGCTGTGAGTACAAGCCGCTCGGGCCGAGCGCGGACAGCTTCGGGTGGCTTCCCCGGGAACGCCGTTCGTCGGCCCGGCTCTGACCACCACCGTCCGTCCACTGCCGAGCGTCTTCCCCGCCCATTCGAGAGGTATGGAAACTATGGCCAAGATCCCCTGCATGGAAGCGGTGGTCGCCGTACTCAGGTCGGAGGGCGTGGACATCGCGTTCGGCTGTCCCGGCGCCGCCATCCTGCCGCTGTACGCCGCGTTGAAAAACAGCGACATCAGGCACCTCATCGTCCGGCACGAGGAGGGCGCCACCCACATGGCGGACGGCTGGGCCCGTACCAACGGGCGGGTCGGTGTCGCCATCGGCACCTCCGGCCCGGCCGGGACCAACATGATCACGGGGCTCTACACCGCGCAGGCGGACTCGATCCCGATGATCTGCATCACCGGGCAGGCGCCCACCACCAAGCTGCACCAGGAGGCGTTCCAGGCGGTGGACATCGTCGAGATCGCCAAGCCGGTGACCAAGTGGGCGGTGCAGGTGAAGGAGGCCGCGCAGGCACCCTGGATCTTCCGGGAGGCGTTCCGGATCGCCCGGTCCGGGCGCCCCGGCCCGGTCCTGATCGACCTGCCCCTGGACGTGCAACGCCAGGAGATCGAGTGGGACGCCACCATCGACGCCCCGCTGCCGGTCACCCGGGTCGAACCGCACCCGCCGCGGGTGGAGCGCGCCCTGGACCTGCTGCTGGCCGCCGAGCGTCCGCTCATCCTGGCCGGTGGCGGGGTCATCCTCGGCGAGGCCACCGATCTGTTGCGCGAGGTCGCCGAGACGTTGAACATCCCGGTCCAGGTCACCCTGATGGGCAAGGGTTCGCTGCCGGAGGACCACGACCTGTTCGCCGGGATGACCGGGATCCAGACCACGCAGCGCTACGGCAACGCGTCCTTCCTGGAGTCCGACCTGGTGCTCGCGCTCGGCGCCCGGTTCGGTGACCGGCACACCGGTGACCTGGAGACCTACCGGGGCGACCGGAAGTTCATCCACGTCGACATCGAGCCCACCCAGATCGGCAAGGTGTTCGGCCCGGACCTCGGTGTCGTGTCGGACACCGGCGCGTTCCTGGCGGCACTGCTCGACGCGGTCCGGCGCCGCGGCGCCGAGGTCGACCGTGGGCAGTGGGTGTCGCGGGTGCGTACGCTGCGCCGGACGCTCACCCGTCGGGACGACTTCGACTCGGTGCCGATCAAGGCTCCCCGGGTCTTTCGGGAGATCAACGAGTTCTTCGGTCCGGAGACGTACTTCGTCACCGCGATCGGGCTCTACCAGATCTGGTCCGGGCAGTTCCAGAACGTGTTCAAGCCCCGGCACTACCAGGTCTGCGGCCAGGCCGGGCCGCTCGGTTGGGAGATCCCGGCCGCGATCGGGGTGAAGTCGGCCAGGCCCGACGCCGAGGTGGTCGGCGTGGTGGGCGACTACTCGTTCCAGTTCCTGGTCGAGGAGCTGGCGGTCGCCGCCCAGTACAACGTGCCGTTCGTGCTGGTGATGCTGAACAACGAGTATCTCGGCCTGATCCGGCAGGCCGAGATCGGCTACGGCATGAACTTCGAGGTGGACATCCACTACGACGAGTACGGCACCGACAACGTCAAGATCATGGAAGCGTACGGCTGCTCCGGTCGCCGGGTCACCGAGCCGGGCGAGATCGGCGACGCGCTCGCCTGGGCCAGCAAGGAGGCCAGGCGGACCAGCCGACCGGTGCTGGTCGAGGTGATGGTCGAACGTGAGGCGAACACCGCACACGGCCTCTCCATCGCAAAGGTCAACGAGTACGAGCCGGTGCCCGAGAGCGTGCCGGCGCAGGCGAGCGCCGACTGACCGGTCCGCTCCCAACCGGTTGCCCGATCCCATCCGGCGGCCGGTCCCGGCACCCGCGGGCGTCGCGGCCCGCGGCACCCGAGCGGGGACCGCGCTGCCCGCCGGACCGCCGACCCGCCCCGGTCGGCCGCCGGCACCCGGCGCACGTCCACCCCCGTGGACGTGCGCCGGCGGTTACCCGAACACGTACGGGCACAGCCGTCGGCACTGCCAGCGCATCGACGCAGCCCAGGCTCGCCGCAAGCGCGAAGAACCATTGCATCTCGGCGACTGTATGCTATGAACACATTCGGGCGGCGTAGCGTCCGATCGATCCAACAGAGCCGGAGGTTTCCATGACGGACTGGGACTCGAGCCCGCCAGCCGCCGCCAGCGGTGGACGACGGCTCGCCGCCGCACGAGCCGAGGCTCGGGCCGTACGCCAGCCGTTGGAGCGTCCCGCACCCCTGCGCCAGGCGGTCTACGACGTGATCGCCGAGATGATCATCAACCGGGAGCTGCAACCGGGTGAGCACCTGGTCGAGAACGAGCTGGCCGCCCAGCTCGGAGTGAGCCGGCAACCGGTACGCGAGGCGCTGCAACGGCTGCACAGCGAGGGCTGGGTCGACCTGCGCCCCGCTCTCGGCGCGTTCGTCCACGTGCCGACCGAGGCCGAGGCGGACCAGCTCCTGGCCGCCCGTACGCTGCTCGAGACCGAGTCGGCCCGGTTGGCCGCGCGTGGGGCCACCCCGGAGCACATCGAGCATCTCTGGAGCCTGCAGCGCGCCGGTGAGAAGGCGCTCAGCGACGACGACCAGGAGGGCATGGTCGCCGCGAACGCCGCCCTGCACGCGTACGTGGTGTCGATGTCGGGCAACAACGTACTGGCCGAGCTGATCGCACTGGTGGACCGCCGAGTGCGCTGGTACTACCTGCCGATCGCGCGGTCACGCGGCCGGGAGGCGTGGGACGAGCACGCGGCCCTGATCGAGGTCATCGCCAGCCGCAACGGCAAGCGCGCGGGCGACATGATGCGCCGGCACACCGAACGGACCCGGGAGAGCTACCACAAGCGGCGCAAGGAGGCCGCTGAGCGGGAAGCTCTGGCCTGACCGACAACGACCGGTACCCGTCACCACCCCTCGTCGGGTGGTGGCGGGTATCCGCGTCGAGGGCCCCGGACGGCCGGGTCCACACACGCCGGCGTCGACCGGTACGGCTCCCGCCGCGCCGGTCGACGCCGGTCCGGCCAATCCCCACTGGCCGGCAGTGCAAGCTCCGAGACCGCTACTTGTACATGGTCTGGTTCATGGTGCCCGGGGCGTACGCGTCGGGGTCGACCCAGACGTTGATCAGCGAGGGGAGCCCGGACTCCCGGGCCCGCTGCATGGCCGGGCCGATGTCCTCCGGGTTGCGCACCTCCTCGCCGTACCCGCCGAGCATCCGGGCGAACTCGTCGTAGCGGACGTCGCCCAGGGTGTTGCCGACGCGGGCACGGGCGGCGCCGTACTTCTGCGCCTGGCCGTAGCGGATCTGGTTCATCGACGAGTTGTTGCCGACCACGCCGACGAACGGGAGGTTGAACCGGACCAGGGTCTCGAAGTCCCACCCCGTGAGGCTGAAGGCACCGTCGCCGAAGAGCGCGACGACCTCCTTGTCCGGCCGGCCGTACTTCGCGGCGAGCACGAACGGGATGCCGACGCCGAGGGTGCCCAGCGGACCGGGGTCCATCCAGTGTCCCGGCGACTTCGGCTGCACCACACCACCGGAGAAGGTCACGATGTCGCCGCCGTCGCCGATGTAGATCGAGTCCTCGGTGAGGAACTCGTTGATCTCGTGGGCCAGCCGCAGCGGGTGGATGGGGCTGGCGTCGGAGAGCTGGCGCGGGAGCCGCTTCTCGTACGCCGCGGTCTCCTCGGCCCGCAGCTCGGCGAACCAGGGCTTGCGGCCCGCGGCACCGTTGTCGATCCGGCCGGACGCGGCCTGGGCCACCGCGGCGAGGATCGCACCCGGGTCGCCGACCAGGCCGAGGTCGATGTCGCGGTTCTTGCCGACGGTGCGGTAGTCCAGGTCGATCTGCACCACGGTCGCGTTCTTCGGCAGCCGCCGGCCGTAGCCCATCCGGAAGTCGAACGGCGTGCCGACGATGATGATGACGTCGGCGTTGTTGAACGCGTACCGCCGCGACAGATGGAAGTGGTGCGGGTCGCCGGGCGGCAGCGTGCCCCGCGCCGAGCCGTTCATGTACGCGGGGATGTTGAGCGTCCGGACGAAGTCGATCGCGGCGTCACTGCCCCGCGCGGTCCAGACCTGGGTGCCCAGCAGCACGGTCGGCTTCTTGGCCTTGACCAGGATGTCGGCGAGCTGCTGGATGGCCGCCGGGTCACCGATGCTCTTGGTCGAGGCGCGGTAGCGACCGGGCTGCGGGATGGTGCAGTCGGACAGGCGCACCTCGGCGTCGAGCACGTCACGCGGGATCTCCAGGAAGGACGGGCCCGGAGCACCGTTGTACGCCTCGCGGAACGCCATCGAGACCATGTCGGCCGCGCGGGCGGTGTGCGGCACCGTGGCGGCGAACTTGGTGATCGGCGTCATCATGTCGACGTGCGGCAGGTCCTGCAGCGACCCCATCTTGTGCTGGTTGAGCGCGCCCTGACCGCCGATCAGGAGCATCGGGCTCTCCGCCCGGAAAGCGTTCGCCACCCCGGTGACGGCGTCGGTGGTGCCGGGCCCCGCGGTGACGACCGCGCACCCCGGCTTGCCGGTGGCCCGCGCGTAACCGTCGGCCGCGTGCGCGGCGACCTGCTCGTGCCGTACGTCGACCACCGCGATGCCCTCGTCGACACAACCGTCGTAGATGTCGATGATGTGGCCACCGCAGAGCGTGAAGATGACGTCGACGCCCTCGGCCTTGAGCGCCTTGGCCACCAGGTGTCCACCGGAGATCCGCTCCGGGTCGCGACTCGGCTCGGCCAGGATCGGGTCCACGGCGGATTCCCTCGCGGTCTGAACCATGTTTCTCAACTCCCTTGAGTCGCCACCGGAGACCTGCGTGCACGGATGCGGCGGGTCCGGCGGTGTTGGGCTGGAAAACTGCTCCGGGACGCGTGCGGGCGCGGCGCGGCGGGCGCGCTCGGCGCACGGCTCCACATCGGCTGCTCGACCAGGGCAACCTCCCCTGTCCACGGGTGGGCACGGTCGCACGCCGTCGGCCGGGACGGGCCGGGCGGCACGGATCGCGGGTGAAATGTGGCGCCGGCGGTGGTCGCGGCACAGGCTCGATGTCGCTGACGAGTCATGGGCTTCCTCCGCCACCCTGAGGATTGCATACCGTATGGGGTAGGCAATATCGTGGCTCATGTAACAGCGGGGTGTCTAGGGGGTAGCGGCAGGTTTTCCGCCGAAGCAGCACCCACCCCTCCCCGTACGCCTCGACGGCGGCTACGGGAAGCGGATCACGCTCAGCTCGCACGCTTCCCCTTCCCTCGATCCCGAACCATCCGCTGCGGTGCTGCGGAGCTGGATCTACACCAGAGCGGCCGCCGAGGTGTCCGGCATGGACCTCACCGCGAGTAGCGGAGCAGCTCGGCCACCGGCGGCCGCCCGGAGGAAGCGCGCGGGCGTCGCCGGTCCACCCGGGAACCGGTCCGGGTCCGGTCGGTGGGGTGGTGGCCTTGGTCACTGGATCAAACTTTGCATACAAAAGCCTGTATGCTGGAGCCAGGCCCACGGGAATCGAGCCAACGAAGCAGGTCTACGGTGAACGGAACCCTCTCCCCCACGACGGGCCGGGACACCACCACCCGGCACCGACACGGGGAGCCGTACCAACCGACGACCACGCACCGTCCTCGAACCCCCGCACCACCATGGACGGCCCGCACCGGCGAATCAGCGCCGAGGACGGGCCAACCCCGGTCCGGCGAGTCGCGCCCCGGACCGCACCTGGGAGCCCCCACCTCCGAGGTGACCGCAACCAGCCGCCGGGCCGGATCCGGTACCGGGCGGCACACCCCGGCCATCACCGGGACGCCGGAGGGCCCGAGCCTGCCAGCTCGGACCCTCGGCGACCACATCGAGCAGACGCGCCCGTCCCGCTGGGAGCAACGCGGCACCCAGCCCTGGACGCGCGGCCGGTACGCACCCTCCCGCGGGGCGTCGTCCCACGGGAACGCCTATAACCGACGAGGTGAAGAGGTCATGGCAACCCAAGGAGAGTTCCAACGTTTCCTCAACCGGATCCAGCGCGGGCTCAACCTCCCGCGTGGATTCAACGCCGACGGTCGTACTCTCGGGCTCGGCCTGGCGCTCGCCCTGGAATCCCAGCGGCGAGCCACCCGGCCGACCGACGAGGAGATCGCACGGCTGCTCAACGAGCACACCGAGGACGACCTCGTAAAGTTGTGACAACCGATCAGGACGCATCACGTTCCGCCATGGCGACTTCCGGAGCCCGTGGCTGATCGTCGTCCGTAGCACCACCGGCCGGGACGGCGGCGGGTTCTGCCGCCCGTCGTCCGTCCCGCCGGGTCTTCAACAGGCTGGCCACCGTGGTGACCAGCAGCGTACCGAGGATGACGCCGAGCGAGACGAGGATCGGCACCTCGGGCGCCCACCCGACACCGTCGTGGTGCAGTGCCTCCAGGACCAGCTTCACGCCGATGAAGGCGAGGATGAGCGCCAGCCCCTTGCTGAGGTACACCAGCCGGTCCAGGAGGGCACCGATCAGGAAGTAGAGCTGCCGCAGGCCCATCAACGCGAACGTGTTCGCGGTGAAGACCAGGTACGGCTCCTGGGTCAGGCCGAAGATCGCCGGAATGGAGTCGAGCGCGAACAGCAGGTCGGTGGTACCGATGGCGACCATGACGATCAGCATCGGGGTCACCATCCGCCGACCGTCGATCCGGGCGAACACCGACGCGCCGTGGTAGGACTCGGTCGTCGGGAGCACCCGGCGGACCGTACGCAGCGCGACGTTCTCCGAGAACTCGTCCTCCTGTTGCGGCCCGACCAGTTTGTACGCGGTGTAGATCAGAAACGCGCCGAACAGGTAGAAGAGCCAGTCGAACCGGGTGATCGCCTGGGCCCCCGCAGCGATGAAGACGCCCCGGAGCAGCAGCGCGATCACGATGCCGATGAGCAGCACCTTCTGCCGGTACTGCACCGGCACCGCGAACCGGCTCATGATGATGACGAACACGAACAGGTTGTCGACACTGAGCGAGTACTCGGTGAGCCAACCCGCGAAGAACTGCCCGCCGTACGTGGCGCCGGCCGTCCCGGTCAGGACCAGGCCGAAGGCGACCGCCGCCAGGATGTAGAAGCTCACCCACGTCACGCACTCCCGGAAGGACGGGTCGCGTGGATTGCGGGCCACCAGGTAGAAGTCGATCGCGATCATCACGATGAAGGCGATGATCGTCACCGCCCACACCCAGCCGGGCAGATTCATGCCCTACCTCCGGTCCGGGGCCGGATCAGCCGGCCCAACCCCTGCCCGGCGCCGCGGTTGCGCCGCCGGTTCTCCCGCGCCTGCCACTGCGCCTGCGCGTGCTGGACGTAGAAGCCGTACAGCCGGTCGGCGGGCGGGTTGTCCGGCGCGATCCGGCGCAGCCAGCCCGGTGCGAACCGCTCGTGCAGCCAACTGAACCCGATGGCGAACCCGAGACTGATCATCGCCTGGTAGGCGAGGAAACCGAGCACGTCCGGCGGCAGCGCCGGCCGGCCCGCGATCAGCAGACCGGCCAGCACCTCGTGGACGAGTCTGGCCACCGGGAACCCGACGAACCAGTAGAGCCCGGCCGGCGCGAACACCCCGCACGTGATGATCCCCGCCCCGAGCAGTGCGCCGAACCCGCCGCCGAGCAGCGCCAGCGGCAGGCCGAGGGCGACACCGGTGGCCACCGCCCAGCCGATCGGCTGGCCCACGATCAGGGCGAGTCCCAGTGCCGCCAGTCCGGCGCTGGCCCCGATACCGGCGCCGGGGATCGCGATCTGACCGAGATCTCTCATCCGCGTGGTGGTCATCTCAACCCACCACCACGCCGAATCGGACCAGGCTGTAGACCAACATGCCCAGGTAGAACACCGCACCGAACCCGATGACCAGGTTCTGCACGATCCCCGGGCGGATCGGTTTGGGCAGCATCCGGTTGTTCACCAGGAGCAGCACCACGCAGTAGGTGCCCATGGCGAACGTGGACAGGAAGGCCAGTACGTCGAGGATCGCGCCCGGACCGTCGGCGGGGCCGAACAGCAGGATCAGGATCCCGAACGTGATCACACCCCAGAGGAAGCCGGCGTAGAGCTTCGACATGCCGAACTTCTTCGCCCCACGGATGAAGTGGTAGCTCATGTCCGCCTGGCCACGGGAGAACGAGTCGAACAGACCCAGCGTGGCGTTCAGACCGATCAGCGCGATGAAGCCGAGGAAGATACCGCGCAGCACCGGCGCGCCGGCCGAGGCGAAGGCGTCCGCCATCGCGGTCAGGGCGACCTCCCGGTCACCGTCGCGGATCAGGCCGGCGACGTTGGGACTCTCCCGCGCCGCGGTCTGGGCCAACACGGTGAACGAGATGGTGACCAGCATCGTGATGCCCCAGAAGAGCAGCACCGCGTCGAAGGTCACCCACTTGCGCCAGCCCTTCCACTTGCGCATCTCGGCCGGGTTGTCGGTGTCGAACATGAACCCGCGCGACGGCATCTCGTCCTCCGCACCCGCCGACCGGAGTCCACGGATCTTCGGAATGTGCGCGCCCATGCCGGCACCCGAGTCACGCAGGTGCAGTGTGTACCACATCTGCTGCATGCCGGACGGTCCGGCGAACGCGATCGCGCCGACCAGGACCGGGAACCAGGCCGCCGACATCGCCTCGTCCGGCAGGTAGCCGAACCGGAACATCCCGCCGAGGGTGGCGGTGACGTCGCTCCACTGACCGACCAGCGAGGCCGCCACCGAGGTGCCGACCACCAGCACGCCGATCAGGATGCCGAGCAGGCTCTCGAGCAGGGGATAGATCACCGAGGCGAGGCTGAACAGGATGCCGACCAGGATCAGGCCGATACACGCGGTGACGACCCAGGGTACGCCGCTCACCTCCTCGAAGGCGGCGGCGCCGGTGGACAGATGGCCCGGCCAGATGTAGACCAGGATCGCGACCCCGAAGAAGAACCACATCAGTGGTTTGAACACCCGGGCGGCGCCGAAGAAGATGCTCTCGCCGGTGGCCATGGCGTACCGGGCCATCTCGAGCATCACGAACGCCTGGAGGGTCACACCGATGAGGAACAGCCACCGGATCTCCGGGCCGAAGACCAGGACCAGTCGGGGCCACATGTACGCCTCGCCCATGCCCACGCCGAGCGCGACGAGGAACACGGTGGGGCCGAGCAGGTGGACGGAGGGGGGTGCGTCCGGCAGTTCCCGGATCGGCATCGGTTCGAGCTTGCCGGCCCGCCAGACGCGTTGTTCGCCGGACCGGGGTGTGGGGATGGACGTGGTGGTGCTGGGTGGTGCCGTGGCACTTCCCCCCTGGGGACGGGGGGCAGGATCGTTTGAAGCGTCCACGTTGGACCTCCTCGGGACCTAGTGGCTGGGGGGTCTGGGGGACGGAACCAGACCCCGACGTCATGTCCTGTTCGCCTCCTGGCCGCGCAGCGGTCGCTGTCGCAGGTTTCCCCTCGGCAAGACCGGTGCCGCGGGTCTTCTCGGATCAGCCGCCGGTGCTCGGGTCGGCCCCGACGAGGCCTGCGGCCCGGGCCCAGCGGTACTTCGCACCGAGTACGGCGACCGGCTTCTCCGTGGTGTACGGGTAGGCCACGATCCCGTGCCGGTACAGGTGCTCGCTTGCCTGCTCGACCTCCACGTCGCCGGCGAGCGAGGCGACGACGGGCTTGTGGATGCCCTTGGCCCGGAACTCCTCGACCACGTCGACCACCAGCTCGGCGAAGACCATCGGCGGGGTGACGATGGTGTGCCAGTAACCGAGGATCAGCGAGTGGATCCGGGGGTCGGACAGGCCGAGCGCGATGGTGTTCCGGTAGGTCGACGGCGGTTCGCCGCCGGTGATGTCCACCGGGTTGCCGGCCGCGCCGAAGGGCGGGATGAACTTGCGGAACGCCTCGTCGAGATCCGGGGGGATCTCCATCAAACGCAGGCTGTTGTCGACGCACGCGTCGGAGAGCAGTACGCCGGAACCGCCCGCGCCGGTGATGATGACGACGTTCTCGCCCTGGGGGGTCGGCAGGAGCGGGATGCCGCGGGCGTACTCGAGCAGGTCGTTGAGGCCGGGGGCGCGGATCACGCCGCTCTGCCGCAGGATGTCGTCGTACACCTTGTCGTTGCCGGCGAGTGCGCCGGTGTGCGAGCTGGCGGCCTTGGCGCCCTGGTCGGTCCGGCCGGCCTTGAGCACCAGCACCGGCTTGGTCTTCGACACCCGCTGGGCGGTCTCGGCGAAGGCCCGGCCGTCCTTGAGGTCCTCCAGGTGCATCGCGATCAACTGGGTGTTGGGGTCGGTCTCGAAGAAGGTCAGCAGGTCGTCCTCGTCGATGTCGGCCTTGTTCCCGACACCGACGATCGAGGAGACGCCCATTTTCGCGGACCGGCTGAAGCCGAGGATCGCCATGCCGATCCCGCCGCTCTGCGAGGAGAGGGCGACGCCACCCTTGACGTCGTACGGCGTGCAGAAGGTCGCGGAGAGGTTCTCCGGGGTGTAGTAGTAGCCGTAGATGTTCGGCCCGAGGATGCGTACGCCGTGCCGGCGGGCGATGGCCACGACCTCGTCCTGCAGCTCGTGGTTGCCGGTCTCGCCGAAGCCGGACGGGATCAGGATCGCCCCGGCGACGCCCTTGGCGCCGACCTCCTCGAGTGCCTGCGGCACGAACTTCGCCGGGATGGCGAAGACCGCGACGTCCACCGGGCCGGGTACGTCGGCGATGCTCTTGAACGCCTTGCGGTCCAGGATCTCGTCGGCCTTCGGGTTGATCGGGTAGATCTCGCCCTGGTAGCCGCCGTTCACCAGGTTCTTCATCACCGAGTTGCCGATCTTGCCGGTTTCGGCGGAGGCACCGATCACGGCGACCGCGGCCGGCCGCATGATCCGGTTCATGCTGGCCAGGATCTCCTCCTCGGAGAACCGTTCCGGCGTTTTCGCGGCCTCGTCGTCGACCAGGATCCGCACGTCGACCGCGGTCGCGCCGGAGGCGGTCGCCAGGACCGGGTTGAGGTCGACCTCGGCCAGCTCGGGGAAGTCGGTGACCAGGTCGGACAGCCGCTGGATGAGCCCGGCCAGGACCTCGCGGTTGGCCGGCTCGGCGCCGCGTACGCCGCGCAGGATCTCGGCCGCGGCGATCCCGTCGATCATCGACAGCGCGGTCTCGTGGTCGGCCGGGGCGAGCCGGAAGGTCACGTCCTTGAGCACCTCGACCAGCACGCCGCCGAGCCCGAACGCGACCACCTTGCCGAAGGTCTTGTCGGTCACCGTGCCGACGATCACCTCGTGGCCGGAGGTGAGCAGTTGCTGCACCTGCACCCCGACGATCCGGGCGTCGGCCCGGTACGCCTTGGCGTTGTCCACGATGGTCCGGAAGCCGTCGGCGACCTCGGCCGGCGTCTTCAGCCCGACCAGGACGCCGCCGGCCTCGGTCTTGTGCAGGATGTCCGGCGAGACGATCTTCAGCACCACCGGGAGGCCGATCTGCCCGGCCAGGGTCACCGCCTCGTCGGCGCTGGTGGCCAGCCCCTCCCGGGGCGTCGCGATGCCGTACGCCTCGACGACCAGCCGACCCTCGGGCGCGGTCAGCGAGTCGCGGCCCTCGGCCCGGACCTGGTCGAGAACCCGGCGTACCGCCTCGCGGTCGTAGCTGGTTGCGTTGTCTGACATTTCCTCGTCTCTCCTTCGGACCGAACGCCCCGCCGGTCGCGGCGGACGCCTGTGAACAGCGGGATGGTCAGATCACACCGGCGGTACGCAGTTCGGCGACCTGGTTCTCGTCGTAACCGAGCTCGCCGAGGACCTGCACGGTGTGCTCACCGAGCAGCGGGGACCGCTCGATCTCGACGGTCGAGTCGGACAGCTTGATCGGGTTGCCGACGGTCTTGTAGGCCCCCCGCTCGGGGTGCTCGACCTCGACCACCGAGCCGAGTTCGGCCAGGGTGGTGTCCTCGATCAGTTCCTTGGTCGACAGGATCGGCCCGCACGGGATGTTGTGGGCGTTGAGCTTCTCCATGACCTCCCACTTGGTGTGCTTCTCGGTCCACTCCTCGATCAGCGCGAAGGCCTTGTCGAGTTTGGCGAGCCGTACCGCCGGGGTGTTCCAGGCCGGGTCGTCGGCCAGCTCCGGCTTGCCGATCAGTTCCGTGATCGGCTTCCAACCGACCGGCTGGATGATCACATAGATGTAGTCGTTCGGTCCGCCCGGTGCGCAGCGCACGGCCCAGCCGGGCTGTCCGCCACCGGAGGCGTTGCCGGAGCGCGGCACCTCGTCGCCGAAGTTCTCGTTGGGGTACTCCCCCAGCGGTCCGTGCGCCAGCCGCTGCTGGTCGCGCAGCTTCACCCGGCACAGGTTGAGCACCGCGTCCTGCATGGCGACCTGGACCCGCTGACCCCGGCCGGTGTTGGTGCGCTGGTAGAGCGCGGCGAGGATGCCGGCGACCAGGTGGATGCCGGTGCCGGAGTCGCCGATCTGGGCGCCGGTGGCGGTCGGCGGGCCGCCCTCGAAGCCGGTGGTGCTCATCGAGCCGGCCATCGCCTGGGCGATCACCTCGTACGCCTTGAAGTTGGCGTAGCGGCCAGGTCCGAAGCCCTTGATCGAGGCGTAGACCAGGCCGGGGTTGATTTCCTGCAGCCGTTCCCAGGGAAAGCCGAAGCGCTCCACCACACCGGGCCCGAAGTTCTCCACCAGGATGTCCACGCCGGACACCAGCGAGGTGAAGATCTCCTTGCCCTGCTCGCTCTTCATGTTCAGCGTGATGCTCCGCTTGTTGGCGTTGAGCATCGTGAAGTAGAGGCTGTCCACACCGGGCAGGTCGCGTAGCTGGGCGCGGGTGATGTCGCCCGTTCCCGGTGCCTCCAGCTTGATGACGTCGGCGCCCAGCCACGCCAGGATCTGTGTGGACGAGGGACCGGACTGCACGTGTGTCATGTCGAGGACGCGGATGCCCTCCAGTGCCTTACCCATGAGCCAACCTCCTGTACGTGACACGCCACGTGTTGCTGATCAGGGGATTCAGACCCGAGGTGTGCTCCGCGCGGGTCCGGGCCGACCGTCGGATCATCGGCACCCTCCGCGCCCTCGGGGATTGCATACCGTATGGGGTAGGCAATATCGTGGCGCATGTAACAGCGGGGTGTCTAGGGGGTAGCAAAACGAATTCCGGTTGACCCTCCGCGGATCTCGACTCGGACGCCACCACCACGAAGGTCAAGGAGAGGGAGGCCCTCTGTGGATCTGTTGGAGCACCAGGCACAGGACCTGTTCGCCAAACACGGCGTACCCGTGGGTAGGTACCGCGTGGCCGACACCGCCGAACAGGCCCGCGCGGCCGCCGCCGAGATCGGCGGCCGGGTCGTGGTGAAGGCCCAGGTGAAGACCGGGGGCCGGGGCAAGGCCGGCGGGGTCAAGCTGGCCGACGGCCCGGACTCGGCGTACGACACGGCGAGTGCGATCCTCGGCATGGACATCAAGGGACACACCGTCGGCCGGGTGCTGGTCACCGAGGCCAGCGACATCGCCGACGAGTACTACGTCTCGCTGCTGCTCGACCGGTCCAACCGATCGTTTCTCGCCATGGTGTCCCGCGAGGGCGGGATGGAGATCGAGCAGGTGGCGGTGGAGAACCCGGACGCGTTGATCCGGCTGCCGATCGACCCCGCCGAGGGGGTGACCGCCGAGACCGCCACCCGACTCTGCGTCGACGCCAACCTGCCGTCCGACGTGCACGACGGCGTACGGGACGTGCTGGTCCGACTCTGGACCGTGTTCCAGGCGGAGGACGCGACCCTGGTCGAGATCAACCCACTGGCGAAGCTGGCCGACGGGTCCGTACGCGCCCTCGACGGCAAGGTCACCGTGGACGACAACGCCCGCTTCCGCCACCCCGGACACGCGGAGTTCGTCGACACCGCCGCGGCCGACCCGCTGGAGGCACTGGCGTCCGAGAAGCACCTCAACTACGTCAAGCTCGACGGCGAGGTCGGGGTTATCGGCAACGGCGCCGGCCTGGTGATGAGCACCCTCGACGTGGTCGCGTACGCCGGCGAGGAGTTCGGCGGGGTGAAGCCGGCCAACTTCCTCGACATCGGCGGTGGCGCCTCGGCCGAGGTGATGGCGAACGGACTGGAGATCATCCTCGGCGACCCGGCGGTGCGCAGCGTGTTCGTCAACGTCTTCGGCGGCATCACCGCCTGCGACGCGGTCGCCAACGGCATCGTGCAGGCGATCGAACTGCTCACCCGCGACGGTGCGCAGATCACCAAGCCGCTGGTGGTACGCCTGGACGGCAACAACGCCGAGGAGGGTCGACGGATCCTCGACGCCGCCGCACTCGACTGCGTACGGACCGTGGACACGATGGACGGTGCGGCTCGCCTCGCCGCCCAACTCGCCGCCAAGGGGGCATGACAGCGATGGCAATCTTCCTGACCGAATCCAGCCGCGTACTGGTCCAGGGCATCACCGGCACCGAGGGCACGAAGCACACCCGGCGGATGGTCGCCGCCGGCACCAACATCGTCGCCGGGGTCACCCCGGGCAAGGGCGGCCAGCAGGTCGACGGGATTCCGGTCTTCAACAGCACCGCCGAGGCGGTCGCGACCACCGGGGCCGACACCTCGGTCGTCTTCGTCCCGCCCCGGTTCGCCAAGGCCGCGGTGATCGAGGCGATCGACGCCGAACTGGCCCTGGTCGTCGTGCTCACCGAGGGCATCCCGGTGCACGACACCGCCACCTTCTGGGCGTACGCGTGCGCGGCCGGGAACCGGACCCGGATCATCGGCCCGAACTGTCCCGGCCTGATCAGCCCGGGACAGTCCAACGCCGGCATCATCCCGCCCGACATCACCGAACGCGGGCGGATCGGACTGGTCAGCAAGAGCGGCACCCTGACCTACCAGCTCATGCACGAGCTGCGCGACTTCGGGTTCTCCACCTGCGTCGGGATCGGCGGTGACCCGATCGTCGGGACCACCCACATCGACTGCCTCCAGGCGTTCCAGGACGACCCGGAGACCGACGCGATCGTGATGATCGGGGAGATCGGCGGCGACGCCGAGGAACGGGCCGCGGAGTACATCGCGGCCCACATCACCAAGCCCGTGGTGGGTTACGTGGCCGGCTTCACCGCACCGGAGGGCAAGACCATGGGACACGCCGGCGCCATCGTCTCCGGCTCGTCCGGCACCGCCGCGGCGAAGCAGCAGGCACTGGAGGCGGTCGGGGTACGGGTGGGCAGGACACCGTCGGAGACCGCCCGGCTGATGCGCGAGACGCTGCTGTCCCGGATGGCCACCCGGTAACACGCGAACTCCCGTCCTCCCCCGGTTGATGCGCGGGGAGGACGGGAGGCTGTGGTCGTACCCGTGGTCAGGACAGTGCGCCGGCGGCCGGCGCCCGGTCGACGAGCCCCAGCCGGTGCGCGCCGGTGTAGACGTTCATCGACGAACCGCGCAGGAAACCGACCAGGGTGAGACCCGAGTCCTCGGCGAGATCGACCGCGAGCGAGGACGGCGCCGACACCGCGGCGAGCGCCGGTACGCCGGCCATCACCGCCTTCTGCACCAGTTCGAACGAGGCCCGGCCGCTGACCAGCAGCAGCGTGCCGCGCAGCGGCACCCGACCCGAGCGCAACGCCCAGCCCACCACCTTGTCGACGGCGTTGTGCCGGCCGACGTCCTCGCGCAGACAGAGAAGCTGGCCGGCGGTGTCGAACAGCCCGGCGGCGTGCAACCCGCCGGTACGGTCGAACACCCGCTGCGCGGCGCGCAGCCGGTCGGGCAGCTCGGCAACCAGCTCCGGGGTGACGCGGAGCGGATCCTCCGCGACCGACCAGGCCGCGGTGGTACGCACGGCGTCCAGGCTGGCCTTGCCGCAGAGCCCGCACGAGGACGTGGTGTAGAAGTTGCGCTCCAGGGACGGGTCCGGCGCCGGCACCCCGGCGCCGAGCACCACGTCGACCACGTTGTAGGTGTTGACCCCGTCGTCGGTCGCCCCGGCACAGTAGCGGATCCCGGCGACGTGCTCGGAGCGCTGCACCACGCCCTCGCTCACCAGGAACCCCGCCGCCAGGTCGAAGTCGTCGCCCGGCGTACGCATGGTGATGGTCAGCGCCCGCCCGTTGACCCGGATCTCCAGCGGCTCCTCGGCCACCAGCGTGTCCACCGGCTCGGTGACCGTTCCGTCGACCACCCGCACCACACGACGTCGGCTTGTCACGCGTCCCATCTGCCACCACCCATCATCGCTTCGTATCCACACCGGCGGGGCGCGACGGCGGCCCGCCCGATCAGTACTCGTCGGGACGCAGTCGGGGCAGTACCGACAGCGTCGGCCGGCCCGGTTGCCGCATCCCGCTCGTCAACAGTGCGCCGACCAGCCCCAGACAGCCAGCCACGACAAACGCCGCGATGGCGCCGGGTGTGCCGATCACCAGTCCGGCGAACCCGATGCCCACCAGCCCGCCGACGACCTTGCCGGTGTAGACGATGCCGTAGTTCAGCAGGGTCGCCTCGCCGCCGAACCAGTCGCGTACCAGGCTGACCAGCAGAGAGTATCCGGCGCCGGTGCCCGCGCCGGCGAGTCCGGCGAACGCCACCACCGCCGCCACCTGCTCCGCCTGTACGGCGGCGAGCAGGCCGAACTGGGCCACTCCCCCGATCGCCAGGGCGAGCCCGAGCGTACGGCGGCGACCCAGCCGGTCGGAGAGCGAACTGGTGACCGCCCGGCCGACCCCGGTGGCGGCGGCCAGTACGCCGATCGAGGCGACGACCAGGAACGGCTGGTCTGCCCGGTGGTGGGCGAACCCGACCAGGTACGCGATGTCGAACAGGGCCATCGCGGCGGTCAGCACGACGAGGAGGAACATCACCGGCAGCATCCCACTGCGGACCGCCGCCCTGGGCGAGTAGGGACGCATGGCGGGCATGTTGTTCGGGATGCTGCGGTTGAGCCGTCGGTCGACCGCCCACCGCTGCGGGTCGAGGTGCGCCGGCCACCAGTGCCGGGGCGGCTTGCGCAGCAGCAGTCCGCTGACCGCGACCACGGCAAAAACGGCGACCGCCGTGCTGTCCAGGACCACCGGGAGGTTCACCGGTCCCAGCGCGTACGCGGCGACGACGACAAACGGGATCGCCCCGTAACCGAAGGCTCCGCTGACCACGCCGACCATGGTCGCGCTCCGCTCGGGGAACCATTCGCTGACGGTGGCGATGCAGGTCAGGTAGACCAGCCCGGCGCCGATCCCGCCGAGCACCGAGTAGCCCAGCAGCACCGTGGTCAGGTCCCGGCTGTGCCCGAGCGTGACCAGGGCGACCAGGCCCAACGTCGCACCGGTCAGCATCGGTACGGCGAGCCGGACCCGGACCCGCCGGTAGAGCCAGACCGCCGGGAGCGCGGTGCCCGCCTGGCAGACGATCCACACCGCCAGTACGGTGAACGCCTCCCACAGGGTCCACCCGTTGGCCCGGACGAGGGCCGGGATCGCGGCGCCGAAGCCGTACTGGAACAGGCTGATCGCCAGCATCGAGGCCCAGCACAGCCGGAGCATCCAGGTGCGTGAGCGTCCCATCAGGTCGAAGTCGGTCTCCCCGACGCGGTAGCGGCGCCCGTACACGTCGCGTACCTCCCGCGTGGGAACGGCGTTCCTGGCGTCCGGCATCACTGGCACCTCCACCTGTCACCGTGCGGCCGCGCGTCAGGAACCCCCGGTCGTCGGCCATTGTATACTGTATGTTACGTGCACTAGTGTCTACCAGCGACGCACGGCTGTCCAGGATCAATCGATTTCCGCCCCTCGGGTCGGGCACGATGGACTGGCCGGCCCGGCAACCGACCGGAAGACTGCGAGGGACGCTGATGAGCCAGTTGCAGGACCGGGAGACCCGGTCGTGAGCACCATCGGCTGGCCCGAGGCCCGACGGATCGCCCGGGCGGCCGGCAGCCCGCTGGACCGGATCGACGTCGCACTGACCGACGCGCTCGGCGCCACCCTCGCCGCACCACTGGTGGCCCTCTCCCCGCTGCCGGCGTACGACGCCGCCGCGATGGACGGGTACGCCGTGGCCGGCACCGGCCCGTGGCGGGTGGTCGGGCGGGTGCTCGCCGGGGATCCCACCCCGGTCGACCCGCTGCGCCCCGGCACCGCGGTGGAGATCGCCACCGGCGCCCTGGTCCCCGCCGGGGCCGAGGCGGTCCTGCCGTACGAGCGGGCCCGGTGCCGGGCCGACCGGATGCACGGCGAGATCGAGATTGGCCGGCACATCCGCCGCCGAGGCGACGACTGCCCCCTCGGTGAGCAGGTACTGCCGGCCGGCAGTCTGGTCACCCCCGCACTGCTCGGCCTGGCCGCGAGCCTCGGGCACGACCGGCTCGCCGTGTTCCGCCGGCCCCGGGTCGGGGTGGTGGTCACCGGCGCCGAACTGCTCTCCGCCGGGCTGCCGTCACCGGGACGGGTCCGGGACGCGATCGGCCCGCTGCTGCCCGGCCTGGTGCACGCGGCCGGGGGCGAGATCGCCTGGACCGTACGGGTGACCGACGACCGCGCCGCCCTGGTCGAGGCGATCCACCGGCCCGGTGCCGACGTGACGGTGGTGTGCGGGGCCACCTCGGTCGGTGCCGCCGACCATCTCCGCACCGCCCTGGAGGCGGTGTCGGCGCTGGTCCGGGTGCACGGGGTGGCGTGCCGGCCCGGCCACCCGCAACTGCTCGCCACGCTGACGGACGGGCGGGCGGTGATCGGACTGCCCGGAAACCCGTACGCGGCGCTCGTCGCCGGACTCACCCTGCTCGCCCCGCTGCTCGGTCGGCTCGCCGGCCGCGCGGACCGGCCCCCGGTGACGGCCCGGCTGACCGGACCGGTGAAGGTGCTCGACCGGGACACCCGGCTGGTACCGGTCGCGCGGGTCGGCTCGGTGGTGGTCCCGGTCGGTCACGACCGCCCCGGACTGCTCTGGGGCGCGGCCGAGGCGCACGCGCTGGCGGTCGTACCGCCGGCCTGGCAGGGCGCCGAGGTGGAACTGCTCGCCCTGCCCGGCGCCGAGGCGGTCACCGT
The DNA here is from genome assembly GCF_053601675.1 of Micromonospora sp. NPDC004704. NCBI lineage: Bacteria > Bacillati > Actinomycetota > Actinomycetes > Micromonosporales > Micromonosporaceae > Micromonospora > Micromonospora sp. NPDC004704. Next base: position 230,568 of record NZ_JBSGCD010000006.1, on the reverse strand, counting down.
ACCGGTGCTCGCCGCCCCCGATCCGTCCCAGCCGGCGGCGCTGCCTTCCGACGCTGCCGCTGCCGCTGCCGGTGTCGCTGCCGGTGGGACCGGCCGGAACGGGGACCGGCTGCCCGCCGCCGCTGGTGCGGAGGCGTAGCGGCCGGAGCCCGGCGACGGAATGGTCAGGGGACGGGTTCGGGGCGCGGGGCCGGGCGTCGGAGGGGTACCGAGGCGGGAAGCGGTGGTCGGGCGAGGACCCGGTCACCGAGGCGGAGCAGGCGCATGGTGTTCGTCGACCCGGGCAGTCCCGGCGGGCTGCCCGCCACGATCAGCACCAGGTCGCCCACCTCGAAGCGGGGCAGCGACAGCAGCACGTCCTGTACGTGGTGCACCATCTCGTCGGTGTGCACGACCACCGGCACACCGAACGTCTCCACGCCCCAGGTCAGCGCCAGCCGCGCGGGCAGGTCCGGGTCCGGGGTGAAGGCGAGCAACGGTACGGCCGGCTGGTGCCGGGCCAACTGCCGGGCGGTGGCACCGCTGCGGGTGAAGCAGCAGATCGCCTTCACCCCGAGCGACTCGGCCACCTCGACCGAGGCCTCGGCGATCGCGTCGACGTTGGTGGCCGCCCCGACCCGCAAGGGCGTGCGGCGGGCCGGGGCGCTCGCCTCGGCCGTACCGAGGATCTGCGCCATCATCCGCACCGCCGGCACCGGGAACGCCCCGATGCCGGTCTCGGCGCCGAGCAGCAGCGCGTCCGCGCCGTCGAGCACGGCGTTGGCCACGTCGGAGGCCTCGGCGCGGGTCGGCCGGGGCTGCTCCACCATCGAGTCGAGGAGCTGTCCGGCCACGATCACCGGTTTCGCCAGCTCCCGGCAGCGGCGGACGGCCCGCTTCTGGATCAGCGGTATCTCGTCCAGCGGCAGTTCCACCCCGAGGTCGTCACGGGCCACCACCAGCCCGTCGAAGGCGGCGACGAGGTCGTCGAGGTGGCGTACCGCCGACGGGGTGTCGAGCTTGGCCAACACCGGCCGGCGCACCCCGTACCCGTCCATCAGGTCGCGGACGACCTTGACGTCCTCGGGGGAGCCGACGGCGGAGAGCGCCACCAGGTCCACCCCCAGTCCGAGGACGAACCGCAGGTCCGCGGTGAGCTGCTCGGTGAACGCGCTCCCGGTCGCGGGACGCCCGAAGGTGAGCCGGGGACCGCGCAGGTCCGCGAGGACACCGACGGTGCGGCCGGCCCGGGCGGCGGTCTCCCGGAGCAGCCGGTAGGCCGCGGCGTGCCCGGCCGGGGTGCCGTGGTCGAGGTCGATCCGGGCCACGTCCATCCCGGCCTCGACCAGGTCCCGCAGCCGGTCCGGTGCGGCGCACGCGGGCCCCAGGGTGCAGACGATCTTCGCGCGGCGGGCCATCGGGGGCGGCCTCAGCCCGACGTACGACCGGAGAGCTGCTCGACCACCTTCAGCAGCGCGGAGTGGTCGAGACCCCCGTGCCCCTGTGCCTTCAGCGCGGCGATGAGCTGGGCGACCGCCGCACCGAGCGGGATAACCACCCCGGCCTCGCGCGCCGCGGAGGTGACGATGCCCATGTCCTTGTGGTGCAGGTCGATCCGGAATCCGGGCTGGAACTGCCGGGCCAGCATGCCGGCCGCCTTCCGGTCCAGGATCCGGTTGCCGGCCAGACCCCCGGCGAGTACGCGGACCGCCGCCTCGGTGTCCACCCCGTAGGCCTCGAGGAAGACGATCGCCTCCGCGACGAGTTCGATCGTGCCGGCGACGATCAGTTGGTTCGCCGCCTTGACGGTCTGGCCGGAGCCGTGCGGCCCGACGTGGACGATGGTGGCACCGACCACCTCGAGGACCGGGCGGGCGGCCTCGAAGTCGGCCGCGTCCCCACCAACCATGATCGACAGGGTTCCCTCGACCGCCCCCTGTTCACCGCCGCTGACCGGTGCGTCGAGCACCCGTACGCCGTAGGGTTTGGCCGCCTCGGCGACGCCCTGGGCGGTCTTTGGCGAGATGCTGCTCATGTCGATCCAGAGCTGACCCGGACGGGCGTTGGCGAGAAGGCCGTCCGCGCCGAGGGCCACCGCCTCGACGTCCGGCGAGTCGGGCACCATCGTGATGACCACGTCGGACTCCCGGACCACCTCGACGATGCCACCGGCGGCCCGTCCGCCACTGGTGGCGAGCGCGTCGGTACGCGCCGGACTGAAGTCGTAGCCGATCACGTCGAAACCGGCCTTGACCAGGTTGGTGGCCATCGGGCCGCCCATGATGCCGAGTCCGATGAAACCCACGCGTGTCATATCAGCGATCTCCTCACGTTGCTCCAGGTCTCACTGCCGCCGCGACGGGACGCCATCCGGGCACCCCATAGGATTCTGTATGCAGTATGGAAGCCCGTCAAGGACGCGTTGGACACACGGTCATGGGTGGACCGCTGGCTGCGACGGTGCGGGGTGGTTACCCGAGGAACGGGTGACGGCGCATGGTCAGCAGGGCGATGTCGTCGGCGGGCTGGTCGACACCGAGCGTCGACATGACGGCGACGCAGACATCCTCGGCGGAGCCGGGCACGACGGCGGCACGGAGCCGGTCGAGTCCGACGTCGATGGGCTCGTCACGGCGCTCGACCAGGCCGTCCGTGTAGCAGACGAGGACCGCGTCCGGCGGAAAGTCGACCACGGTGGTACGGCGGTGGCGCTGCGGTCGCCCGATGCCCAGCGGCGGGTCGACGGGCAGGGTCAGGAGGTTGGCCGGATGTCCCGGGCTCACCAGCATGGGTGGCAGGTGACCGGCGAGCGAGATGTGGATCCGATCCCGCTCCGGGCTGATCATGGCGTACAGGACGGTGGCGAGGTTGCCGGTCTCGAAATGGTGGACCTTGCGGTCGAGGCGGGTGAGCGCGTCGGCCGGATCGTCGCACTCCAGGGTGTACGCGCGCAGCGCACTGCGCAGCCGTCCCATCACCACGGCCGCGGCCAGCCCGTGTCCGGAGACGTCGCCGACGACCATGCCGAGCCACCCCGACGGAAGGGTGAACACGTCGTACCAGTCGCCGCCGATGCCGGCCTGGTGGCCGGGCACGTACCGGGCGGCGGTGTCGACGCCGGGCACGTTCGGCAGGCGCGCGGGAAGCAGGCTTCGCTGCAGGGCCAGTGCGGCGGCGCGGTCGATGTTGCCCAGGCGCGCCTGGCACGCCAACGCGGCCCGATCGGCCACGAGTTGGAGCAGGTGAATGTCGTCCCGGGTGAAGTGGCGCACCGTACGGGTACCGACGTGCAGAACCCCGACGAGGTCCTTGCCCGCGAGCATCGGTACGCCGAGCAACGAACGGACGCCCCTGTCCCGCAGCACCGGACTGACCACGTCGGCCCGTTCGACGCGCTCGATCACGACGGGCTGCCGATCCCGCGCGACCCGTCCGGCGAAGCCCTGACCGATCGGGAGCCGGAAACCCTGACGGATCTCGTCCTCGAGGCCCCTCGCCGAGGTCGCCACCAACTCCCGGGCGTGCGGGTCGACCAGCATGATCGCCGCGGTGTCGACCCCCAGGATCTCCTCTACCCGACTGAGTAGTTCGTCGAGCAACTGCTCCACGTCGAGCCGGGACAGCGCCGCGTCGGTCACCGCCTCGATGCGACGCAACCGCTCGGCGTTACCTGTGTCACCTGGCTCGATCACGGGATGAGCCTAGTCGCACCCGGCGGACGCACGGCCGCCCCCGACGCCGAAGCGCGGGCGGCGGTAGCATCCACCTACCCAGCCTTTGCCGCCCACGATCGAAAGGATCCACAGAAGTGCCGGTGAGGTCAGGGCCGGCCGCGCTTCAAGACCTCGAACGTTGCCGCACACGAATGGCACACCAGCTCAGCATTCCGCCCGGCCTCCGGGTATCCCGGCCTGCCCCGACGGCTCGGAACCAGGCGCGTGCCAGCGGTCGAACCAGGTTCAGAAAGGGACTCCCGTGACCGGGCATCCCCCACCCGACACGCCACTTTACGGCATCAGGCAACTACTCCTCGTATCCACATTCGACGCGAAGCGGTTCACCGAGGTCCGCCACGCGGTCGACGCCGTGATCCGCCGCTGCCGACTGAGCGCCGAGAAGGCCGCGGATTTTGTCACGGCCGTCAACGAGGTGATGATCAACGCTGTCCGGCACGGCGGCGGCAGCGGTGAGTTGCGCCTGTGGGAGACCGCCGACCTGGTCTGCGAGGTCCGCGACCACGGTCCGGGCTTCCCCGCAAACAGATACCTGAACCGCAGCGAACGGCCGACCCCCTCGCCCGACGGTGGCATGGGCCTGTGGATCGTCCAACAGACGACCGACACGCTCTCGATCGACAGCACCACCGGCGGCACCACGGTCCGGATCGGTGCCGCCCTCGCGCCGCGTACGTCCTAGACCCCGGTCCACCTCCTGCGGCGGGAAGGGACCGGCTGTCTCCGTACCGGACCGGGGTTACTGCCCCGGTACCGATCCGAGACGCCGCTCGGCGGTCCGGGTACGGCGTCCGGCGCCCACGTCACCGCGCCAGCGGCCGACGTACTTCCCGGCGGTGGCGCGTTCGGCCGGGGTCAACCCCAGTTGGTTCACCACCAGATCGGTCAGGGCGGAGTTCTCCCGATCGTCGTCGGCCGCCACCTCCTCGTCCAGCAGACCGTAGACCCGGGCCCGGAGTGAGCCCTCCGAGCCGGACGGCACCGCCGCCACACCCCGCGCCGGTCGTACCGGCTCGGCCGCCGGCAACGAGCTGACCTGCGACGGAGGAAGGGTACGGGTCGCCGCCGCGGCAACCAGGTCCGGCAGCGGACGCTCCAGCAGCGGTACGGCCGCCGGCCCCTGCTCCGGCTCGATCTGCGTCGCCGGCTCCGGTTCCCGCTCCCCCGCGTCCACCACCCGGGCGGATACCGTCTCCCGTTCGGTGCCGATGCGCGCCGAGACCGACCGCCGCTCGGACCCGGTACGCCCGGACGCCTCCCGCGCCGCCACCGTACGCGAGGGCGTGGCCTCCCGATCGGCTGCGGCCCGGGACGCCACCGTCTCCCGGTCCGCTGCCGTCCGGCCCGACGCCGTCTCGCGATCCGCTGCCGTTCGACCGGACGCCATCTCCCGATCGGTTGCCGTCCGACCGGCGGCCGTTTCGCGGTCGGGTGCCGTCCGGGCGGTCCGGCGCTGGGCCTGGGCCGTCGAGAAGATGGCGCTCACCTCGGCGGTCAGCGCGTCCCATCGCGGGCGACCCGACTCCGTCCGGTCCCCCTGGTCGACCGCACCGTTGCGCTCCGGATCGGACCGGGTCACGCCCTCGTCCGCGAGCGCGGTGACCGCCGGGACGGGCTGGTCGGATACCGGGGTGGGGCGCTCGTCCGGCAGGTCGTCGTGCGACCCCGACCGCTGCCTGGGCACGCCCGTCCGGGCAACTCGCGCGGGCACCGGATCGACGTGGTGGATCGGCTCGGCCACGGGCTCGATCCGCTCACCGGTCCGGGCCACCCGCCCGGCCACCGTGATCGACTCCGGATCGCCGGGCCGGTACCCCTCGTCGTCCCGGGACGCGTCCGGCGCGTCGGGGTCGTCGGACGGCGTACCCGTGATCGGACGGGTGTCGGCGTCGTCGCCGGACAGGACCGGCGTCGGGCGGGTGGCAAGCTCCCCGGACGGCGTACCCGTGATCGAGCGGGTGTCGGCGTCGCCGTGCGGCGTACCCGGAATCGACCGGGCGTCCGGGGCGGACCTCATCGGGACCGTCGCCGAGAGGGCGTCGGTGAGCAGTTGGCCGGCCGAGGCGAGCGCGGCGGCGTCGACCGTCGTCGCCCGGCGACGTCGCCACCGGCGGCGGTTGGCCGGCAGGTTCCCGGCGAGCACGCGGGCGGGTGCGAGGTCCGCCGCGATGAGCGCGGTCAAACCGTCGTAGTCGGCGCGCTCGGCCAGCCGGCGGGCGATCTCGTCGAGGTCGTAGACGGCCACCGCGATGTCCGCGGTGGTGCCGTCCAGCGCCCGCCTGATCTTGCGGCGCAGCACCTTGGACAGGGCGGCCTGTCGGCGCTCGGTCCGTACCTGCACGCGGGCCGCGTCGAGCGAGCCGTACAGGCCCAGCCCCGGCGCCGCCTTCGCCAGCGAGCGGGCCCGCCGGGTCAGCATCGGGTGCCGGAGCCAGTGCCCGACCACCTCGTATGCCGGCGGCGTCGGCGGCAACTGGCGCTTGGCCCGCAACCGGTCGCGGCGCTTGTTCTCCGTGTTCATCAACCACACCAGGTAGCCCAGCAGCGACATGCCGCCGTAGAACCCGCCTTCGAGGTGGTTGTCGTGGGCCAACCAGTTGAACGCCACCGCTCCCCCCGCGATGGCGGCGGAGAGCAACCTCGAGAGCGTGGCGTGCTCGCCCAACCGCCGACGTACGTCCGCGTTGGCCAGCACCACCATGCCGCCCAGTTCCAGCGCGCCGACCGCCGGGAGGGCCACGTACCAGGGCATGGCCAGCGCCTCCATCGCACCGGACACCTGACCACCGAGCGCGATGAGCAGCACCACCACGTAGAAGGCGGTACGCATCCTGGTGGTGGAGCGTACGGCGGCGGCCAGGTCGGCGTCCTCCTCCGGTGGCGGGCCGTCAACCTCCCGAAGGCCGGTTTCGCCGCCCCGCCCGGTCGGTGACGGGTTCGCCGACTCGCCCTGCCAGTGCCGGCCCTGGACTCCAGACATGGGGTTGCGCTTCCTTTCATCGGGGCTCGACCGCTGCCGGCCGGGCGATGGTCGGGTCCTGCCGGCACCGGTCCGGTGGGCGCGACGTCGGGCGCCGCAAGCGCGCCGAACCACCCGAAACGCCCCCACAACATAGACCCCGTCCCCTGCCCCGATCGACCGGGTAAGGCCCGCGGTGACCATCGCCGGATCGGCCTCGGTGGGGGCGCCCGGCATGACCAGCCCGAACACGGAAACGACCCCGGAGCGCAACCGGCCCGCTACCTCGATCGGTCGAGACAGCGGGCCTGGGTGGCGGTTTCGGGGGACGGCTCCCGCACCGGGGCTCAGCGCGTCGTGGCCCCGGAGCGGGTGGTGCTCACTGCTGTGCGGTCTCGATGCTCCCCCGCCACCAGGGCGTCTCGACGAAGCCGCGACGCAACACGAGCAGCACCACGCTCGCGGTCCACCCCTGTACGCCCTCCATCCGGCCGAGGGTGTTCGTGGTGAACTGGAACAGGTCCTGGGTGGTCGGCAGGATCAGCTCGCACATCAGCGCGTTGTTGCTCAGCATCGCCGCCACGTACCGGACGCCGCGGTAGCGGGACAGGGTCCGCGCCACCGAGTCGAGGAACGGCGGGGCGACGGTGATGTTGAGGACGATCTCCGACTCGAACCCCAGTGCCGGGGCCGGGACCAGGGTCGTGACCAGGATGCAGCCGCGACCGAGCAGGGTCTCGAACCGCCGCCGTACGGTGCTCTCGTTCAGCCCCACCTCGGCGGCGACGGTCCGGAAGCTGGACCGCCCGTCCTCCCGCATCAGGTCGATGATCTGGCGGTCGACCGCGTCGAAGTGGCTCGGGTCGCACTGGTGTGCCTCGGCCACCTCCTCCGGCGGTGCGTCGCTGAGCAACTGCCGGCTCCAGTCGTGCGACACCTTGTAGACGTGCAGGGTCAGGTCGGTGTCGCAGCGCTGTACGCCTTCGATGGCGAGGATCCGCTCGACGATCCGGGCCTGCAACGACTCCTCCCGGCGCAGGTTCAGCTCGGCCAGGATGTCGTACGGGCCGGTCACCAGGCTGAGGAAGCGCAGGTCGGTGTGGCGGACCAGTTCGGCGAGCACCTCCATCTGCGTACCGGGTTCGCAGGTGATGCGCAGGACGAACAGGTCCGCCGCCCCGGCGTGGTTGTTGCCGGGGATCGCCGCGACCCGGACGACTCCCTCGCGCAGCAGTTGCTGGCCGCGCCGGGCGACGGTCGCGACCGAACTGCCGGAGAGTTCCGCGATCTCCGTCCAGCTGGCCCGACCGTCGCTCTGCAACGCGGCGATGATCCGCCGGTCGAGATCGTCGAGATGGTCGGTACTACTGCTCATCGGCGCCAATCTCGTGGAGGAAGTCCCGTACCACCTGTCGCCACCGCTGCGCCTCTTCGATCTGCGGCGAGTGGCCCGACTTTTCGAACACGACGAGCCTAGCGTCCGGAATCAGGGATGCAATTACCTCGCTGCTCGCCACCGGCGTGATCCAGTCGTCCCGGCCGACGGTGACCAGCGTCGGGCAGGTGATCCGGTGCAACTGCGACTTGATGTCGTAGTTCGGCATGTTGACCGAGAACGCGTAGTTGTGCGTCTCGTAGCGATAGGGGGTGGCCTCGACCCGCTCGGCCACCTTGGCGGGGTCGTACACGTGGTCGTACAGCGGGAGGATCTCCTGCCAGCAGTCGCGCAGGTCCGCGTCGTCACGGGTCTGGCCGGTGTTGATCCGGTCGAGTTTCTCCAGGTCGATGGTGACCCGGGTGGAGGTTTCGGCGTTGTGCCGGGCCGCCTTGTCGTTCTCGTGGTCGGCCGAGGTGTCCCGCAGCACCAGCGCGCGTACCCGCTCGGGGTGGCGGATGGCGTACTCCATCGAGATGAAACCGCCGTACGACCCGCCGGCCATCACGAACCGCTCCACGCCGGCCCACTCGCGCAGGCCGTCCACATCGGCCACCCACTGCTCGTGGCTGAACGGGCCGTTGCCCTCGCTGGCGCCGGAACCCCGCGCGTCGAAGACGATCACGCGGAAGGTGTCCGCGAACGGGCTGAAGGTCGCTCTGGGCTCGGACCGCGAGCCGAGACCGGGGGCGCCGTGGTGGGCGATCAGGACCGGCGCGTCGTCCGCGCCGAAGACCTCGACCTCTAGTTCATTGCCGTTGATGTTCAGCCGCACTGTCTTTCCTTTCCTACCGGAGCATTCGCCGGGGCGTCACGCTCAGAGCGCGACGACCACGTCGTCGAGGGAACGCGGGTACGAGGTGAACGGCCGGGCGCCGTCCTGCGTGATCAGCATCGAGTCGGAGATGCGGTAGCCGGCGTGGCCGGGGATGTAGATGCCGGGCTCGTTGGAGACCACCATGCCGACCTCGAGCGGGGTGTCGTCGCCGTCGGCGAGCCAGGGTGGCTCGTGCATGCCGAGCCCGATGCCGTGGCCCTGCCGGTGCCGCAGGTACTCGCCCAGTCCGGCGGCCCGGATCACGTCCAGGCACTCGGTGTTCGCCTGCGAACAGCGCACACCGGGGCGCAGCGCCTCGCCGCCGGTCTGCTGCGCCTGCCGTACCGCCTCGTAGTAACGACGCTGGTCGGCGGTGGGTTCGCCGAGGATGAACGTCCGCTCCCCCTCGACGAACCGGCCGCCGACCGCGCAGCCGAGGGAGAGCATGAACGTGTCACCGGGACGCAGCCGGTAACCCGAGGGCAGGGCGTGCGGGCGGGCGCTGTTCGGACCCGCGTAGACCAGCCCGCCGGCCAGTGGCGAGACCACCACCACGTCGGCGTGCTCGGCGTACATGGTGCGGGTGCCGACGGTGGTGATGTGGTCGGCCAACTCGGCCTCGCTGGGCAGCTCACCGCCGCCCGCGACGGCGTCGGCGATCAGGGTACGGCCGGCGGCCAGCATCAGGTCGGTGATCCGGGCCGCCTCCGCGTGCAGGGCGATCTCCTCCGGCCGCTTGCGGTAACGGGCCCGGGTGACCAGATCGGTACGGACCATCGTGGCGCCCGGGAAGGCGGCGGTGATCTGGGCCAGCCGGTCCACGCTCATGCTGCCCGCGTACCCGATCCGGCCGGTGACCGGGGCGAGGTAGCTGAACTGGGGACGGAGTCCGGGGAACTCCGGATAGGCGACCAGTTCGGCCGCGCTGTGCTGGGCCTGCGCGTGCTCGCGTTCCAGTTCGGGCAGGAGCAGCCGGGTGGTTCCGTCGGTCGGGAGCAGGACCGCGACCGGCCGCTCGCCGGGGTGGTGGAAGAAGCCGGTCAGGTAGGCGACGTCCTCCGGGTCGTCGGCGAGCATCGCGTCGAGACCCGCACTGGCCAGTTCGGCACGCAGGTCGTCCTGGAGGGCGGTGTAGAAGGTGGGCGACAACCGTTGGGTTTCCAGCATCGTTGCTAGTCCTCCCGGGTACGGGGGTTGCGAGCGTCGTTGTAGGCGATGGAGATGAGGGTGGCCGATACCACCAGGGCGAGCATGGCCAGAGACGGGAAGAGGGTGGTCCACCAGGCGCTGGACATCGCACCGGACTGCTGGGCCTCGTAGAGGATCCGACCCCAGGACCAGCTGTTCGGGTCGCCGAGGCCGAGGAAGGCCAGGCCCGCCGCGGACAGTACGGCCCGCGACGCGGTCAGCACCACCGACACCACGATCACCGGGGCGACCGCGGGCAGCAGGTGCTTGCGGATGATCCAGACGTGTGACCCGCCGGTCAGCCGGGCCGCGTCCATGTACGGCAACCGGACCACCGACAGTGCCTGGGACCGGACCACCCGGGTCACCTCGGGCCAGGAGAAGAACGCGATGACCAGGACCAGGGTGACCAGGCTCGGCCCGGCCAGCGCCGCGACCAGGATCATCAGCGGCAGCACCGGCAGGGACAGGCAGAGGTCGACGATGGTGCCGATGATCGTGTCCGCCCGGGGGAAGTAGGCACCGAGGACCGCGACGAGTACGCCGATCACGATCGCGAGCGCGGAGGAGAGCGCGGCGATCACGATGCTGAGGCGGGCTCCCCAGACCACCTCGGCGAAGATGTCCCGGCCGAGGTTGTCGGTGCCGAACCAGTGCGCTCCGGACGGGGCCTGGAGCACCTGGTCGCCGTACCCGGACGGGGAGTCGGTGATCAGCGGCGCGCAGATCCCGACGATCACGAGTACGGCCAGGATGGCGACCGAGGCCAGGCCGAGCGGGTTGCGGCGGAACGCCGACCAGGTGGCTCGGGCCGCGGTGACCTGGTCGGTGACGACGGTCTCCAGTGGGCCGACGGGTGCGGTGGCCGCGGTGGTCATGCCGTCCTCACTCTCGGGTCGAGCAGTCCGTAGGCCAGGTCGGTCAGCACGTTGGCGACCACGACGGTGGCGGCCAGCAGTACGAACGCGCCCTGGAGAACCGGGAAGTCGAGCTGGGTCACCGCCTCGTAGATACCCCGGCCGATGCCCGGGTAGGCGAAGACCGTCTCGGTCAACACCGCCCCGCCGACCAGGAAGCCGAGTTGCAGGCCGACCAGGGTGGTGGTGGGCAGCAGCGCGTTGCGCAGCCCGTGTTTCCAGACCACCTTCCGGTTGGGCAGTCCCTTGGCTCGGGCGAGCACGCAGTAGTCCTCGCCGAGGGACTCGATCAGGGTGGAGCGCAGGGTGAGCACGTACGAGCCGAGTTGCACCAGGACCAGGCTGAAGCAGGGCAGGATCAGGTGCAGGGCGACGTCGCCGTACCAGGCGGCGCCGTAGATCCCGGGGCTGTAGGCACCGCCAATGGGCAGCCAGTGCAGTTGCAGCCCGAAGACGAAGAGCAGGAAGATGCCCACGCTCGGGACGAACAGCGACTGCCCGGTCACGCCGCCCACCTGGACCAGGCGGTCCAGCAGGCCGCGTGGGCGGGTCGCCGCCAGCACCCCCAGGGGGATGCCGACGGCGACCGTCACCACGAGTGACGAGATGGTCAGCAGGAGGGTCCACGGCAGGCGCTCCAGGAGCACGTCCGTGACCGAGATCTGCTGGGTGAACGAGATCCCCAGGTTGCCGTGCAGCAGCTGCCACAGGTACTTGCCGTACTGGGCGAGCAGCGGCTGGTCCAGACCGTACTGGTGCAGCAGGATCTGGCGCGCTTCCGGAGTCATGTTCGGGCTGGCCACCGCCAGCGCGGGGTCACCCGGCAGCAGCCGGAGCAGGAGGAAGGTGACCGTGGCAGCGAACCACAGGGTCAGCACTCCCCTGCCCAGTCTGCGCACCGCGAATCGGACAACCTGAGGCATCGGCGTCAGCTCTTCGTCACGTTGGCCAGGGACTGCGGATCCACCACGGAGAGCAGCTCACTGGGCTTGATCACGAAACCACTCCACTTGTCGCTGTGGGCGAAGTAGAGGTTCTGCATGTACATCACGTTGTCGTATACGTTGGCGTGAACGATCTTCGCGGCCTGCTGCGCGAGCGACTTCTGCTCGGCCTTGTCGGTGCTGGCCTGCGCCTTGGTGATCAGGGCGTTGAGTGCCGGGTCGTCGACCAGCGAGTAGTTGATCGCACCGCCGGGCAGGTAGGTCAGCGCCATGTTGGTGGTCGGGTCGTCCATGATGGCGAAGTTGCCCGCGTAGATGTCGTACTCACCGGCGGCCGTCTTGGCCAGGTACGTGTTGCGGTCCATGCCCTGCAGGTTGATGGTGATGCCGGCCTTGGCCGCGTCGTCCTTGACGATGGTCGCCCACTGGGAGGTGACCGCGTCCTGCAGGGAGTAGATCATCGACAGCGTGAGGGTCTTGCCGGGTCCGTAACCGGCCTCGGCGAGGAGCTGCTTCGACAGGTTCGGGTCGAAGTTGTACTCCTCCAGCGACGGGTCGACGAACTCCTTGAGCACCGGCGGGATCGGGCTGGAGCCGGTGCTGACCGCCTGGCCCTGGAGCACCACCGAACGGATCGCGTTGTAGTCGACGGTGTGCGCCAGCGCCTGGCGGACCTTGACGTTGTCCAGCGGCTTGCGCTTCATGTTGTACGTCATGTGCGCGTAGCCGAGGCCGGGCACCTCCTCGACCTTGATCCCGCTGGCGCCCTGGAGGTTCTTCACCTGGGCCGGCGGCAGGGCGTTGGCGATCAGGTCCACGTCGCCGTTCTTCAGCGCGAGGATCTCGGTGTTGACGTCCGGGTAGACCCGGTAGACGATCTTCGCCACGGTCGGGGTGCCGTTCGGCGCGAACGGGTACGGGGTGACCCGCTCCAGGGTGTAGTTCTGCCCCTTGGCGAAGCTGGTCAGCTTGTACGGTCCCGCGCTGACCCAGTTGCTGTTGTTGGGGAAGTTCGCCACGCTGCCGGCCGGCTCGAAGACGTGCTGCGGGACCACGTTCATCCAGAACCCGGCCTCGCTGACCACGGTGGAGTCCGGGGTCTTGAGCTTCAGCTCGACCCGCGTCGGCGACGGTGCCGAGGCGGAGTCGACGTTGACGAGCTGGCCGTAGGTGGTGTTGCCGGCCGGCTTGTCCTTCAGGATCGCGTTGATCGTGTACGCGACGTCGCTGGCGGTGACCGGCTTGCCGTCGCTCCACTTCATGTCGTCACGCAGCTCGTAGAAGCCGGTGGTCGGGTTGGTGTAACCGAACGACTTGGCCAGGTAGGGCTGCTTGGCGCCGTTGGCGTCGATGGTCAGCAGCCGGGGGTACATCAGGCTGGTGATCCAGTTGTCGGTACGGCTGTTGCCGACCAGGGGGTTGAAGTTGACCACGTCGGTGGTGGTGGCGATGGTGAGTGTCGCGTCGGTGCCGCCGTCGGCCGTCTTCGACGGTGCGGACGGTCCGCAGGCGGCAACCGTGGCCGCCAGCGCAAGGGCGGAGACCGCGATGAGGGGTGTACGAACACGCATCTAGACCCAGACCTCCTCGAGTACGCGGATGGTGTTGCCGCCCACGACCTTGCGGATCTCGTCGTCCGAGTAGTCGTGGCTGACCAGCCATCCGATGATGTTGTAGAAGCACTCGGCCGGGTTCTCCAGGCCGTCGACGTACTCCACCTTCGGGTGCTCGACATGGCCGTGCGCCTGGGAGATGGACAGGTTGCCCGAGAAGGCCGTGTGCAGGCCGACGTGGTCACCGAAGAGGGTGTCCGGGCCGAACGTCACGTGGTCGATGCCGATCTTGTCGACCAGGTGGGTGAAGTGGTCCATCACCGACTCGAGCGAGTGGTTCGGGTGCGCCTCGGACAGGGTGGTGTGCGGGGCCGCCTCGATCCCGATCACGCCGCCGCGCTCGGCACACGCCTTGATCAGGGCGTCCGGCTTCATCCGGTTGGTCGGCCAGACCTCACGCGAACCGCAGTGGGTGATCAGGACCGGCTTCTTGGAGTAGTTGATGACGTCCAGCGCGGTGCGGTCACCGGAGTGCGAGATGTCGATGGCGAAACCGAGCTTGTTCATCCGTTCCACGGCCCGCTCGCCGAAGTACGTCAGCCCGCCGTCGCCCCGCTCCTTGAGCCCGCTGCCGAGGTAGTTGGCCTCGGAGTAGGCGATCCCGATCTGCCGTACGCCGAAGCCGTACAGCACGTCGAGCCGGTCGACCTCGTTCTCGATCGGGGTGGCCGCCTCGAGCGCGAAGACGTGGGCCAGCCGCCCGGTCTCGTGGGCCCGGTGGATGTCGCGCAGCGACTCGGCCTTGATGACGTAGTCCTGGTGGGCCAGGTCGGCCATGCGTACGCCGAGGTCGAACAGAACGTCCTGGTACTTCCAGCCGGCGTCGCTGGAGATGCAACAGGTGCCGTCCATGCCGTTGTCGAAGACCGCGGTCATACCGGAGCGCGCCAGGCCCTGGTAGCCAGTGGGTTCGCGGCCCTGCCGGATGTGTTCGCGGAGCTGGCCCATGTCCTCGGGGAAGACCTGGACGTGGTCGTGCAGCGAGATCACGATCTCGTCGGTGAGTAGCCGAACGGTCCGTTCCCGCTGGCTGTCCGACAGCTCCAGCCCCTGGTAGGCGGGTACGCGGCTGATCTGTTCGGCGTACTTGAAGATCTTGTAGTCCTTGCCCGGCTCAAGGTAGTCATACGCGGTGTAACCGGTGTATCGCTTTGCGCTGTCAAGCATCAAAGCCCCTTTCTTCGTGACCCCGGAATGCCGCCTTTCGGTAACACTCCGTGTCGTTGCACTGCCGATTGGTGATGTCGCGATGCGGTCGCCGCTCCGGCCGGAAAATCCGCGGCCGGGGCGACCCATGCAAGGCTTGCAATAATCCGGCACGGAAGTCAAGATGCAAAAGAAGAACGGGCAGAACAGCTAGCCATTGAGCTATCTACGGGCAGAAGCGTCCACTTGATTTACCGGGAGGAAACACATGCGTCACCCGCCCGACGCCGCGTTGCACGTACGCGGCCTCTCGGTAACGTTCGGCACCCGCCGTGGACCCGTCCCCGCCGTCGTCGACGTCGACCTCGACGTGGCACCCGGCGAACTGGTGGCACTGCTCGGCGAATCCGGGTCCGGCAAGTCGGCCGCCGCCCGCGCGATGATGGGGCTCTCCGCTCCCAACGCGACCGTCACCGCCGACCGGCTCCGGCTCGGCGACACCGACCTGCTCACGCTGCCCCAGCGGCAACGCCGGGAAGTCCTGGGCAACCGGATGAGCATGGTCTTCCAGGACGCGCTCTCCGCGCTGAACCCGGTGCTGTCCATCGGCGACCAACTCGGCGAACTGTTCCGCACCCACCGGCAGGTGTCCCGCAAGCAGGCGCGGGCGTCGGCGATCGAGCTGCTCGGCCAGGTCGGCATCCCGGCCCCGTCCAGCCGGGTCGACGACTACCCGCACCAGTTCTCCGGCGGCATGCGCCAGCGCATCCTGATCGCGATGGCGATCGCGCTCCGCCCCGAACTGGTCATCGCCGACGAGCCGACAACCGCGCTGGACGTGACCGTGCAGGCGCAGATCCTCGAACTCCTCGACGAACTGCGCCGCGACCTGAACATGGCGGTCCTGCTGATCACCCACGACCTCGGTGTGGTCTCCGAGGTCGCCGACCGGGTGATGGTCATGTACGCCGGCCGGGTGGTCGAGGCCGGCAGCGCCGACGACCTGCTCAACCGGCCGTCACACCCCTACACCGAGGCGCTGCTGCGCTCGGTCCCACAGGCCGAACACCGGGGCCAGGAGCTGTACGCCATTCCCGGCAGCCCGCCCAGCCCTGCCCACCAGCCCGACGGCTGCCCGTTCCACCCCCGCTGCGCGCGGGTGGTCGACCGCTGCCGTACCGAGCGCCCCGCGCTCACCGTCGTCTCCGCCGGCCGTACCGCGGCCTGCCACCGCAGCGAGGAGGTGCTCCATGCCACCGTCTCCGGGTGACCTGGTGCTCGACGCCCGTGACCTGCACAAGACCTTCGCCACCGGTCGGTCCGGGATGCGCAGGTCACGGGTCAGCGCGGTCGACGGGGTGAGCCTGCGGCTGCACGCGGGCGAGTCCCTCGGCATCGTCGGCGAATCCGGGTGCGGCAAGTCGACGCTGGCCCGGATGCTGGTCGGACTGGAACGGCCGGACTCCGGCAGCATCGAGATCCACGGCCGGGACGTCACCCGGGTACGGGGACGCGACCGCCGGCTGCTGCGCCGGCAGGTGCAGATGGTCTTCCAGGACCCGTACACCTCGTTGGACCCCAGGATGAGCGTGCTCGAGCTGATCGGCGAACCGCTGGTCGTACACAAGCAGGTGACCAGCGACGCGGCCCGCCGCGACCGGGTCGCCGAACTGCTCAGCCTGGTCAACCTCGCACCCGAGCTGATGCACCGCTACCCGCACCAGTTCTCCGGCGGACAGCGCCAGCGCATCGGCATCGCCCGCGCGCTCGCCCTCGACCCCGAGGTGCTGGTCTGCGACGAGCCGGTCTCCGCGCTCGACATGTCGGTCCAGGCACAGGTCGTCAACCTGCTGCGGGACCTGCAACGGCGGATGAACATCGCCCTGCTGTTCATCGCGCACGACCTCTCGGTGGTCCGGCACGTGGCGGACCGGACCGCGGTGATGTACCTGGGTCGGCTCGCCGAACTCGGCGACACCACCACCGTGTACGACGACCCGGCCCACCCGTACACCCAGGCGCTGCTGTCGGCGGCCCCGGTGGTGGACCGCAACCGGCGCAAGCTCGGCGACCGGATCATGCTGATCGGCGACCCGCCCAGCCCGGCGAACCCGCCGACCGGCTGCCGGTTCCACACCCGCTGCCGGTTCGCGCAGGACCGGTGCGCCGCCGAGCAGCCGGTCGCCCGGCGGCTCGAGGATGCCTCGGACCGGACCGTGTCCTGCCACTTCGCCGAGGAGGCCCAGGCAGCGGCGACAACCGTCGGCTGACCGGGCGCCCCACTCGCCGCCGGCCGGCCGGTCCTCCTCAGCGGCCGGTCGGCGGTGCACCACCACCACCGCGAGTTCTACCCCGGGTTCCTTGCCGCGTTCACGGCATATCTTGCTGCCCCAACCGGGCCAAGATCAACAATGCGGCGGTCGGGCACTGTCCTGTCCGCTCGAACGTTTGGAGTCCGGACTACTTCTCAGATGATCTTGCGGAGCTCGGACTTACCTTTCGGGTGCGTCGTGGGCGCTGTCCGTTCACGGCCGAGTTGGCGGAGTGGCCGCCCTGACCACGGCCCGGATCCCGGCACGGGTCGCCGGTCAGCCGCGCGTGTCGAGCGGGACGTGCAGCGCGAGGTGCGAGGACAGGGCGCGGAGGAACTCCGGGGCGTCGAAGACCGCGCCCGCGGAGGCGACGCCGGTGGTCCTGGTCCGGCCGCTGAGGATGCGGTCGACGGCCTCCACCGCGAGCGGCGCGCTGATGGCGTAGATGTCCTGACCGGCGGCGACCACGCGGCGCTCCGTGCCGTCGGAGCGGACGAGGACGTCGACGACGAAGGTCTGCCCGGAGCGGCCGCGCTCGTCGACGGCGGTCGGTGCCGAGGTGTCAGGAGCGGACAGGTCCGCGGCCGCCTTGGCGGTCATGTAGGTGCGCACCTCCGGGATCGCCAGGTGGCTGGGAATGGTGACGACATCGGCCATGGTGAACTCTCCGATGACGCTCTGGGGGCCGAGCGGAGCCGGGAAGGGCCACTCCAGGGTCGGCAGAGCGTCGTCGTGGTACTCCAGCCGTCCGCCGGTGTAGCGGACACGGCGGCCACCCCGTCGCTGCCCCGAGACCGCGCCCGCAACACGCGTCCCGGCGGTGGGGTGCCAACTGCTCAGGCCATAGGCGATGTGCGCCTCGTCCGCCGCCGTCCAGTCGCCCATCGCGGTGGTGACCAACAGGTCGCCGAGGCCGCCGTAGAAGGCCATCGCCGGGACCACCACGGTGCCCGCGGCGTGGGCACGCTCCGCGAAGTGCGCGAACGTGTCAAGGTTCGCCTCGATCTCGGCCGCCACGTCGACGTACGGGATGCCGGCACGCAGCGCCGCCTCGACCAGCGGGGCGGCGGTCGTGGCGAAGGGCCCGGCGCAGTTGATCACGGCGGCCGCGCCGATCAGCGCGCGGTCGAGCGAGGTCGGATCGTCGACCGACGCCTGCCGCGCATCGAGCCCCGGTTGGGCCTGTACCAGTGCCAGCAGCTTGCCCGGGTCGCGACCGAGGAGCAGCGGGACGTACCCGCGCTCGCGCAACTCCGCGACCACGAACCGTCCGGTGTGCCCGTAGGCGCCGAACACCGCCACGTTCCGACCTGATCCCATGTCTGCTCCCGTGTGCTCGAAGTGATCCACTGCGGAAATCCTGTCCCCGTTGGCCCATCGGTGCCAGTGTCCGGAACGACACGACCCGTACAATTCCCGACATGAGTTCTGTCCCGCGCTCCGTCGCGGTCGCCGCTACCGAAGGGATGCTGCACTTCGAGCTGGCCCTGGCCTACGAGGTCTTCGGCTCCGCCCCGGCGGCCCTGCCAGGCCCCTGGTACGACGTCAGGGTGTGCGGCACGCGCGCCGTCCGGGTCGGCCGGTTCCTGCTCGAGCCGGACTGCGGGCTCGACCGGCTGGCGCACGCCGACACCGTGATCGTCCCCGCCTTGGCCGACGTCGACGAGGACCCGCCGGCCGACCTGGTCGAGGCGGTGCGCGCGGCCCACGAGTCGGGCGCGCGGGTCGTCTCCCTGTGCACGGGCGTGTTCGTGCTCGCCGCCGCCGGTCTGCTGGACGGGCTGCGCGCGACCACGCACTGGGCCCACACCGACGAACTGGCCGCGCGCTATCCCCGGGTGGAGGTCGACCCGGACGTGCTCTACGTCGACAACGGCAGCGTGCTCACGTCTGCGGGCAAGGCCGCAGCGATGGACCTGTGCCTGCATCTGGTCCGCCGCGACCACGGCTCGGCGATCGCCAACGTGGTCGCCCGCCGCCTGGTGGTGCCGCCCCACCGGGCCGGTGGCCAGGCCCAGTTCGTCACCACACCGGTGCCCGCCCAGGACGGCCATCCCCTGGCCGAGCTGCTCCCTTGGGTGATGCGGCGGCTGGACCAGCCGCTCACTGTGGAGGACCTGGCGCGCCAGGCGAACATGAGCTCGCGCCACCTGGCCCGCCACTTCCACTCGGTAACCGGCACCACCCCGCTGCAGTGGCTGCTGACGCAGCGGATCCGTCGCGCGCAGGAGCTGCTGGAGGCCACGGACGACAGCGTCGAGACCATCGCCTCGGCCGCAGGCATGGGTACGGCGACGACACTGCGCCGCCACTTCCACCGCACGATCGGCGTACCGCCGGACGCCTACCGCCGCACGTTCCGGGTGTGAGGCTGCGGTCCTCGCCTTGACGGCTCTCGGCCGTCTCCGCAGCCAGAGGGCCACCAGCCTTTGCGGGAGCGCCCGGCTGACCGGCAACAAGAGTACAGCCGCGGTCACCCGCGCAGCCGTCCATCCGCCCTGAACCGCAAGATCATTCACGAACGCGGGGGGCTGCGCGGGTACGTCGATGAGGCGCTGACGGAGGCTGGCATCCATGTCCTTTGATCGCCAGTTCCGGTGGATACCCCTCTTCTGGATACCCCTCTTCGCAGGCCCATTGGAGGAGTTCGGCCGCAAGCTCGATGTCTGCCCGTGGCCGTGTCGACGGCCATCCACGCTGCTCGTAGTACACGTCTGACACCGCTGACTCGATCACTCCTAGCCATCGGGACACCGGACCGGCCGAGGCTGGCAGTTGGGCGAGCAGCCACTGCTTGCGCAGCCTCGGATCAGTCAGGATCATGCGCCGGTACATCTCCTCGTACTCAGTCACCTGTGTCTCCGGCATCGCAGCGCGTCCTGACGGCACGGTAGCGCGAGGAATCGACCGGGTCGCTGTCGACATCGTCCAGGGCCGTCGCTGGTCAACGGAGTTCGCTGTCCGCGTTGCCGGGCGGGCCCCAGCCTCAGGGGCTGACACTCGTCGGTCGGTGGTGGAACAGCCAGATCCGCAGCAGCAGGAACCGCACGACCGTCGCGACGAGGTTCGCACCGACCAGCACCAACAGCTCCACCGAGCGCGGTGGATGGGCGACCAGGCGGGGCAGCAGGGCGAGCGCGCCGCTGGTCAGACCGACACCGACGGCGAACACCAGCAACCCTTGCAGGTGGTGCCGGGCGACGTGGCGTCGGCCGCTGATACCGAAGGTGAGCCGCCGGTTCGCGGCGGTGTTCGCCACGGCGGTGACGAGCAGCGCCAGCAGGTTCGCCGGCTGGGCGCCGATTCCGGTACGGAGCAACGCGTACAGCGCGATGTAGGCGAGGGTGCTGGCGATCCCGACGGCGGCGAACCGGAGCAGTTGCCGGGGCAGGCCGGCCGGTATCGCCCCGGTCGGGGTGGTGAGCGGGGCTCGGCCAAGCTGGGCGCGTATTTCGGTCAGGGGTATCGCCCCGGTGGCCAGGCCGCGTGCCAGGCGCCAGATGCCGCGCAGGTCGGCCAGGGCGGTGGGCACGATGTCGACCCGGCTGTCCGGGTCGTCGACCCAGTCGACCGGGACCTCGTGGATGCGCAGCCCGGCCCGCTGGGCCAGGACCAGGAGTTCGGTGTCGAAGAACCAGCCGGTGTCGCGTACCAGCGGCAGCAGCCGGTCGGCGACGTCGCGACGGATCGCCTTGAAGCCGCACTGGGCGTCGGAGAACCGGGCGGCGAGGGTGCCACGCAGCAGCAGGTTGTATCCCCGCGAGATGATCTCCCGCTTGGCGCCCCGGACCACTCGGGACCCACGCCCGAGCCGGGTCCCGATGGCCAGGTCCGAGTGGCCCGAGATCAGCGGTGCCACCAGGGGCAGCAGCGCGGCCAGGTCGGTGGAGAGGTCGACGTCCATGTAGGCCAGGACCGGGGCGTCCGACCCGGACCAGGCCGACCGCAGCGCCAGGCCGCGACCCTTGCGGTCGAGATGGAGTACGTCGACACCCGGCAACACCTCCGCCAGCTCACGGGCCACCACGAGGGTGCCGTCCACACTGGCGTTGTCCGCGATCGTGATCCGGAACGGGTACGGAAACGACTCCGTCAGGTACGCGTGCAGCCGCCGTACGCACGGGGCGAGGTCGGTCTCCTCGTTGTAGACCGGGATGACCACGTCCAGTACGGCGAGGGGCCGTTCGGGTGTCCGATGCTCGCGCAGCGATGACGGGGCGATGGAGGGCGTCACGGCTCAGTCCTCCCGGCCGGTGCTCAGGTCGTAGACGGTGGTTCCGTCAACGGTGCTGGCGGTGAAGTTCTCCGAGACCCAGGTGGCGATCTCCTGGGCGTCCTGGCTGCCGCCGTTGGCCCGGAAGCCCGAGCCACCCAGGAAGTAGTGGATCTCTCCCGCCCGTACGTACTCCTGGAACCGGGCGAGCGTCGGCGACGGGTCGCTGCCGTTGAAGCCGCCGATCGGCATCACCGGGTCACCGGTGGCGAGTTGGTAACCGGCGGCGTTGTTCGAGCCGACCGTCGCCGCGACCCAGGTGTACGGGTCCCGATCCTGCTTCAGCAACGCGACCATCTCGGCGCTCGGCGTACGGGCGTCGAGCAGCCCACCCATGCCACCACCAGGTCCACCGCCGCGCGGTCCGGCGCCGCCCGGCATATCGGGAAACGCCTGGTTGCCACCACCGGGTATCGCCTGGTTCCCACCACCGGGAACGGCACCGCCCGGGTTCCCACCGCCGGGGAAGCCGCCCTGGTTGCCACCCGGAAAACCACCCTGGTTGCCCCCGACCGGACCACCGCCACCGGGGAAGGCACCCTGGTTCGCGCCATCCGGGAACGGGCCGCCGGGCATCCGCCCGCCGCCCGGAGGACCACCCCGGCCGCCGAACCCGCCAGCCGCGACGAAGGGCCCGGCCGACGGGATCGCCCCGGCGTGCGCGGTCGCCGCGGTGTCGAGCGAGTAACCGAGCGGTCCGGCGAGCGCGGCGAGCAGGCCGAGGGCCAGCACTCCGGCAGCGGACCAGCGGGAGGCCCGGCCCGCCGTCACCCGCGCGGTCAGCCAGCCCAGCAGGGCGAGCAGCACCGCCGCGACGAGTCCGGCGACCAGCACGGTGGGCCGCAGCCACGACTGCCACTGCGGGCTCCGGCCGAGCAGGACCCAGGACCAGCCGGCGGTGACCGCCAGCACCAGGGCGAGCACCGGCAGCGCCGCCCGATGCCGGCGCAGTCGCCACAGCACGGTGGCGCCCATGCCGACCAGGGCGGCCACCGCTGGCGCCAGCGCGACCGTGTAGTACGCGTGGAAGATGCCCTGCATCAGGCTGAAGGTGACCCCGGTGACCAGCAGCCAGCCACCCCAGATCAGGAACCCGGCCCGGCCCCGGTCCGTACGCGGCGCCCGTCCGGCGACCACCAGCCCGACCACCAGCAGCAGCAGCGCGGCCGGCAGCAGCCAGCCGACCTGTCCGGCGATGTCGTTACCGAACAGCCGCAGCCATCCGGTGCTGCCCCAGATGCCGCCCCCGCCGCCCGGACCGCCCGGACCACCGGCGCCGCCACTGACACTGCCCGGCTGTTCTCCGGTGATCCGGCCCAACCCGTTGTAGCCGAGGGTCAGCTCAAGGATGCTGTTGCCCTGCGACCCGCCGACGTACGGCCGGGCGCTCGCCGGTACGAGTTCGACGATCGCCACCCACCACCCGGCGGCCACCACCAGGCCGAGCCCGGCGAGCAGGAGCTGCCGGATCCGACGCCACACCCCGGTCGGCGCGGCGAGCAGGTACACCCCGGCGAAGACCGGGACCACCAGGAACGCCTGGAGCATCTTGGTCAGGAAACCGAAGCCGACCAGCACCCCGGCCAGCACGATCCACCGGGTCGCCGCCGATTCGACCGCCCGTACGCATGTGTAGGCGGCGAGCACCAGGAGCAGGACGAGCAGGGCATCGGGGTTGTTGAACCGGAACATCAGGGTGGCGACCGGGGTGAGCGCGAGGACCGTACCGGCGAGCAGGCCGGCGGCCGGGCCGTACCAGCGTCGGACGGTCGCGAAGAGGACACCGACCGAGGCGACCCCGGCGAGCGCCTGCGGGACGAGGATCGCCCAGGAGTTCAGGCCGAAGATCCGTACGGACAGGGCCATCAGCCACATCGCCGCCGGTGGTTTGTCCACGGTGATCGAGTTGGCCGCGTCCGAGGAGCCGTAGAAGAGTGCCTTCCAACTCGCCGAGCCGGCCTGGGCGGCGGCCGAGTAGAACGAGTTCGCCCAGCCGGAGGCGCCCAGTCCCCAGAGGTAGAGCAGGGCGGTGGCAAGCAGCAGGGCGGCCAGCGCGGGTCGTACCCAGGCCGGCGACCGGGGTACGGCGGGCTCGGTCACGGCCCGGTCGGCTTCGCCCGGCGCGGTTTCGGGTACGTCGGGCGCCGCGGTCGTCGGCAGGGTCTCTGATCGGGTCATGCCGGCCAGATTCGACGGGCCGGCTAGGTCGATCCGGTGAGTGGCCTATGTGTCCGCTGTGAGTCGCGGCAGCCGTACCGTCAACGCGGTATGCCCGGGACGGCTGGTCAGGGTGACCGTACCCCGGTGGGCCTCGACCACGGCGGACACGATCGCCAGCCCCAGCCCGGTCCCGCCGACGGCCCGGGAACGCGAGCCGTCCCCACGGGCGAACCGCTCGAAGACCTCGCCCTGCAACGCCTGCGGGATGCCCGGACCGTCGTCGAGGACGGTGAGCGCGACCCCGTCCGGGCCGACCTCGGTCAGGCTCGTGGTGACCGTGGTCCCCGGCGGGGTGTGCGTACGGGCGTTGGTCAGCAGGTTCGCCAGGATCTGGTGCAGCCTGGCCGGGTCGCCGTCGACGCAGACCGCCCGGTCGGGCAGGTCGAGCCGCCAGCGGTGGTCCGGTCCGGCCACGTGCGCGTCGCTGACCGCGTCGACCGCGAGCGCGCTGAGGTCGACCGGTTCGACGGCCAGCGGACGCCCCGCGTCGAGCCGGGCGAGCAGCAGCAGGTCGTCGACGAGGGCGGTCATCCTCGTCCCCTCCGACTCGATCCGGCGCAACGCGTGCGCGATGTCGGGTGGCACCGGGTCCCGGCCCCGGCGGGTCAGTTCGGCGTAACCCCGGATCGCGGCGAGCGGCGTACGCAGCTCGTGGCTGGCGTCGGCGACGAACTGCCGTACCCGGGTCTCGCTGGCCTGGCGGGCGGCGAGCGCGCCGGCGACGTGACCGAGCATCCGGTTGAGCGCCGCCCCGACCTGGCCCACCTCGGTACGCTGATCCGTGTCACCCGCCGGCACCCGTACGGCGAGCGCCACCTCGCCCCGGTCCAGCGGCAGTTCGGCGACCCGGCCGGCGGTGGCCGCGACCCGGCGCAGCGGGCGCAGCGAGACCCGCACGATCAGCGCCCCGGCGGTGCCGGCGAGCAGCAGTCCGCCGGCTGCGATACCCGCCTCCATGCCGATCATCTGCCAGACGGTCTGCTCCAGTTCGGTCAGCGGGAGACCGGTGACGATCACCTCGCCGCCCGGCATCTCCCGGGCGACCAGGCGGTAGTCGCCCAGGTCACCGAGGGCACGGGTACGCGGCTCCCCGTCGGCCGGCAGACCCGCGAGCGTCGGCTCCTGCGCGGCCGGGACCGGCTCCCGTTCGGTGCTGGTGTCCGCCGGCAGCGTGACGGCCCAGTCGACCTCACCGTCCTCGACCACGGCGGTCAGGGTGCCGATCGGCTGTCCGCGCGGAAACGGGTCCCCCGGCCCGAACGGGTTCCCCGAGCCGGACGGGACACCGGGCGGACGGCCGTTCGGCGGGCCGTTCAACGAGCCGCCCGCGCGTCCGGCGACGGTGGCGAGCTGCTGGTCGAGCTGCTTGATCAGCGAGTGGCGCAACGCGATGGTGGTGGCGGCGCCGATCAGCACACAGACCACCGCGAGCAACGCGACCACGGCGGCGACCAGCCGGGCCCGTAACGACCAACCGGTCAGCCGTCGGCGCAGCGCGGACGACTCAACCGGCGGGCTTGAGGACATAACCCGCTCCCCGGAGGGTGTGGATCATCGGCTCCCGACCGGCGTCGATCTTCTTGCGCAGGTACGAGATGTACAGCTCGACGATGTTGGCCTGGCCACCGAAGTCGTAGTTCCAGACCCGGTCCAGGATCTGCGCCTTGCTCAGCACCCGGCGCGGGTTGCGCATCAGATAACGCAGCAGGTCGTACTCGGTCGTGGTGAGCGGGATGAGCTGCCCGGCGCGGCGTACCTCGTGGCTCTCCTCGTCCAGGGTCAGGTCACCGACCACCAGCACCGCGTCGGGTTGGGTGGCGACACCGACCCCGGCGCGCCGCATCAGCCCCCGCAACCGGGCCACCACCTCCTCCAGGCTGAACGGCTTGGTCACGTAGTCGTCGCCGCCGGCGGTGAGCCCGGCGATCCGGTCCTCGACCGAGTCCCGCGCGGTGAGGAAGAGCACCGGCATGGCCGGGGCGTGCCCGCGCAACCGCCGGAGCACCTCGAGTCCGTCCAGGTCGGGCAGCATGACGTCGAGCACGACCGCGTCCGGTTGGAACCGCTTCGCCTGCCGGACCGCGGCCACGCCGGTCTCCGCGCTGCGTACGTCCCAGCCCTCGTAGCGCAGCGCCATGCAGAGCAGGTCGGTGAGCACGGTCTCGTCGTCCACGACCAGCACCCGGACCGGCTCGCCGTCGGGGCGCCGCAGCTCGATCTGCCGGCCGGAGGGTCGCGCGTCCGTCGTCATCCGTCCATGCTGCCGTCGGCCGCTGTGCCCCACCTCGGCGGAACCTGTGTGCCGGCTGTGTAAGCCACCGTCGGGGCGTACCCCGGTGACGCCGACGGGGCCGGCTCACCACCCGGACGACGCGGGCTTACACAGCGGACCCACAGGTGCGACCTACGAGCAGTTCAGCAGGCCCGGCGACGGTGACGGGGTGGTTCGGGCGACAACCGGGAGGGGCACCATGGCGGAAGCACGCTGGTCGGATCGCGGCACCGAGGTACGGGTGGTGGTGACCGGGACGGAAGCGTCCCGGATCGCCCGTCGGCTGGTCACGGCGGAACTCGCCGCCCTGAACCGGACCCACGGGCACCGGTGGGGTGGCAGTGAGCTGTCCCGGGTGCACCGCGCCGCCGGCACGCCGGTACGGATCAGCGCACGCCTCGCCGAACTGGTCGCCGCCGCCCTCGCCGCCGCCGAGCTGACCGACGGTGACGTGGACCCGACGGTGGGCGCCGCCCTGCTGCGGTTGTCCCGCCCGGACCGCGGCCCGTGGCTCCCGGTGTGCGGATCCTCGCTGCGCCCGGCCCCGGTACGGGACGGGTGGCGCCGGGTGACACTGGGCGACGGTTCGCTGACCGTACCGGCGCCGGTGCTGCTGGACCTGACCGCGACCGCACGGGCGGTGACCGCGCGCCGGTGCGCGAACCTGCTCGCGGCACGCACCGGTGACGGCGTACTGGTCGCGCTCGGCGGCTGTGTGGCCACCGCCGGCCCGACACCGCCGGACGGCTGGCGGGTGCCGATCGGCGGGACCACCCTCGGGCTGGCCGGTGGTGCACTGGCGAACACGCGTACCACCGGCCGCGGCCCGGCCCGGCCGATCGTCGATCCGCGCACCGGGCTGCCACCGGCACCCGTCTGGCGGGACGTCACGGTGGCGGCGGCCGACCCGGTCACGGCGAAGGCGTTGAGCCTCGCCGCGCTGGTCCGTGGCGCGGGCGCCGGGGCGTGGCTGGCCGGGCTCGGTGCACCCGCCCGCCTGGTCGCGCTGGACGGCACCGTCGAGACGACCGAAGCCGGCGCACCGGCCGGGGTACGGACGGCAGGCACCGCCAACGCACCGGCGCTCAGCAGCGCCGACGCCCTGGCGAGTGTGCGGGCGGTCAGCAACGGCCGATGACAACCGTGGCGTGCAGGTCGTCGTCGCCGGCCATCGCGGGTGTCAGCCCGGCCCCGGCGAGTGCTGCGAGGGCCGCGTCGACCTGGTCCACGCTGGTCTCCAACAGCAGGTGCCCACCCGGGGCGAGCCACTCCGGGGCGTCGGCGGCGACCCGGCGCAGCACGTCGAGTCCGTCGGCCCCACCGTCGAGCGCCACCAGCGGCTCGTGGATGCGTGCCTCCGGCGGCAGCAGGTCGACGGCCGCACTGGGCACGTAGGGGACGTTGGCCACCAGCACGTCGACCCGACCGCGCAGCGCGACCGGCAGCGGGTCGTACAGGTCACCGGCGTACACCCGGCCGCCGACGGGCTCGAGGTTGCGCCGGGCGCACCGTACGGCGGCCGGCTCGATGTCCGCCGCGTGCAGGGAGACGCCGTCGACACGGTCGGCGATCACCCGCCCGACCGCACCCGTTCCGCAGGCCAGATCCACAATGGTCGCCGCCGGCGGGGAGAGCGCCACGGCCCGACGTACGAGCAGTTCGGTACGTCGGCGCGGCACGAAGACCCCCGCGTCGACGGCGATCCGCAGTCCGCAGAAGTCGGCCCAGCCGACGATGTGTTCCAGCGGTAGTCCGGCGACCCGCCGTTGCACCATCGACCGGAGGGTGGCCGGCTCGGGGGCGGCGTCGATGAGCAGTTGCGCCTCGTCCTCGGCGAACACACAACCGGCGGCGCGCAGCGTACGGATGACGGCGGTCCGGCTCAGCGCCGGTGTGGATGGGGAAGTCGACATGTCTGACCCTTCGGGACGCCTGTGGGCGCTCCCGCGGTTACCATGGCTCGACCTAGATCAAGAAAGCCCATGGCGCCGCCCGGTGGGAGCACCCGCCGTTCGTGACGAGAATCGGTCCCACCTCCTCGGGGCAGCAGCGAACTGAGGACGGCAACGTTACCCTCCGTTCCTCCTCGGCCGACGGCGGGGGTGGTCACCGGTGACGGCGCGTACGCGAAAGGACCGCCCCTCATGCTGGTCGACTGGCCCCTGGAGCAACTGCGCGACTACCTGCCCACCCGTACCGAGCCGGAGGACCTCGACGCGTTCTGGGCCGGGACGCTGGCCGAGGCCAGGACGACACGGACCCCGGCCCGGTTCGAGCCGTACGACGCCGGGCTGGCCACCGTGCGGGTGTACGACGTGACCTTCCCCGGTTTCGCCGGACAGCCCGTACGCGGTTGGTTCCTGGTCCCCCGGGATGCCACCGGCCCACTGCCGTGCGTGGTCGAGTACCTCGGCTACGGCCGGGGACGCGGGCTGCCGCACGAGTGGTTGAACTGGAGCGCGGCCGGTTACGCGCACCTGGTGATGGACACCCGTGGGCAGGGCAGCGCCGGCTCGATGGTGGGCGACACCGCAGACCCCGACCCGGCCGGCGGGCCGCAGACCCCCGGATTCATGACCCGGGGCATCGCCGACCCGCAGACCTACTACTACCGGCGCGTCTTCACCGACGCGGTACGGGCCGTCGACGCGGCCCGGTCACACCCCCTGGTCGATCCGGACCGGGTGGTGGTCGCCGGGGTCAGCCAGGGCGGCGGCATCGCGATCGCGGTCAGCGGACTGGCCGAGGGGCTCGCCGGGGTCATGCCGGACGTGCCGTTCCTCTGCCACCACCGGCGGGCCACCGAGATCACCGACGCCCAGCCGTACGGCGAACTGGTGACCTACCTGAAGACGCACCGGCACCGGGTGGAGCAGGCGTTCACCACGCTGGGCTACTTCGACGGGGTGAACCTCGCCGCGCGGGCGAACGCCCCGGCGCTCTACTCGGTGGCGCTGATGGACGCGGTCTGCCCGCCGTCGACGGTGTTCGCCGCGTTCAACCACCACGCGGGGGCGGCGAAGGAGATCAGTGTGTGGCCGTACAACGGGCACGAGGGCGGCGCCGCCTTCCAGCAACAGCTCCAGCTCCGCTGGCTGCGCGACCTGCTCGGCAACGCGACCCCGGCGAGCTGACCGGGGCCCGGGTGCGGTCTGCTCGACCGCACCCGGGGACGGTCGCTCCCGGTGGCAACGGCCGGTCAGCTCGCGTACGCCTCCAGCTCGAAGATCCGAGCCGCCCGGTCACTGTCGCTGGTCGGCGTCAGCACGTTCACCCGGATGTACCGGGCCGTGACCGGGGTGAAGGTGTGCGTGGTGACGTCGGCGGTGTTGCCGCGTACGGACGCGACCGTGCTCCAGGTGGTGCCGTTCGTGCTGGTCTGGAGGTCGAAGTCACGGGTGTTCCAGGCCGGTTTCTCGCCGCCGGCACCGGAGTGCCGGACCACGAACCGGCCCACCTGCTGGTTGGACTGGAGGTCCACCCGGAGCCACTTGGACGTACCGAGCGAGCACCACTTGTCGGAGTTGCCGCCGGTCCAGCTTCCGTTGACCGCCTTGGCCGGTGCCTCGGCGGTCGCGCACTGGCTGTCGGCGGTGGCCGGCTTGTTCAGCGCCAGGTTGGTGGTGGTCGGCGGCGCCGGGGTGTAGAGGCGGATGTCGGTCAGGCTGGCGCTGCCCTCGTACACGTTGGTGTAGAGGTCGCCGATGACGAAGTAGTCCGGGTACGCCGACCCGGCCGGCCACTGGTTCGCCCAGATCGTACTGCCGTTGTTGTCGTTCTGCACCAGGTTGTTGTTGAACCGCCCGTCGTACTCGCCGGGCTCGGTGTTGTAGTGCCAGATCGGGGCGTTGTTGACGATGAACGGGCGGTGGAACCGGATCGTCTTCTGCCCGACCCGGGCGAAGTTGCCGCTGGCCTCCAGGACGTAACCGGTGGCGTCGCGCTCGATGGCGAAGGTGTAGAACTCGTTCGGCATCAGCTCGGGCTGCAACTCGGCGGCCGAGGAGAGCTGCTGCTCGGCGACCCCGCCGGAGCAGTTGGTCATGAACCACTGCGAGTTGCCGGCGAGTCCGCCCGGTCCGGGATTCCAGTTCGGCAGGCCGCTGATCCACATGTTGACGGTGTTGAAGTTCCCGTCCCGGTAGTTGTAGTACTGGTTGGTGTTGGAGTTGCAGACCCGGCCACCGGTGCCGCTGCCGACCCGGTCGGGGTGCTGGGAGAAGGAGTCCATCAGCACCTTGCGGCGGTAGTGCCAGAAGTGGTTGTTCCGGGGGGCCGGGTTGGCGAAGTCCACGATGGACAGGAAATGGAAGCCGTTGTAGCCGTACGGGCCGGAGCGGACGTCCTGCCACTCGCAGTACGGCGCGGAGGCGTCACCGGACCAGCCGGGGCTGTTCGAGCCCTCGCCCCACGGGTGCTGGGTCTTGCAGCCCGAAGTGCTGTAGCCGTTGACCCGGCCGCCGTACTCGATCGAGCCGTTGCGCTTGCCGCCGAAGTCGATGGTCTTCAGCTTGTACTCGATGCGGTACTGCGACGGGAGCTTGTTGGTCGGCCGGAAGATCGCCCCACCGGTGTGGTCGGGCACGTTCAGGACGGCCACGTTGCCGCCACCCTGGGCCTGGGTGGTGATCGACGGCGGGGCCTCGATGACCCCGTTCTTGTCCCAGTCGCGGGCCGAGAGCGATGCGGTCAGCCAGCCGTTCTGCCCGACCGGGAACTCCTTGCGGTACGTGTTGAAGGAATTGAACGCGGTGTTCCAGTCGGGCCCGTAGTCGTTGCGGTACCACTGCCCGGAGTCGTCCATGATCGTGTCGAACGGGTTGGCGTAGGTCTCGCGGACCCAGGGCGCGTTGCCCGGGTTGACCGGGGTGGAGAAGTCCTCGGAGTAGAGCAGGTTCCAGGCCACCTGGGCGCCGACGTCGCCGGCCGGGGCCGGACCGTCGGCCGGGGCGGCGACGGCCACACCGGGTACGAACGAGGTGAGCGCCACGACGCCCGCGGTCAGCGCGGCCACGACCGTCCGGCGGCGCAGACCGCCGATGTTCCTGTGCATGATTGCGTACGACCCTTCACTCGACGGGTAAAGGAGCTTTCATGGTGCGGTGAATGTGGACGACGCGCCGATCGCCATCCGATTGCCACTTCTGTAATTCGAGTAACTCGAATTACGCGACCATTTCCGGCCGGTATCAGGAATCGTTACACCAGAAACGATGTCCGTCAATCCGAACGGGTGTGGCCGTACCTGTTTGGATCTTCGAGCGGGGCGTGGGCGATGATGGGCGCGCCCGTACCCCGCCAGTGAGGACGTCGACGTGAGCGCAGGAAGCATCGCCTCGGCCCCGGACGGCCAACCGGTCGTGCTGGGCGAGATCGGCCAGCGGGTGCTGCTGGTCAACCCCCGCGTACGGGTCTGGGAGGTCCGGCTCGCGCCGGGCGAGTCGCAGCCCTGGCACCTGCATCACAACCCGTACGTGGTGCTGAACCTGGAGACCTCACCCTGCCGGATGGACTGGCTCGACGGCAGCCCGGCCCGGTTCCTGTCCGAGCAGGTGGGCGGGGTGGTGCACCGGCCGGTATCGCCGGTGCACATGCTCACCAACTACGGGGAGGCGAACTACCGCAACCGGATTGTCGAGCTGCTCGACCTCGGCGAGGAGGCGTCCGGCGTACCCGATCCGGTCGTTTCCCCCGCTCGGGCCGCGACCGGCGGTCTCACCCCGACCGAGGTCTTCGCCGACGACGAGGTACGCGTCCGGGGCATCGAAGTGGAGCCGGGCGCCCGCCACCGGTGGCAGGCGGGCGACGTCCCGGTCGTGGTAATCGGCCTCTCCCACCCGGACACCGACGGCGCCCACTACCTCGCGCCCGGCGGGCAGCACGAGTTCGCCGCCGATGCGACCGGGCCGCACACCTTCCGCCTGCTGGAGCTGACCTACCTCGGCGGCGCGGGACGCCAGCCCCTCCCCCTCGTCGACGATCTTGCAGTTGTGGCGCCCGAATCAGGGCACTGATCCGGGTTTGTGCGGCACCACAACTGCAAGATCGTCGGGCCTTCCGGGTCGTTCAGTGCTTGATGGTGGTGACGAACGTTCGCCAGGCGGCCGGGTCGAAGGTCAGGATCGGTCCGCGCTGGTCCTTGCTGTCCCGTACGCCGACCACCCCGGCGACGTTGTCCGCGACCTCGACGCAGGACCCGCCGCTGTCATTGCTGCGGCTGCTCTTGCGCCACCGAAAGTTGTCCACTACAGCTCACCTGCCGCCTTCTTGAGGATGGCCAGGGATATCTGCTGGGGCATCGCCGCCCCGAGCAGTGCGTCCCACTTTCCCTGCATGCTATCGACCACGGCGGGCTGGTCGGCGACCTGACCGGACGCCGAGGTCTCCAACCAGACGGCCACGTCCCCCTCGGGCAGGGTGGCCAGAATGAAGGCGCCGGCCATGCCGGGGTAGGCGCCGGCATCGACAGGGATGACGTGCAGGCTGATGTTCGGCAGGCCGGCGAGGTGGATCAGGTGTTCGAGTTGCGCCTTACGGACATCCTTGCCGCCGATCATCCGGTGCAGGGCGAACTCGTCGATCACCACCACATAGGTCTTCGCCTGCTCGCCGGTCAGCAGGGCCTGGCGGTCGAGTCGGGCGGCGACCAGTTCCTCGATCCGTTCGGGGGTGTGCTGCGGGTTGCTGGAAATGAACGCGCGGGCGTACGCCTCCGTTTGGAGCAGTCCGGGGACCAGGCAGGGATGGAACTCTCGTAGTCGGGTGGCCTGGTCCTCGATCCAGCGCCAGTCCTCGAACCAGGTGGGTGAACGGCGGTGGTTCGCGTTCGCCAGCAACTCGGCCAGTAGTCCACCGGTCTGCAACGCGTCGTCGGCCGCCTCGGCGAACCCCTCCGTCGGGCGGCGACGACCGGTTTCGATCGCGGCGATGGTGGACGGGCTCCATTTGATCAGGCTCGCGAGATGTTCCTGGGAAGCCCCCGCGCTCGCCCGAGCCGCTTTCAGCGCACGGATCCACATCTCGACGTTCATCAACTCACCCCGCCTGTAAGTACACCGATACGGACTGATGTCCGCGCTCGGATCCTCCCTTGTGGCGGGCGAGGGAGTCCAGCGTGTCCGCACGTACAGGAAATGTAAGAATCGCCGACCCGGTGAATGCGGGAGTCCCACGCGGCCAGGGGGAATCGACATCACGCGGTTTTTCTTTACATCGAAGATGATGTACGTACATCGTCTTTGATGTACGTCGTAAAAGTGACCGCTGTCGGCGGGCAGAACTGGTGCCGAGGCAAGCATGGGATCGGCCCCGCCGACACCGGTGGGTGTCGACGGGGCCGGAGTAGGACGACCGGGGTCAGGTCACGGGGCGCAGCCCGGACTGTGGCCCTCCAGCGGGCTGCACCGGAACAGCGACGGGTTCACCTGCGACGGCGGCAGCCACTTCTTCGACGCCTGCTCGTAGTCGTAGGCGAAGGCGAGCAGGGACGCCTCGGTGTAGGCGGTGCCCAGGAAGGACAGGCCGACCGGGCGACCGTTCGCCGGGTCGTACCCGATCGGGACGGCGACCGACGGGTACTGGGCACGGGCGCCGATGCCGGCCGAACCGCTGCCGACGAAGACGATCGCGTCCAGGGTCTGCGCCCGCAGCACCGAGTCGATCCGGTCCCGCGCGCCGGCGATGCCGGTGTCACGGTTGGTCTCGTACGCGGCCTTGGCGACCGGGTCGGTCAGGTCGATGTTGTTCGACGTGACGAGCTGGGTCTGACCGAACTTGATCGTCCCCTCGGCCGCGTGCGCCAGGTTGTACTGGACCACGTCGTCCAGGGTGTCCATCGGGGCATTCTGCGGCAGCCGGGCCAGGTAGGCGTTCAGGTCCCGCTTGAACTCGTAGTCGAGGATGCCCGGCGGCAGGCCACCGGTGCTGACCGTGACCGGCACCACCTCGGCGCCCTGGGCCCGGATCACATCCAGCGCCTCGTTGAACAGCACGCCCTGGTTGCCGGTCGGCGCGCTCGCCACCCCGATCCGCTTGCCCTGCAAGGCGGTGGTGGACAGCGCGCGGGTGTAGTCGGTGCCGACCACGCCGCTGCTGGTGGAGGTGATCGGGTCCTCCCGGTCGATGCCGGTCAGCGCGGTGAGAAGCGCGGCGGCGTCGTACACCGAACGGGTCATCGGCCCGGCGGTGTCCTGGCTGGCCGCGATCGGGACGACTCCGGTACGGCTGACCAGGCCGACCGTCGGCTTCACCCCGACCAGCGAGTTCGCCGCCGAGGGGCTGAGGATCGAGCCGGAGGTTTCGGTGCCGATGGTGACGGCGGCGAGCGCCGCAGCGGCGGCGGCACCGGAGCCCGAACTTGAGCCGCTCGGAGTCTGGCTCACGTCGTACGGGTTGAGCACCTGACCGCCGAGCCCGCTGTAGCCGGACGGCATGCCGTTGGTGGTGAAGTTCGCGAACTCGGTCAGGTTGGTCTTGCCCAGGATGATCGCCCCGGCGGTACGCAGCCGGGTCACCAGGAAGGCGTCCTTACCCGGACGCGAGTCGGCGAGCGCCAGCGCGCCGGCCGTGGTCGGCAGGCCCTTCACATCGATGTTGTCCTTCACGAGGACGGGGATGCCGTGCATCGGGCCGCGCGTGCGTCCCTTGCGCCGGTCCTGGTCGGCGACGCGTGCCTGGTCGACGGCGTCCTTGGCGAGCACCCGGACCGCGTTCAGGCCGGGGCCGTTGGAGTTGAGCGCCCGGATCCGTTCCAGGTATGCCTCCACGAGCTGCACGGAGGTGATGCGCTGGGCGTTGAGCGCCTCGTTCAGCTCCGGGATGGTGGTGCGCTCCAGGTCGATCGGGAACGGCCGGGCGCGGTTGGTGGCCTCGGTGGGCGTACCGACCGAGGTCGCGACGAGCGCGGCGACCGCGGCGAGAGCCGCGGTGAGCAGGGCGAGCCGGGACAGGCGTCGCCGCCGGGGTAGCGCAAGGGGTTGATGCACCAGTACGACCCTTCGATGAGGCCGCGCCCGGCCGTGTGGGGGAGGCCGGGCGCGGAGTGGATCTCGAGACGTTGTGGATCTAGAAGAAGGACACGGCCCCGCTGTTTTGGGCTCGCGTCGGACAGATTGCCACGCGGTAAACGATTTCGCCTACACGTACGGGTTTCCGCTCGCTCCACTGTGGAGATCGCTGTCCGGGCTACCGGTGGGAGGAGCGACCCGTGGCGACGAGTTGACGCTCGTAGCAGACCGACAGGTCCGCACCCACGTAGCTGCCGAACGCCTCGATCTGCCGGTAACCCTCGCGCTCGTAGAAGCGCCGGGCGTCCGGCTGGGCGGTGCCCGTCTCCAGCCGGAGCGTCAGCCATCCCCGCTGCACGGCAGCCGCCTCCAGGGCGCGCAACAGAGCCGTGGCGACGCCGGTGCCGCGCGCGGACGGATCGACGTACATCCGTTTGATCTCTGCCGAGCCGTGGTCCAGTTGCCGCAACGCACCGCAGCCGATCGCCGGGCCGTCCGTCGCGTCGAGGGCGACGACAAAAAGCGCGATGTCGTCGGCCGACGGCGCCTGCCCCGGTTCATGGTCGTCGGTGCCGTAACGGGCGTCGAGTTCCGCCCGTTGCCGCGCCCGCAGGGCCACACCAACCGGGTCGTCCCACGGCCGCACCTCGATCGTCCATCCTGCCGACATCCGCGCCCCCTGTTCGATACCAACAAGCGTTCCCATGCAGAACAGATGTTACGGTAACAGCCGTTACGGATTGGCGATGGGAGCCCACGAATGTCACGTACTGCCGACAAGCCGGCGCAGGAAGCCCTGCTGTCGCGCGCCGTCTGGGACGTACTGGCCCTCCAGGGGCTCGAACGCCTGACCATCCGCGCCGTCGCCGCCGCGGCCGGCTGTACCACCGGCCTGGTGATGCACCGCTTTCCGAACCGCCGGGCGCTGCTGCTGCACGCCCGTCACCTGCTGCACGAACGGACTCGCGCGCGGGTCGAGTCACTGGAGGCGAACGCCACCGGTCCGGTGGAGGCGCTGCGGGCCGTCCTCCAGCAGGGGCTCGCCCTGGACGACGAGACGCGGACCGAGAGCATCGTCTGGGTGGGTTTCCTCGCCGCCGCCGTCGGGGACGAGGAACTCATCGCCCTGCACCGGACCAACAACCGGGCCTGGCTGGGGCGGGTGGAGCGACTGGTCCGGGCCGCCGCGCCGGAGTGGCCCGAGCGGCGGGTGGGAAACACGGCGGCCACGCTCGTCGCCATGCTCGAAGGGGCCGCCGCGCTCGCCTCCGCCGACCCGGACCGCTACCCGCCCTCGACCCAGCGGTCCATGCTCGACGACACCCTGCTCTTCCTCGGCCTGGCCTGAGCGGTCCCTGCTCCCCGTCGACCCGCCGGACCACACCCGCGCCCCTCACCCCGCCCGTCACCCGGTGACCGCCTTTTACCGGGTCGGGCCGCCGATAATCTCACCTCGGGAGCCCGACAACGCGGGTGGTCAGGGCTCGATCAGGCGGATGCCGGCGGCACCAGGACGGTCCATCGTGGACAGTGCCTCGGGAGCCTGGTCCAGGCCGATCGCACCGGTGACCAGGCGGGCCGGGTCCAGCACCCCGCCGGTGATCAGGCCGAGCAGCGCCGGGTACGCGTGCGCGGCCATCCCGTGGCTGCCGCGTACCTCCAGTTCGGCGCCGATCACCAGGTCCATCGGCAGGGCCGGGGCACCGAGTACGGCCGGCAGCAGACCAACCTGGATGTGCCGGCCCCGACGGCGCAGGCTCCGGATGCCCGCCACGCAGGTGTCGTGGCTGCCGAGCGCGTCCACCGACAGGTGCGCGCCCCCACCGGTGAGATCGCGTACGGCCTCGGCGACCTGCACCGGTCCGGCCAGTCCGGCGACGTTCACGGTGGCCGTGGCACCGCACTCGCGAGCCAGTGCCAGGGCCGGTTCGGCGAGGTCCACGGCCACCACCCGGGCTCCGCTCGCGGCGGCGATCATGACAGCGGACAGCCCCACACCACCACAGCCGAAGACCGCCACCCACTCACCGGCCGCCACCCGGCCCTGGCTCACCACGGCCCGGAAGGCGGTGGCGAACCGGCAGCCGAGTGCCGCCGCGACCCGGTAGTCCACCTCGTCGGGCAGGGGGACCAGGTTGACCGCCGCGTGGTCCACCACGACGTAGTCGGCGTACGAGCCCCACTGGGTGAAGCCGGGCTGGGTCTGGAACGCGCACACCTGCTGCTGCCCGGCGAGACACTCGACGCACCGGCCACAGCCGTAGACGAACGGGGCGGTGACCCGGTCGCCCACCCGTACGCCCGACACCCCGGCACCGACCTCGGCGACCACGCCGGCGAACTCGTGACCCGGCACGTGCGGCAGGCGGATGTCCGGATCGTGGCCCTGCCAGCCGTGCCAGTCGCTGCGGCACAGACCCGTCGCCTCGACCCGTACCACCACACCGTCGACCGGCGGGGACGGATCCGCCACCGTACGGACCTCGGGCCGGCCACCGAACTCCTCGAACACCACCGCTCGCACGGCCGCATCCTCGCACAGGCCCCTTCCCTGCCGGGCCGGTGACCTGGGCGGGATGGTTCAGGTCACCGGTGTGACGCTCGCCGGCGGGGTCAGGTTCCGTACGGTGCAGATCGTCCGGCCGTCGGCGTCGACCAGCTCGATCGAGTAGCTGCTGTTGCTGACGCCGGTCAGCCCGCTCGGCACCAGGAACCAGCCGCCGGTCACGGTGATGTCGGTCGACGGGCCGCCCCGGCTGATCCGGACGGTGCTGGCGGGCCACCTGCCGACCGTGCCGAACACGATCTCGTTGTTCCGGTTGAGCGTGACCTGGTCGTCGGTGCCTCCGCAGCCGCCGAACCCGCTGACCCAGCCGCCCCGCTCCTCCAGGTCGAGGTAGTAGCAACGGGCGTTGACCTCGGGGCTGGCCGCCGGGTCGGTGACCCAGAGGGTGACCTCGGTGCCGCCGGCGAGCTTGTCGGTACCGGCGAGCAGGTGCCGGGTCGGCGCCGCCGAGACACCATCCTTCCCGAGCGCCCCGTCCGCGTACCGCTGCAACGCCTGGTCGACGCGCGTCTGCCGGTCCGGACCCGGCTCGTCCCGGTCGGCGCAGCCGGCGCCGACCAGGGCGGCGGTCAGGAGTACGGCCACCGCTAATCGGGCCCGGAACACCCCATGGTCACGCGTCACGCCACGCCTCCCCCGTCGGTCGTCCGCTCAGCATGCCCGTGCCGGTCGCTTCGACGCGAGCCTGTTCTGCCGACGACTATGGGGCAACCTAGTCGAGTGCCGCCGGTCTCGGGGTCCAGCGGTGCAGCACGGCGACCGCCGCCGCGCCCACCCCGGCCATGGTCAGCACGGCGGCGGTCAGCGGCCCGATCGTCAGTACCGCGGCGATCAGCAGCGGCCCGCCGCCGTTGCCGAGGTCCGCGCAGAGCCGCCACGCACCGATGAACTGCGCCCGGCCGACCACCGGTGACACGTCCGCGCCGAGGGTCATGATCAGTCCGCTGCTCAGGCCGTTGCCCAGTCCCATCAGCATCGCCACCGCCGCGAGGCCGACAACGGTCGTGGCCAGCGGCAGCAGCGCGTGTGCCAGCCCGAGCAGGAACATCGACGGGATCGCGACGACCCGCCGCCCCCACCGGTCCATCGCCCGCCCGGCCGGATAGAACAGCAGCATGTCGACCGCGCCGGAGACCCCGAAGACGAGACTGAGCGTCGCCGGGTCCAGGTCGAGGTGGGCTCCCCACAGCGGGATCACCGTCTGGCGCGACGCGCGCAGGGCCCCGACCAGCAGGACCCCGAGGCCCAGGGTCCGCAGCACCGCGAGGTTGTCGCGGACAACGGCGAGCGTACGGACCTTCGTCGGTGCCGTACCGGGTGCCCGGTCGACCGGGAGGGCGGGCAGGACGAGCAGCACCGTCACCGCCACGGTGGCGGCGACCACGTGCACCCAGTACGCGCCGTCGGTGCCGACCACCGTCATCGTCGCCGCCCCGACGAAGGGGCCGATGAAGGCGCCGATCCGGCCCGCCCCGCCGAGGGTGGACAGGGCACGGGCGCGCAGCTCGTACGGCACCACCTCGGTGACGTACGCCTGCCGGGCCACTCCCCAGACGGCACCGACCAGCCCGATCCCGGCCACCGCGACACCGAGCGTCCAGACGGAGGTGGCGAAGACGCAGGCGAGCAGTGCCGGCACCACCAGGGCGGTGGACCAGACCATCGCCGGCCGCTCGCCGATCCGGGCGATCAACGCCCCCGCCGGTACGGCGC
This sequence comes from Micromonospora sp. NPDC004704, assembly GCF_053601675.1. Taxonomy (NCBI): domain Bacteria; kingdom Bacillati; phylum Actinomycetota; class Actinomycetes; order Micromonosporales; family Micromonosporaceae; genus Micromonospora; species Micromonospora sp. NPDC004704. The sequence goes on along the minus strand of NZ_JBSGCD010000006.1, from coordinate 191,475 downwards.
CGACGATCTGCCCGACGCCGATCAGGCCGACCAGGACGCTGGCGGCGCTGGCCGAGGCGCCGAGGGCGGTGCCGGAGAGTACGACGACCGGGGCGACCGCGCCCTGTCCGAGGCTGTAGATGACGGTCGGCAGGTAGACGGTCGGTCCGAGGGAGCGGATCGTCACCGGCGGCCGGGTCGACGGCGCCACCGCTTCGGGCCGCGCCCCCGCTTCGGCCAACGACACCGGTTCGGGCCCCGCGACCGCCGGCCCGCCGGACCGGCCGGGATCCGGCCCGAGACGATCATGCATCAGCTCAACCTAGCCGCCGGTCGTGGCGAACCGGTGGCCGGGATTGTGAACGGTGCCCCGCCCGACGGGGTCAGGACGAGGCCGCTCCCCCACCCGGCCGCCAGGGCCACGGGACCTCACCGACCGCCGCCCGGACCAGCAGCTCCTCCATGTCGTGCAGCAGCGCCACGGCCCGGTCCGGCGGCAGGTAACAGGTGTCGATGGTGAGGACGAGGCCGACCGCGCGGGGCGCGTCAACCATCTGGAGGCGGCACCGCCAGACGAACTTGTTCGCCGGCTCGGACCAGGTGAGCGTGGTCCGGGTCAGGGTCGCCCGCAGCGCCCGCTCGTCGAGATCCGGGCCGGCAGCACCGGGATCGCCGGGCAGCCGGATGTCGTTGACCAGGCAGTACGGGCCGAGCATGGTGAGGTAGTCGAACCCCAGTTCGGCGAAGGCGCGCCGCATCGCGGGCGGGTCGTAGTACGCGTGCCGGTAACCGTCCATCGCGGCCTGCCCGACCCGGGGCAACAGCCCGGCGAAGGTCGGCCGGTCGGCGAGGTCGACGGCGATGAGGGCGAGTTGGTTGAGCTTGGCCACCGCGTCGTCGTGTCCGGGCTGGAAGCGGTTGTTCGCCATGCTGACCAGCCCGCAGCGGAGGGCTTCGTCCCCGCCGACGGTCAGCGCGGCGGTCGCGGCGAGCAGCACGGTCGAGGTGCTGACCCGGTGCCGGGCGGCGATCATCCGGCTGGCCAGGTCGACCGCCTCGGAGACCATCATCAGTCCCCGGTACCGAGGGGTGTGCGCCGGGCCGATCGCCGCGAACCCACCCTCCGGCAGTCTCGCGAACTGCTTGGTCCAGTAGGAGATCGCCCGGTCCGAGCGACCGCGCTGCGCCCCGACCTCCCGGCGGGCCACGTCGATCGACTGGAGGCCCGGCGGGGTGTCGATCCTGCCGCGTACGAGCAGGAGGCGCAGGTCCCGCAGCACGGTCTCGGTGGCGTGGAAGTCCACCGTGGAATGGCTGAGCACGAGCACGATCCGGCGCACCCGGCCGCCGACCACCACCAGGGCCACCCGCAGGGGCCACTCCTCGGTGTGGTCGAACGGGACGTGGCCCAGCCGGTCGCACACCTGGGCGGCGAGCCCGGCGCCGTCGTCGTCGGGCCCGTCCGGGTCATCGGTACGCCGGGCGTCGGCGTCGACCACGAGCAGCGGTAGCCGCCCGGAGGCGTACGCCTCCTGCCGTAGCTCGCCGTCGACGGGGCGTACCCGCGTCCGCAGTGACTCGTGCCGGGCGACCAGCGTGCCGATCACCTCGGCCACGTGCGGTACGTCCGCCGGAGAGCGCCGGGGCACGGTCACCACCCGGCAGAGGTTGAGGAAACTGTTGCGTGACCGGAAGTCGTCCATGGTCCACCACATGGAACGCTGGCCCCAGGTCACCGGCGCGGTTCCGGCACGACCGCCGGTGAAGTCGGCGTGGACCAGGTGCTCCGACTCGGAGCCGACCGGTTCCGCCACCCGCCTCATGCGCTCCTCCAACGACGTTTCCGTACGGCCCGGACGGTCGGTGCGTGACGGCCACGGGTGGCTGCGGCACGGGGATCGTCCGGTGCCAGATGTTATCGCCAGCGGCCGGTTCCGCCGCCGGGTGCCGCTCCTCTGCTCGTGCGCGGCACACGAAGGAAAGCGCATTCCCGACTAGTTCGTCCTATGTGGAGGGCATCAGTGTTTCGGTTCCAATCCGCTGCCCCGTTCGGCCGATCCCCGCCACCGGCCGCAGCGGGCACACTGCGAATCGGAACGCCGACCTAACACTGAGCGACGGTACGGCGAACCGCTGACCGACCAACAGACCAACGATGCGGCCGTGACACGGGGAGGCCCTCTGGCGTCTTCGTCGAATTGAGGCACACCGCGTGACAAACGACGGCGCATCCGCCGGCCGGACCGTACCCGAGGTGTTGAGTTGGCGGGCGGCCGTGCATCCGGACCGGGTGGCGATCGAGGTGCACCAGGTCGCGACGCTCACCTTCGCCGAATGGGACGCGGGCGCGAGTGCGGTGGCCACCGCACTCCGGGAGCGTGGACTGGTTGCCGGTGACCGGGTCGGGCTGCTCTTCGGCGCGCCGGACTGGGTGGACTTCGCGGTCGCGTACTGCGGGGTGCAGCGTGCCGGCGGGGTCGCCGTTCCCCTCTCCGACCGGCTCGCCGCCACCCAGGTACGGCAGGCGTTGGAGCACTGCGCGGCCACCACCCTGATCCACGGCCCCGGTACCGATCCGACGCCGGCGGCAGCGCCGGTACGGGTCGCCACCGTCGCCGAACTGGTCGCCGTCGGTACGGCGGCACCACAACCGCACCCCGGCCCCGTCGTACGTCCCGGGGACCTGGCCCAGATCCTCTACACCTCCGGGACGACCGGTCGACCGAAGGGCGTCGGGGCGACCCACGCGAACCTGACCGTGGCCGCACCCAGCCATCCCCGCCGGCTGGCGTTGGCGCACTCCGAGCGGTTCCTGCACGCGTTCGCGATCGGCACCAACGCCGCCCAGACGATGCTGTTCAACGCGCTCACCGCCAAGCCGACCGCGTTGACCCTGCCGCAGTTCACCCCGGCCCGGTTCGCCCGGCTGATCGGATCCCCCGGCACCGGAACGGTTTTTGTCGTCCCGTCGATGGCGATCGAGCTGCTCAACTCCGGTGCGCTGGGCGGGCGGGACACCTCCGGGGTGCAGTTGATCGGGTCGACGGCCGCGCCGCTGGCCCCGGCGGTCGCCGCCCGGCTCGCCACCGCGTTCCCGAACGCGGTGATCGTCAACTACTACACCTCGACCGAGGCGGCGCCCGCACAGACCACGATGATCTTCAACCCGTCCCGCCCGGACGCCGTCGGCCGGGCCGCCGCAGGCGCCCTGATGATCGCCGACGAGCAGGGGCGCCCCCTGCCCGAGGGCTCCACCGGACAGGTCTGGCTGCGGTGCCGGCACCCGCGCGCCTACTACCGGGACGAGCAGGCCAGCCGGGCGACCTTCCACGGCGAGTGGGTACGGATGGGAGACGTCGGACGGATGGACGCCGAGGGCTACCTCTACCTCGCCGACCGGCACGAGGACGTGGTGAAGTCCGGCGCGTTCAAGATCTCCACCCTGGAGATCGAAGCCGCCCTGTACGAGCACACCGGGATCGCGGAGACCGCCGTCGTCGGCATCCCGCACCCGGTGCTCGGCAGCACCGTGGCCGCCGTGGTGGTCCCCCATCCGCAGACCCCGGCCGCCGACCTCGCCCTGCCCGCGCTGCGCGCCTTCCTCACCACGCGACTCGCCGACTACCAGCTCCCGACCCATTTGCTGGTGCTCGACCAGCTACCCCGCAACGAGGCCGGCAAGGTGCTCAAACGCCAACTGGTCCGCCAACTCGAACAGACCCGCACGACCGCGCACCGCCACCACTCGGAGGGCCCGTGAACACCGCTGCGACGACGTACGCCCAACACGCCGTCTGGTTCACCGAGCAGGCCGGAGTGGCCGGCACGGCGTACCACCTGGCGCTCGGCGTCCGGTTCGGGGCGGGGCTCGACCGCCACGCGCTGACCGAGGCGTGCACCGCCGTCATCGGCCGGCACGAGGTGCTGAGCACGGCGGTCGAACCCGACCCCGAGGGCGTACCCCGGCTCGTCCCCGCCGTGGAGAAACTCGCGCTGACCACCGGCGAGCTCTCCGACGGGCGGATCCGCGCGGAAATCACCCGACCGTTCGACCTGCGCCGGGGACCGCTGGCCCGGTTCACCCTGCTGACCGGCGCACCGGAGGAGCACCTCCTCCTGGTCACCGCCCACCACCTGGTCTTCGACGGCATGTCCAAGGACGTGCTGCTCGGCGAACTGGCGACGGCGTACCGCGCGGCGGTCGCCGGGCGGCCGGTCGACCTCGGCCCCGCCCCCGACCCGTACGTCGGGCACGCGGCGGCCGAGCAGCACCGGGTCACCGCCGATCTCGCCGGTGCCCACGAACACTGGGCCGCCCGGTGGTCGCCCCCCGGCGATGTCCTGCTGCCCGGCCTGCACCGGGTGCCGACCGCCGCCGAACCCGGTGCCAGTGTCGAATTCGCACTCGACCCGGACCTCGTCGCCCGGGTCGACGGTGCCGCCACCGACATCGGCGTGACCCGCTTCGAGCTGCTGCTCGCCGCGGTGCACACCCTGCTGGACCGCTACGGCAACCCGAACCTCCCGGTCGGCGTGGCGCTGTCCACCCGTACCGCCGCGACCGCCGGGCAGGTCGGGCTCTTCGTCAACGAACTGCCGGTGCACCCGCCGGCACCGGAGGCCACGTTCCGGGCCTACGCGCGGGCGGTCCGGACCGGCGTACGCGACCTGTACCGGTTCCGGCACGTACCGCTCGCGCAGACGGTCGGCGGGCTGCGCCCGGCTCCGGCGCTGACCCCGGTGTCGGTCGGTTACCGGCGGCGCGGCCCCGCCCCGGACTTCGCCGTTCCGGACACCACGGTCGAGTGGACGATGTTCAACGACACGGCCCGCAACGCGCTGCACGTGCAGATCGTCGACGGTCCGGACGCGGTCACCGTCAGCCTCCAGCACAGCCCGACCGCGATCGACCGGGAGTCGGTCAACCGGATCGGGGCGCACCTGCGGACCGTACTGTCGGCGGTGGTCGACGACCCGGACCGGCCGATGCCGACCGTGCCCCTGCTCCCGCCCGGTGAGCTGTCGGATCTGGTGCACGGGTGGAACAGCACCGAGCGCCACTACCCCGCCGACGCGGTTGTCCCCGCGCTCTTCGCCGCCCAGGTTCGGCAACGCCCGGACGTGGTCGGGGTGGTCGACGGGGACCGGCGGCTGACGTACGCCGAACTCGACGCGACCAGCGGCCGGCTCGCCGCGGTGTTGCGCGGGCGGGGAATCGGCGCCGGCGCGCTGGTCGCGGTCTGCCTGGACCGGTCGTGGCAGGCGGTCGCGGCGCTGCTCGCGGTGCTCCGCTGCGGCGCCGGATACGTGCCGGTCGACCCGGGCTACCCGCCGACCCGGCAGGCGATGATCCTCGCCGATGCGGACCCTGCGCTGGTCATCGCCACCGCGTCGGCCGCCGCCGCCCTCGATCCGCGCCTGCCGGTGCTCACCGTCGACGACCTCGACCCCGCCGACCCGACGGTGCCCGAGACCGGACCCCTGCCCGGTCCGGGCGACGTCGCCTACGTGCTCTACACCTCCGGCTCGACCGGTCGGCCGAAGGGCGTCGCGGTGCGCCACGATGCCCTGGCGAACCTGCTGCTCGGCCTGCGGGACCTGCTCGGCGGTGAACCCGCCGACCGCTGGCTCGGGCTGACCTCGCTGTCGTTCGACATCTCCGCCGTCGAGGTGTTCCTGCCGCTGGTGACCGGCGCCCGGGTGGTGGTCGCGTCGAACACCCACGCCGCCGACGGCGCGGCCGTCTGCCGGCTGATCCGCGACCAGGAGATCACCCACGTCCAGGCAACCCCGTCCGGGTGGCGGGTCCTGCTCGAGGCGGGCCTCGGCCGGGAACCGGGGTTCCCGGTCGTCGCGCTTGCCGGAGGCGAGGCGCTGCCGCTGCCGCTCGCCCGCGAGCTGCGGCGTCGGACCACCCGCCTGTTCAACGGGTACGGGCCGACCGAGGCGACGATCTACGCCAGCGTCGCCGAACTGCCCGAGCATCCGGACCGGGTGACGATCGGCCGACCGCTGCCCAACATCCGCGCGTACGTGCTCGACAACCACCTGCGTCCGCTGCCGGTGGGCGTGCCGGGCGAGCTGTACCTCGGTGGTCGGGGCGTGGCCGACGGCTACCTGCGCCAACCCGACCTCACCGACGAACGTTTCCTGCCCGACCCGTTCGGGACCGGGTCGGCGCGGCTCTACCGCACCGGTGACCTGGTCATCCGGCTGCCGGACGGTCGGCTCGACTTCGTCGGGCGGGCCGACCAGCAGGTGAAGATCCGTGGGCACCGGGTCGAGCTGGGCGAGATCGAGGCGGGACTGTCGGCGCATCCGGACGTCGTCGCGGCGGCCGTACTGCTGCGTGGTGACGGAGCCGACGGGACCGAGGCACGGCTGGTCGGGTACGTGGTGCCCAGGGGCGCCCCACCCGAACCGGCCGCGCTGCGTACGCACCTGGCGCGGACGCTGCCCGCCGCCATGCTGCCCAACGCCTGGGTGTTCCTGGACCGGTTGCCGCTCACCCCGAACGGGAAGCTGGACCGGGCCGCGCTGCCCGAGCCGGCACGTGAACGCACCACCACCGCACAGGTCCCGCCGACCGACGCCGAGGCCGACGGCGACACCGACGAGGTCGTGGCGCGGATCCGGGTGATCTGGCAGGACGTGCTCCAGATCGGTGAGATCGGTCTGGACGAGGACCTGTTCGACCTCGGCGGTCACTCGCTCACGATCACCCGGATCAGCGGCCGGATCCACCAGCACCTGGGCGTGGAGGTACCGCTGGACGTATTTTTCGACACCCCGACGATCGGGGAGATCGCCGAGTTCGTACGACGTTCGGGAGCGCCACGATGACCGGGGACGACGGGTTGCGCCGACGGCTGGCCGAGCTGATCCACGAGGTCACGGACGGGGCGGTCGGGACCGAGGACGTGCTGGTCAGCGGCGCCTCCCTGGTCGCGCTGGGCGTGGACTCGCTGGGCCTGCTCCGCCTCATCGACGCGATCGAAACCGAGTACGACGTCGAGCTGGACCTCTCCGGCACCGGCCGAGCCCTCAACACCCTCGACGACCTCGCCGCCCAACTCACCCCGCCCCGCTCGTCGATCTAGGGCAAATACGCGCTTGTTGATCTCTGACCACACGTATTTGCCCTAGATCGACGGGGTGGGGGTGGGGCGGGTGGGGCGGGGGTGGGGCGGGGCGGGGGTGGGGGTGGGGTGGTCAGTGGGTGCGTTGCCAGTAGCGGCAGGTCCAGTCGACCTGGCGGAGTTCGTCGGTGATGCCGAACTCGGCGCGGAAGTCGTCGACGGCCTGGCGGCAGCCGCGTACGGCGTGGTAGTCGTCGATGATGACGTACCCGCCGACGGAGAGCTTCGGGTAGAGCGACCGCAACGCCACCTCGGTGGACTCGTAGAGGTCACCGTCGAGGCGCATCACCGAGATCCGGTCGAGGGGTGCCGTCGGCAGGGTGTCCTTGAACCATCCGGGCAGGAAGCCGACCTGGTCGTCGAGCAGTCCGTACCGGCTGAAGTTGCCCTTGACCTGGTCCATCGACACCGCCAGGACGGGCACGCTCCACAGTGCGTCCTCGACGTCCTCGACCCGGCGCGGGTCGGGTTTGGGCAGGCCACGGAACGAGTCCGCGACCCAGACCGTACGGTCGTGGTCCCCGTACGCCTTGAGCATGGCGCGCATGAAGATGCAGGCGCCGCCACGCCACACCCCGGTCTCGATCAGGTCACCGGGCACGCCGCGTTCGAGCACGTCCCGTACGCAGTGCTCCAGGTTGTCCAGCCGGTGCAGGCCGATCATGGTCTCCGCGTCCGGCGGGCAGTCCCGGCCGACCTCGCGCGCCTGCGCGTCGAACGGGAAGCGGAGCACCAGTTCCATCCCCCGCTGGTGCAGCAACCGCTGGCCGCGGCGGTACACCGCGCCGCGCAACGACCGGCGGCGGGGCTGGAACGGGGTCCAGGTCTCCCCGAAGGCGTACCGGGTCAGGGTCTTCTTGAGCAGGTCGAGGTAGAGCTGACGGGGATCGTCGGTGGTCGGCTCGGCGACCTGCGCCGGGGACAGGGAATCGGTCATCGTCGTTCCTTCGCTGAGATGTCTTCTGCGGTACTGGTTGTCGCGCGGCGGTCGCCACCCGCCGGGTGGTCACGGCCCGGTGGGCAGGTCGGGTCCTCGGGCGGTGGCCAACTGCCGCCCGGCGCCGGTCAACTCCTGCCAGACGCGGTACATGCCGTCGGCGGTCCCCGCCCAACTGAACTCGTCGGTGGCCCGGCGTAACCCCCGGCCGGCCAACTGTCGGGCGAGGTCGGGATGGTCACGCAGCGCGGCGAGCCGGTCGGCCAGGGCCACCACGTCACCGGCGGGATAGGTCAGACCGGCCGAGCCGATCACGTACGGGATCTCGCCCACCTCGCTGCCGACGACCGGTACGCCGCACGCCATCGCCTCCAGCAGCACCCGGCCGAACTGCTCCCGCTGCGGGACACCGGTCCACCGCAGCGGGCCGCGCCGGATCACCTCGATCGAGGGCAGGACCAGCACGTCCATCCGGGACAGCAGTTCCGGCAGGTCGGCGTGGTCGGTCCAGCCGGCGAGGCTGATCCGGCCCGGTCGACGGGCGGCGGTCCGCTCGATCTCCGGATACAGGCTGCCGCCGCCGACCGCCAGCAGGTCGCAGTCGAGCAGATCCACGGCCCGGAGCAGGTCGTGCACGCCCTTGTACGGCTCCAGCCGGCCGACAAAACCCACGGTGAAGCGTCGCGCCTGCGGGCGGGCCGCCGGACGGGGCCGGAACAGGGCGGTGTCGACCCCGAGCGGGACGATCGTCGCCGGCCCCCGGTATCCCCTGGCGCGCAGCACCCCGAGCGCCGCCGGAGTGATCGGGAAGGCGTGGTCGATGCTGTCGTACGCCTGCCGTTCGAGTCGCGGGAGCGGCACCGGGAACCGCGTCACGACGTTCTGCGCCGCGTACAGGGTGAGCGGTGCGGTGGGCCAGTGTCGCTGCCGCATCCGGATGGCCTGCCAGGTGGTCAGGTACGTGGCCTCCCCGATGACGTGTACGACGTCCGGGTGCCGGCCGCCGAGCCGCCGGCCGGTTCCCGGTCGGAACAGCCCCGATGCCAGGTGCCCGGTCCGGTGCTCGCCCAGCAGGTGCGACACCAGGTGGTAGCGCAGGTTCGGTCGTAACCGGGCCAACCGGTCCAGGCGCCGGTGGGTCGACGCCGAGACGTCGGCCGCGAGCACCGTGAGCGTGACCTCGGGCCGGTCACAGAGCGCGGCGAACAGTTCGGTCCAGTGCTCGGTACGTCTGCCCGCCGCCGTCATCAGGACGTGCATGGTGGGTTGCCTTTCGAAATGCTCGGAGGTGGCGGTCAGGGCGCTCCCGATATTTCCCAAATCACTATGAACCACCTGACACGCCGAAAACCACGCAACACGACAATTTGGGCTCGCGGATCCGAGTCGGGGAGCGGTCCGGCCGGGCAGACCGGGGCCGGAACACGAAGGGGCCGCGCGACCGGAACGGTCGCGCGGCCCCGGTGTGTCGGGCGTACGGGTGGAGCGGGCTAGCCGGCCGAGCCGGACTCGCTGGAACGCCAGTTCAGCCGGACGATGAGCTGACGGGCCTCCTCGGCGTGCTCCGCGTCGACCGCGATTCCGTACTGCTCGGCCTGGAGTGAACTGCGCGAGGTGAAGTCACGCCGGCCACGGGTCATGGCGTGCGCGCTCGCGCCGAAGATCGCGCCCCAGACCGCGCCGATGACCACCGAGGCGATCAGCACACCGAGCCAGCCCGAACTGCTGAAGATGCCGAACAGCAGCCCGATGAACAGACCGAACCAGGCGCCGCTGGCCGCACCGGCCGATGCCGCGCGGCCGGTGGTCAGCCGGCCGATGACGTTCTCCACCAGCCGCAGGCCGGTGCCGACGATCGCGGTGTGCTGGACCGGGAACCCGCTGTCGGACAGGTAGTCGACGGCGCGCTGGGCCGAGGCGTAGTCGGGGTACGTCGCCACGGTCACCGTGGGCGGCGCCAACTCGGGTACGGCACCGCCGGCCGCGGGGAGCACCGGCTTGCCGGTGGGTCCGGGTGGCAGGTCGCCGGCTCCGGGAGTCGAGGGTGTGGTCATCATTGCCTTCTTTCGAGGGATGCCGATCAGGGTCGTACACGGTTTCCCGGCACCGGCGGTGTGGCCGGCGCCCCCGGATGTGCCGGTCTCGCCCCGGCCATCCGATCCGCCCGGTGATCGTGTCACCGACCAGGTTGGCGCGCACCTGTCCACGGGGCAATCTTGGTACGGTGTGCCGCCGCGCCCCCTGGCGGCACACGCCGGCTCCACCTCGGCGGGGCCGGTCCACCGCGCGCAGACAGGACCGCCGATGACGCCCGCACCGACAGCCGCACCGACGCCAGACCCCGCGAGCGGACCCCGGACCAACTGGGCCGGCAACATCACGTTCGGCGCCCGGCGGTTCCACCACCCGTCCTCGGTGACCGAACTGCGGCGGATCGTCGCCGGCAGCGAGCGGGTACGCGCCCTCGGCACCGCCCACTCGTTCAACCGGATCGCGGACACCCCGGGGGATCTCGTCTCGGTCGCCGGTCTGCCGGAGCGGGCGGAGATCGATCCGGAGCGCCGGACCGTCACGGTCAGCGCCGGGATGCGTTACGGCGAGCTGGCCGCCCGCCTGTACGCCGAGGGCTACGCCCTGCACAACCTCGGTTCGCTGCCGCACATCTCGGTCGCCGGCGCCTGCGCCACCGGGACCCACGGTTCGGGTGAGCACAACGGTGGTCTGGCCACCGCCGTCTCCGCGATGGAACTGGTCACCGCCGACGGTGAACTGGTGACAGTCAGCCGGAACGCCGACGGTGCCGACTTCCCCGGCATGGTGGTGGGGCTGGGCTCGCTCGGCGTCGTCACCGCGTTGACCCTGGCCATCGAGCCGACCTACGACCTGCGCCAGTACGTCTACCGAGACCTGCCCGGCGAGCTGCTGCGCGAGCACTTCGACGAGATTCTCGGCGGCGGGTACAGCGTCAGCCTGTTCACCGACTGGACCGGTGACCGGATCAACCAGGTCTGGCGCAAGCTCCGGGTCGACGGGTTCGACGCGGCGGCCGTACCGCCGGTCTGGCACGGGGCGACCCTGGCCGACGAGCCCCTGCACCCGGTGCCGGGCGTGTCCGCGGTGAACTGCACCGAGCAACTCGGCGTACCGGGTCCGTGGCACGCGAGGCTGCCGCACTTCCGGTTGGAGTTCACCCCGAGCAGCGGCGAGGAGTTGCAGTCGGAGTACCTGGTGCCCCGGTCCGAGGCCCGGTCCGCACTGGACGCCCTGGCCACGATCCGGCACCTGATCGCACCGGTGCTGCAGATCTCGGAGATCCGTACGATCGCCGCCGACGACCTGTGGCTGAGCCCGAGCTACCGGCGGGAGAGTGTGGCCATCCACTTCACCTGGGTCAAGGACACCCCGGCGGTGACCCCGGTGCTGGCGGCGATCGAAGAGGTGCTGGCGCCGTACGGGGCGCGACCGCACTGGGGCAAGCTCTTCGGCACCGAGCCCGAGGTGGTGCGGGACCTCTACGAGCGCTGGGACGACTTCCGCCGGCTGCGCGACCGTTTGGACCCCACCGGCACGTTCCACAACGCACTGACGGACCGGTACTTCCCGTCGCAACGGTGACACCGATCAATACATGGGAAAAACTCGCTTTTATCCGCTGCTTTGTCCGATGTACGACATCGAAAGTGTCGCCGGAGATTCCCTTAATGTCCGCCCGGTACGCTGGCGCCCGGTCACAGAGCGACATAGCCCGCTCACAGCGGGTGGTGCCTGATCCGTTTGAACGGATTCCCCAGCCCGGCCGGAGGCAGCCATGGAAATCGTCCGACCTGTCCAGCGCTCCCTCGGCACAGCCGCCCTACTCGGTGCCGTACTCCTGCTGATCACGTCCTGTTCGCTGAGTCCCGGGCCCGGCGAATCCGGCGCCGGAAAGCCCTCGCCCAGCGGCGCCGGACACGGTGGGCACGACAGCCGCTTCGACCCACCGGCGGCGGCACCGCTGCGCGACGGGGAGCGCTTCGTCAACCTGTCCATGCCCCGGCCGTACACGCCCGCGGCCCCCAACGGCGGCACCGACGAGTACCGGTGTTTCCTGGTCGATCCGGGGCTGACCAACCCGGCCTTCCTGACCGGCAGCCAGTTCCTGCCCCAGAACACCGAACTCGTCCACCACGCGATCTTCTTCCGGGTCGGCCAGCAGAGCGCGAAGGAGGCCCGGGAACTGGACGACAGTACGCCGGGCGAGGGCTGGACCTGCTTCGGCAACAGCGGCATCGGAGACGACCTGGCCTGGGTGGCCCACTGGGCGCCCGGCGCGAACGAGACGCTGCTCGCGCCCGACCTCGGTTATCCGATGACACCCGGCAGCCAACTCGTCATGCAGGTCCACTACAACCTGCTCGGTGCGCAGGCCGGTGCGGTCGGCTCCGACCGGTCCGGGATCCGGCTGCGGCTCACCGACGGCGGAGCCAACTTCGTGTCGCTGACCACCGACGTGATCTCGGCACCGGTCGAGCTGCCGTGCGCCGACGGCGAGTCCGGGCCGCTCTGCGAACGGCAGGCCGCCGTAGCCGACGTCAGGTCCCGGTTCGGTGACGCCGCCGGGGCGGCGGTCGACGAGCTCAACACGTACTGCAACGGGGGGCGGGCTCCGGTCGCCGGGACCACCCAGCACTGCGACCAGGAAATCCGCAAACCCGCCACCCTGTACGCCCTCGCCGGGCACATGCACCTGCTCGGACGGTCGATCAAGGTGGAGCTGAACCCGGACACCCCGCAGGCGCGTACGTTGCTCGACATTCCCGCGTACGACTTCGACTCGCAGGCGATCCAGCCACTGGTCGCCCCGGTGGCCGTCAAGGCGGGCGACAGGTACCGGGTGACCTGTACCCACGACGCGACCCTCCGGCGCCAGATACCCCAGTTGCAGCCCCTGCCGCCGCGTTACGTGGTCTGGGGCGAGGGCACCAGCGACGAGATGTGCATCGGGATCATCGTCACGTCCCGGCCCGTCTAGTCATCCCGTCCACCCCGTAGATCACCGTGCCCGAGTCGGCTGCACCCGGCTCGGGCACGGGCTCGGCACTCAGCAAGGGTCCGCCGGCGGTACCACCGGCAGGATGATCCGGGACGGTCGGGTCGCGTCGTGGTAGACGGTCTGGTCCGCGACCATCATCGCCGTTCCGGTCCCGCCGTTGTTCAGGTTGCGGTCCCAGCGCGGGAAGTTGCTCGACGTCACCTGGACCCGCACCCGGTGCCCACGGCGGAAGACGTGCCCGATCGACCACAGGTCGATCTCGTGTTCCCCCGGCTCCCCCGGCTCGGCGCGAACCCGGACTATCCCGTCGGTGAGGTTGCGGGAGACGCCGTCCGGGTCGACGTCGCAGAGCCGGGCCACCCAGTCGGTCCCCGGAGCGGTCGACCCGGCGACCAGCGCCATCCGGATCCGCCCGGTCACCTCCAGGTCGTCGGTGAGCGGAGCGCCGGTGTAGACCAGCACATCCGCCCGGCGCTCGATCCGGTCCTGGTCGAACGGGCCGGGCGGATACTCGCCGGCCATCAGGATCTGACCGCCGTGCGTACGGACCGGGTCGGCGGGGTCGTACCGGAACGTGTCCGGCGCGGTCTCCGGTCCGGACGGTTCGTCGCGAAGGGTCCCGTCCGGGCCGAGGTACAGGGGCGTGTCCACCGCTCGGGCCAACGGCCACTGCGGCTCGTCCCGCCACCGGTTGACGCCGGTGATGAACAGCCGCACCGGCTGACCCGGTCCGACCGGGCGGTCCGGCCGCAGCCACCGGTCGAACCAGTCGAGCTGCAGGTCGGTCAGGGTGGTCCGCAGGTCGAGGCTGCGCTCGTTGGCGGCCAGCCCGAAGTTGACCTCGCCCTGCTGGTGGCCGCCCTGACTGCGGTGCGACCACGGTCCGACGACCAACCGGGCGGGCCGACCGGCGGCGGCCATCGCGGCGTAGTTGTCCAGGGTGCCCTGGAGGAAGACGTCGTACCAGCCACCGATGTTGAGGGTTGGCAGGTCGATCTGGTCGTACTTGTCGGACACCCGGCAGGAGGCCACCGCTTCCGGGTCGGACAGTGCCCGCTGGTAGCCCAGGTCGGGGACCTCGTGCCGGGCGAAGGCCGGGAACGCGTCGGCGGGCAGTTCCCAGTATCCGCCGTCGGCCAGCGAGTCGAGCTCGGCCACCAGGGCGACCAGTCGTCGGTCACGTTCACCGGGAGCGTCGCGGAACCGGCGGCCGAGCTGGTTCGCGCCCTGTTGCAGCGACCAGTTGCCGCCGAGACCGAGTTCGATCGCCCCGCCCCGGCCGAACAGCCCGTCGAAGGGCTCCGACCAGGTGAAGGCGGGTGCGATGGCGGTCAGCTCCGGTGGCTTTCCGGCCGCCGCCATCCACTGGGCGTTGCCCAGGTAACTGGGGCCGTACATGCCGACGAGGCCGTTCGCGCCGGGCAGGGTCGCGGCCCAGCGTACGGAGTCGTACCCGTCGGTCTGCTCGTGGCGCAGCGGCTCCCACTCCCCCTCGGACCGGTACCGCCCACGGGTGTCCTGGATGACCACCAGGTAACCGCGACGGACGGCGGCGAGCGGGTTGAGGCCGGCGAAGATGCCCGGATCCTGCTTGTTGTACGGCGTCCGGACGAGCAGTACCGGCCACGGACCGCCCTGCGCGGGCCGGAAGACGTCGGCGCGCAGGACGGTGCCGTCGCGCATCTCGGCGGTTACGTCGAACTCGATCCGGACGCCTTCCATGGATCCGTCCCTTCCGGAGGTACGGGTCCGGGGCGGGCGGCGACCGCGCGAGTCCGGACCGTGGGAATAACGTTATCTAGGACCCGTTCCGAGGTGCCTGCACGATCGGATCGCCCGCCGGTCGTCCGACGGTCCTCCCGTCCGGCGCCGACCGGTTGCGCGGAGGTTGCACTGCGGCGTTCGGGGCGGGGGCACGGGGCCAGCCTACGACCCGGTCCCGGACCCGGACAGGGACCCCGTTGCGGCTACGGGCGCAGCTCGCCGGAACCGCGCGGGATCAACTCCACCGGCACGGTCACGCTCTGTACCGGCCGGGAGGGGTCGGCGGACCGGGCCAGGAGCAGCTCTATCGCGGTCCGCCCGATCGCGGCGCTGTCCTGCGCGACCACGGTGAGTGCCGGGCGGAGCAGGTCCGCGAGGAGGAAGTCGTCGAAGCCGACCAGGGCGAGCCGGCCGGCGTCGGCGCCGAGCCGCCGGAGCACCTCCACCGTGGCGGTGGCGTTGCCGGTGATCAGCGCGGTCGCCGGCGCCGGGCCATCGAGGGCGGTCTCCAGCGCGGCGGCGATCCGGGCCGGTTCGAGTGCGCCGGGGTGGACCATGCCGTCCAGCGGGCCGCCGTGCGCCGTGACACAGGCCCGAAAGGCGGCGGCCCGTTCCCGGCCGGTGAAGATCCGCTCGTGGTCGCCGATGTAGGCGATCCGCTGGTGACCGTGCTGGACCAGGTGGCGGAAGGCCAGGCCGATGCCGCCGGCGTTGTCCGAGAGCACGGTGTCGGCGGCCAGGCCACCGGTCGGCCGGTCCACCGCGACCAGCGGCATTCCGGCCGCAACCTCAGCGGCCAGGTACTGGTGGTTGACGCTGATCGGCTCGAGGATGATGCCGTCCACCCGGCGTCGGCACATGGACATCACCGCCTCGCGCTCGCGCTGCTCCTCGTCCTCGGTCGACATCGCCAGGACGGTGAGCTGAGCGACCCGCGCCGCCTGGTCGACGGCACTGAGCACCGGGTGGGCGTCGGCGAGGTTGCGGACCGCCGCGCCGATGGTCCCGCTGACCCCCCGGCGCAACTGCTGGGCCCGCTCGTCGGGCTCGTAGTCGAGCGCGGTGATGGCCGCCCGGATCCGGCTGACCAGGTGCGGACCGACCGTCGGGTCACCGTTGACCACCCGCGAGACGGTACGCAGTGCCACCCCGGCCTCCCGGGCCACGTCCCGCATGGTCGGCCGCTTGCGGCGGCGGTGCCCGGCGGTGTCCTGCGCCATACGCTCAGTCATCGCCGTGATTCTCCCTCTCGCCCTGCGGACTGCGGTGCCGCACGTGCTCAGTTTCGATCAGAGCAACAGTCTTGACACGCCCCGGAAACTTCCTATCCTCGGGATAACGTTATCCCACCCCGCCACCCTGGAACCCTCCCGGGGTCCGCCCCGCGAGCCAGCCTGGTACTCCAGCACCCCCACCATGATCGCCAGGAGGACCTCCTTGATACGCAAGCCCCTGTTGGCGGCGTGCCTCATCGGCGCGCTCGCCCTCACCACCGCCTGCTCCGACAGCGAGAGCAGCGGCGGCGGCGAGAGCACGTTGACCTACCTGACGTTCGAGACGCCCAGCCTCACGTCCACCTTCTGGAACGACTCGATCGCCTCCGCCCAGCAGCAGGCACCCGGCGTGAAGATCAATCGGATCACCTCGCCGAACACCGACCGGGACACGTACGCCAAGCAGCTCCAGGCATCCGGCCAGTTCCCCGACCTGCTCCAGTCGATCACCCCGGCGAACTTCGTCGGCGCCGGCCTGCTCCAGCCGTACGACCAGACCTGGGTGAACGCCAACTTCCTGCTGCCCGAGGGCAACGCCCTCAAGGGCAAGGTCTACATCCCACCGACCAACTCCCAGGTCATCCCCCAGGTGTTCTACAACAAGGAACTCTTCACCAGGGCCGGGGTGCAGCCGCCGAAGACCTGGGCCGAGTTCCTGGCCGTGTGCGACAAGCTCAAGGCCGCCGGGGTCAACCCGATCGAGCTGGGCGGCGCCGACCCGTTCGCGGCCGGCATGCCGCTGGTCGGCATCATCAGCGCCGACGTGCTGGGCAAGAACCCCAACTGGCTCCAGGACCGGTACGCCGGCAAGGTCAAGTTCACCGACGACAACGTCGTCACCGCGGTCAACAAGTACCGCACCCTGGTCGGCAACGGGTACTTCGACAAGGGCGCCCTCGGCGTGAAGTACGCCGACTCGATCACCCGGTTCACCGGCGGCAAGTCCGCCATGTACCCGATGGGAAGCTGGTTCCTCGGCTCGGTGCCGAAGGAGACGGCGGACAACTTCGGCGTCTTCCCGTGGCCGACCGACGACGGCTCACTGGTCATCCCGTTCACCGTCGGCGGCTCGATGGCGATCAGCGCCAAGAGCAGGGACATCCCCGGCGCCACCAAGTTCGCCCAGGCCTGGTCGCTGGACCCGAAGAACCTCAAGGCCCTGATCGAGGGTGACGGCGCCTTCCCGATGCTCAAGGACAAGACCCTGGACGACTACGGGGTGACCGTGACCCAGGTGTTCAAGGACTCCTACCAGTACGTCACCGACGAGAACACCAAGGTCAGCTCGATCAGTTGGGCCACCAACGACGACGCGCTGCCGCCGGGGGTCAACAACGACTTCTACGCCGCCAGCCAGGCGCTGTTCACCAGCTCCGACGTCAAGGGCGAACTCACCAAGCTCGACAAGGCCTGGGACACCGCGACCAAGTAGTCGCCCCCGACCATCCCTCACCGGCAACCGGACCAACCGGGTCGGGGTTCCTCGCCGGACCCCGACCCGGGCTAAGGAAGTGACATCTTGACTCGGACGAGTCGAGCACGCAGGCGCGGCGGAGTACGCCGGGAGAACCGTGGGCTGTTCGCCATAGCCGCGGTCGCCTTCGGACTGTACGTGTGCTTTCTCGTACTGCCGCTCCTGCTCAGCCTGCGCAGCAGCTTCACCAACGAGAACCCGCTGCGGGCCACGAGCAGCTTCGTGGGCCTGGACAACTACCGCGAGGCGGTCGGGGACACCCAACTGCGGGCCAGCCTCGTCTTCACCCTCATCCTGGCCGTCGGCGTGACCGTCGCGGCGAACGCCGTCGGCGTGCTGTTCGCCATGATGCTCAACCGGACCACGCTCAGCTACCGGGTGATGCGTACGGTCGCCTTCCTCCCCCAGGTCCTCTCCGGTGTGATCGTCGGCTTCGTGTGGCAGACCATCCTGACCCAGGACGGGCTGCTCAACCACATCCTGCAACGGCTCGGGCTGATCGACGAACCGTTCGCCTGGCTGGGCAGCCCGAACGCCGCGCTGTTCTCCATCGGGGTGGTCGTCGCCTGGATCCTCACCGGCTTCACCACCGTGGTCTACCTCGCCGCGTTGCAGAACATCCCGCTGGAACTGCACGACATGGCCGCCCTGGACGGGGTGAACCGCCGGCAGCGGTTCACCCGGGTCATCTGGCCGATGATCGCCCCCGGAACCACCATCAGTGTCACCATCTCGCTGATCACCGTGCTGAAGCTCTACGACGTGATCGCCGTACTGACCGGCGGTGGTCCGGCCAACTCCACCCAGTCCACCGCGCTCTACATCGTGCAGCTCGCCTTCACCTCCGACCGGTTCGGGTACGCCTCCTCGGTCGCGATGGTGCTGCTCCTGCTCTCCGCGGTGATCGCGCTGTCGGTGACCAACGTGCTGCGCCGCCGAGAGGTGAACCTGTGACCGCCATCCGCCGGCTGCGACCCCGGGTACGCGTGATCGTCGCCGCCGCCGTCATCCTGGTCTTCGTCGCACCGATCTACCTGATGATCGTCAACGCGTTCAAGGCCCAGCCGGACATCCTGCGCAGCCCGGTGTCGCTGCCGATCCCGCCGACCATCGACAACCTGAGCACCGCGCTCGGCCGGCCGGACAACCTGATCCAGCTCGGCCTGCGCAACTCGCTGATCACCGTCGTCTGCTCGGTGGTGCTACTGATCCCGCTGGCCGCCGCCTTCAGCTTCTACCTGTCCCGGCGCCGGACCAGGGCGCGGGCGCTGGTGCTGACCGCACTCGCCGCGGGCCTGATGGTGCCGCCGCAGGTGATCCTGCTGCCCACCATCAAGATCCTCACCTGGGTCGGCCTCGACCACAGCTACCCCGGCCTGATCCTGTCCAACCTCGGCGGCGGTTACCTCTCCTTCGCCGTCTTCGTCTACGTCGGGTTCATGCGCTCGGTGCCGGAGGAGGTCATCCAGGCGGCCCGCCTCGACGGGGCCGGCGGGGTACGGATCTGGTGGCAGATCGTGATGCCGCTGGTCCGGCCGGCGACCGCGACGGTGGCGATCTTCTCGTCGCTCTGGATCTGGAACGACTTCCTGAACCCGCTCTTCATTCTCGGCCCGTTGCAGGGTCAGACCATCACCACCGGCCTGTACCTGACGATTGGACAGTATTCCGTGGACTACGGGCAGTTGTTCGGCATCATGTTCCTCGCCGCGATCGTCCCGGTGCTGGGTTACCTGGCCGTGCAGAAGCAGTTCATCGCCGGCCTGACCGCGGGGTCGACCAAGTGACCACCACCGCGCAACCCAGCCGTCGCGTACGGGACGACAGCACGCTGCCGGTGGGCGTACCGGACCTGGACGAGGTGGCCGGCGAGTGGGTCGACGCAACCGAGCTCGCCCACCTGCCCTCGCTGCGCAACCAGCAGGGGCAGGGGCACGTCAACCACGACCTGACGTCACTGTCCTGGCTGGCCGCGCCGCCGTACTCGTTCGGCTACCACACCGGGGTACTGCGGGTGGACGGCGTCGTGCCGGACGCCCAGCGCTTCCGGTGGAAGCCGTGGGGCGTTCAGCGGGAGCACCGGGGCGAGCGGGTGTCCGTACGCACCGACGCCCGGATGGCGCTGTCGCGAAACCTGCTGCTCTGGCGGGTGCAGGTCACCAACGAGCAGGACTCGGCAGCCACGTACACGGTCACCCAGGACCTGTTCGCGCTGCTCACGGCAACCGAGGTGGGCTGGGGCTGGCTCTACGACGTGCCCTGGACCAACGGCGACTACCACGACTTCATCACCCTGGAACGGATCCGGGACGCCACCCGCCCGGCCCGGGACGGGGCGCCGTACCTGCTCGGCCCCGGCCCCCGGCGGGTCCGTCTCGGCCGCCCCCGCCTGCCCGGCATCCAGCGCGACGAGGACCGGGCGCCGATGCTGATGCAGTACGAGCTGCCCCGGCACGTCAGCGATGACACCGTCTACCCGCACCGGGACGCGGCCCGTGGTGGGATCCGGAACCTGCACTGCGGCCCGGCCGACGGCGGTACGGTCTTCGAGTTCGCCGACCCGGTCGAGCTGGAGCCGACCACCCGGGTCGACCTGGACGGCTTCGAACTGCGCGACAGCCTGGTACTGAGCTTCGAGTTCCGGCCGGACACGCTGACCGAGCCGGGTGTCATCCTCACCCACGGCAACCACCCGGACTCGCTCCAACTCGGTATCGACGCCGACGGGCTCTGGTTCGGCATCTCCGGCGAGGTCGAGCACGCCGACACCCCGTTGGTGGCCGGCGCCTGGCACCGGATCTCCGTTCTGCTCACCGACCACCGGGTCACCCTGCTGCTCGACGGCACCCCGGTCGCGACCACCACCGACCACTGGTCGCGGTCCCGGCGCTGGAGCACCACCATCACCGACGGGGTCGCGGTCACCGCAGACGCGCACTCGGCCGCGCGGGCGGCGTACGCCTTCCCGACCGCGCCCGGCGACCTGACCGTCACCGGCGCGGGTGCGCGGGCGACCTGGTCCCTGGCGCTCGCACCCGGCGAGACCCGCACCCTCGGGGTGGTCTGCGCCTACGGCACCGACCCGGCCGAGGTGACCGGGGCGGCCCGCGGTGCCTCGGCGACCTTCGACGAGACGATGGCCGAGACCGAGTACGGGATGCGCCGGCACTGGCGCAACATGTTCACCCCCGACAACGGCGACTTCAGCGGGCACCTGCCCACCTTCCGGGCGGACGACCCGCAGCTCGGCCGCGCCTACTACATGGGCGCCCTGCTCGTGCTGTACCTGCGCAACCTGAACGCCAGCCCGACCGAACCGGTCTTCCTGACCGGCGGACCCCGGCTCGGCCCGACCACCACGTTCTACTGGGACCACAGCGAGTGGAGCCGGATGTACGCGCTGCTCGAACCGGTCGGGCTCAGGGCGTGGCTGCTGCGGGCGCTGAGCGGGCCGTACCGGGACTCGTTCGGTTTCGACACCCGGCGGGGCGGCCCGCTGGGCAACGAGTACGCGTCCACCGACCTGTCCCTGTTCCGGCTGGTCGAACACTACGTCTGCGTCACCGGTGACCTGGGATTCCTCGACGAGAGGGCGGGTTCGGCGACCGTCGCAGACCATGTGGAGCGGCTCGCGTACGGCTGGCGGGACCGGCGTCGTACGGCCACCGGCGGCGTGCTGGCCGACTTCGGCGACGACGCCTGGCGGGTGCTGGAGTGCGTACCGAACTACATCAACGTGATCGCCTCCCTCAACGCCGGCTACGTGACGATGATGCGTTCCCTCGCCGGCCTGTACCGGTTGCGCGGTCGACCCGACGACGCGGCACGGGCGCAGGGCGAGGCGCAGACGCTCGCCGCCGCCGTCCTCGACCTGTACGTCGACGGGGGCCGGTGGTCGGTCCGGCACCCGGACCGGACCGAGACCATCGGCCACAGCCTCGACTTCGGGCTGGTCGCCGCGGCGCTGCACGCCGAACTCGGCCCGACCCGGCGCCGGGAGATGGTCGACTTCGTCACCGGGCACCTGCTCACCGGGACCTGGATGCGGGCGCTGGCCAAGGACGACCCGGTCGCGGAGAGTTCCGACCGGCCGGACCACGGGGCCGGCGGGGCGTTCGGCGCCTGGCCGGGGGTGACCGCGCACGGGCTCGCCCGGCTCGGTCGCCCCGACCTCGCCATCGGACTGCTCCGGCTGACCCCGGAGTCGGCGTCCGGGGCGCTGTGGGGGCAGGCGATGGAGATCCTCGACCGGGATCCGACCGACATCCGGGTACGGGTGGCCGAACGCGGGGTCTCCAACCGCGACTCGATCGCCGGTGCCGCCACCGCCGAGGCGGTCCTGGCCGCCCTGTTCGACTTCGAGCCCACCTTCGCCGACCTCGGCACCGATGCCGTACCCACCACCCGCCACCGTCCGGGTGTCGGCGTCCTGTCCAACCTCAACGTCGCGCCGGTCCGATCGCCCGCGGACGCGCAGCCCTAGACCCCAGCGGTCCGGCGCTGTTCCGCATTCGGCACCGGTGGACACGGAAGACCCCCGCCCGTCCCAGAAAGGACATTCCGTGACCAGCAAACGACAACAGCGGTACCGCAGGGCCCTCTCCACAGCCCTGCTCGTCACCGTCGTCGGCACGCTCGTGGTGGCACCCGCCCCGGCCCAGGCGGCGCCACCCACCCCCGAGCAGCAGTGGGCCGAGGTCCAGCAGTTGCTCGGCGGCGTCAAGGGACGCTGGACCAACCAGGCGTACAGCGAGTCGGTGTCGCGGACGATGCCGAACACCGCACTCCTCGGCAACGGCGACATCGGCGTCACCTCCGGCGGCGGCGACGGCTACAAGACCTTCTACCTGTCCAAGGGCAACTTCTGGGCCGGTAACCCGAACCCGTCACTGGTGGCGCTGGGCGGGGTGACGATCGCGCCGGTGACCGCCACGCCGTCGGGCAACCTCGCCCTCGGCGCCACCGCCACGGCGACCACCAGCCACCCGAGCTTCCCGCCGAGCCGGGCGGTGAACGGCCAGTGGGCCGCCGGCTACGAGGGCTGGGTCTCCGACGTCGGCAAGCCGCAGACGCTCACCCTCGACCTCGGCTCGGCCAGGACCATCGGCCGCTGGGTGATCCGGCACGACGGGGCGGCCCGGCCGAACGAGACCGCCAACAACTCGAAGAACTTCGTCGTCCAGGTCGGCAACGGCTCGACGTGGACCACGGTGGACACCGTCACCAACAACACGGCGAGTACCACCGACCGGACCATCTCCGCGGTCAGCGCCCGCTACGTCCGGGTCACCCTGAGCGAGCCGACCCAGGGTACGACGCCCGACTCGATCAACAACCCGCGTGCCCGGATCGGTCAGTTCGAGCTGTACGCACCCGGCTCGGCGCCGCCCGTACCGTCCGGGCCGTTCCTGGAGGAGCAGAACACCCTCACCGGGGAGATCACCACGTCGATGACCATCGGCGGGGTACCGGTGTCGATGAAGACCTGGACCGCCGCGAACGACAACATCATGGTGACCCAGATCCAGTCGCTCGGCTCGACCGCCACCCAACTGCGGGCCCAGACCTGGTCCGGGTCGCAGGACGCCAAGCCCGGCTTCACCAACACCGCCGGCGTCACCGGCAACACCACCTGGGCCAACCGGACCACCCCGAGCGGTTCCCGGTGGGTGTCCCGGGCCGCGC
The DNA here is from genome assembly GCF_053601675.1 of Micromonospora sp. NPDC004704. Taxonomy (NCBI): domain Bacteria; kingdom Bacillati; phylum Actinomycetota; class Actinomycetes; order Micromonosporales; family Micromonosporaceae; genus Micromonospora; species Micromonospora sp. NPDC004704. Next base: position 168,191 of record NZ_JBSGCD010000006.1, on the reverse strand, counting down.
TGGCCACCCGCCTGGTCGGCACCGGCCCGGTCGGCGCACCCACGGCGAGCGGCGCCACCGCGACCCAGGTCTTCGACCTGCAACCCGGCCAGACGATCCAGCTCGTGACCGGGGTCGCCGGTGGCGGGCAGAACCCGGCCGACCCGGCCCCGGCCGCCCGTGGACTCGTCGACGGGCAGAGCGCCGCCAGCCTCGGCACCCTCTACAACCAGCACCTCGACTGGTGGAAGCAGTACTGGCTGCGGTCGTACGTCGACCTCGACGACGAGGTGCTCGAACGGTTCTACTACGGCTCGCAGTACCTGCTCGGCTCGTCCAGCCGGGCCGGCAAGACCGCGCCGGGCCTGTACGGGATCTGGGCCACCACGGACTATCCGATGTTCAACGGCGATATGCACCTCAACTACAACTTCATGGCGAACTTCTACGGCACCTATTCGAGCAACCGGGCCGATCTCGCGCTGCCGTACACGGACCTGCTGCTCGCGTACGTGCCGGAGGCTCGGCGCCGCGCCCAGCAGGACCTGCGCCGGGTCAACCCGACGTACGTCAACAGCCGGTTCCCGAGCGGTGGAGTGCCCAGCGGGCTGCTCTTCCCGGTCGGAATCGCACCGTTCGGGGCGACCGCCGACGACAACTACCACCAGCAGGTGGCGAACTCGCTGTTCGCCGCGTCGCAGTTCATCGCGTACTACGACTACACCCAGGACCGGAACTTCCTGTCCGGTAAGGCGTACCCGTTCCTGAAGGAGGTCGCCGCGTTCTTCACCCACTACCTCGAGTACGACGCGGCCACCCAGCGGTACCGGTTGTACGCCGGGCCGCACGAGGGCACCTGGTCGCGTAACCCGAGTCCGGACATCGGGCTGCTGAAGTACCTGTTCTCTTCCCTGGTCGAGGCGAGCGTGACGCTCGGGGTGGACGCCGGTGACCGGGCCACCTGGACCCAGATCCGGGACCGCCTGCCGGCCACGCCGACGACGACGTACAACGGCCAGACGGTTTTCGCGCTCGCCGATCCGGGGACGATCACCGGGCCGGACACCCGCAACATCCGGCCGGGCGACAACACGGTGAACCTGGAGTTCATCCACCCCGGCGAGGTCCTGGGCATCAACTCGCCGGCCGCCGACCGGCAGATCGCGATCAACACGTTGAACGCGATGAACTCGTGGGGCCAGGACAACAGTTTCCCGAAGGTCTTCACCCAGGCGGCCCGGGTCGGTTACCCGGCGCAGAGCCTGATCGACCAGCTCAGGAACCAGATCAACACCAAGATGGTGGCGAACCTGCGGATCCGGGACGGGGTGCACGGCCTGGAGAAGGCGGGCGCGACCGAGGCGGTCAACAACCTGCTGTTGCAGAGCGACGGCGGGGTGCTGCGGCTGTTCCCGGTCTGGCCGACGAACCGGGACGCCAGCTTCGTGAAGCTGCGGGAGAAGGACGCGCTGGTGGTGTCGAGCGCGTTCCAGGGCGGTCGGGTCACCTACGTCGACATCACCAGTGAGGCGGGCCGGACCGTACGGCTGCAACACCCCTGGCCGGGGCAGACGATCGTGGTCAACCAGGTCGGTGGCGGCACGGTGAGCCACGCGGTCAGCGGAAACGTGATCACGTTCGCCACCCAGGCGGGCGCCACGTACCGGGTCACCGCGCCCTGACCGGCGGCACCGGTACGCCCCGTCGTCGGGCGTACCGGTGCGGTCCGGCCCATCCCCGGGTACGCCAAAGCGTCCGCCCACACCCCGCCCGCGCGGGTATCGTGAGCAGGACATTCGTCGGCGCCCCGAGATCGGCTGGCCGTGCCCGTGCCTGACTTCCCGCAGATGATCGTCCCGGTCGACCACATCGAGCCGGTGCCCCGTCGGGTACGCGCGATGCTCAGCGGCCGGGTCGTCCTGGACACCACCCGCGCCCTGTACGTCTGGGAGTGGCCGTACTATCCGCAGTTCTACCTACCGCGAGTCGACGTGCAGGACGGGCTGCTGGTCGACGAGCAGCGGACCGAGCGGCTGCGCCGGGGGACCGCGCACCGGCACGGGCTGCGCGCCGGCTCGATCTCCCGCCCGGACTCGGCCTGGGTCTACGCCGGTGACGTCCTCGCCGGGCTGGACGGGACCGTCCGGTTCGACTGGGAGGCCCTCGACTCCTGGTTCGAGGAGGACGAGGAGATCTTCGTCCACCCGCGCAACCCGTACGTCCGGGTCGACGCGCTCCGGTCGACCCGAACCGTACGGATCGAGCTCGACGGTCTGGTCCTGGCCGAGTCGTCGTCGCCGGTGCTGGTCTTCGAGACCGGCCTGCCGACCCGCTACTACCTCAACCGGACCGAGGTGGACTTCGACCACCTGGTGCCGACCGACACCGTCACCCAGTGCCCGTACAAGGGCAGGACCAGCGGTTACTGGTCGGTCCGGGTGGGCGACACGGTCCACCCCGACCTGGCGTGGGCGTACGACTTCCCGACCCGGCAACTGATCCCGATCGCCGGGCTGATCGCCTTCTACAACGAGAAGGTGGACGTGGTCGTCGACGGCGAGCGGCTTCCCCGCCCGAAGACCCACTTCTCCTGACCGCTCATTTCACCACCCGACCGCTGGACCCGGTGACGCAGACTGGTCGGGATGCGAGGTCGTCGGTGGTCGGGGGTGCCGGGCCGGATCCGAGTCGCGGTCGGTGCCGCCGTCGTGGTCTTCGCGTACGGCACGATGGCGCACCTGTTCCAGCTCGCGACCGGGGGCACCGACCCGTATCCGGGGCTGCCGGTGTGGCTGACCGTCTACTTCGTCTCGTTGACCGTCTTCGACCCGCTGGCCGCCGCCCTGCTGGCCGCCCGCCGGGCCGCCGGACTGGTGCTGGGTAGTGCCGTGCTGGTCACCGACGCCGCCGCGAACGGGTACGCCAACTACGTGCTCGATCCGGCCCCGGGAGTGGCGCCGGGGCGGATCGGGCAGGCCGTGATCACCGTACTCGCGCTTGCCCTGGTGGCCGGGGCATCGCGCCTCCGTCCCTGGCTGCACCCCGATCGACCTGGTGGTTCATACCGATAAAGACCGACACATCGGGCGGGGATTGTCGGAGGCCCGACCCTACCGCCATGGGGCTGGCGATCACCCGCCGGATACCGGCCATAATGGACGGATGGTCAAATGGGAGTACGCGTTGCTGGTCCGGCGTCGGGTGGGCGAGGGCCGGAGGTTGGATCTGACCTACATCTGGTACGGCCCGGACGGCTCCAGACAGGACGTGTCCGCCTTCGGCGACACCGCGATCTCGCACCTGAACCGGGTTGGCGCGCAGGGGTGGGAGCTGGTCTCGGCGGCCGAGGACATCAACAACCAGGAGAGCACGTTCGAGGTGCACCGCTACCACCTCAAGCGCCCCCTCCCCTGACCCCCACCCCTCGCTCGTAGCAAAACCCCTCTTGTAGAGAAAGAGTGGCTATCCCACGACGGGTAGCCACTCTTTCTCTACATCAGTGCGATGGTCCGGGGCGGGGTTACCAGGCTGAGGGGGTGTAGTCCTTGAGGAAGCAGCCGTGGAGGTCTTCGCCCAGTTCGCCGCGGACGATGGGGTCGTAGACTCGGGCGGCGCCGTCGACCAGGTCCAGGGGGGCGTGGAAGCCCTCGTCGTGCAGGCGGGCCTTGACCGGGTGGGGGCGTTCGTCGGTGATCCAGCCGGTGTCCACGCTGGTCATCAGGATGCCCTCGGTGAGCATGTCGGCCGCGCTGGTACGGGTCAACATGTTCAACGCGGCCTTGGCCATGTTGGTGTGCGGGTGGCCGGCACCCTTGTAGCCGCGACCGAACTGCCCCTCCATCGCCGACACGTTCACCACGTACTTGCGACGGGCGGGTGCCGCGGCCATCACCGGGCGCAGCCGGCTGACCAGCACGAACGGCGCAGTGACGTTGCAGAGTTGCACCTCCAGCAGCTCGACCGCGTCGACCTCGTGCACCCGCCGGGACCAACTGTTCTCCGCATCAAGGTCGGGTGCGAGACCGCCCGCGTCGATCGCGGTCGAGGCGGCGACCCGGTCCAGCGAGGCGGAACCGCTGGTCAGCGCGAGCGCGGTCAACTCGTGCGGGGCGAGCGCATGGCGCTGCTGCGGAAGCGCGGCCGTCAGCGCGGCGGCGCCGATCCCGTGGTGGCCGAAGGTGACCAGTTCCGGCAGCGGCCCGGACGGCAGCGGTGCCGACTCGGCGGCGACCAGGTGCGCGTACGAGCCGGGTGAGCGACGGACCGTCTGCGCGGCGTTGTTGATCAGGATGTCCAGCGTGCCCTGGGCGGCGACCGAGTCGGCCAGCGCCACCACCTGCGCGGGGTCACGCAGGTCGATCCCGACGATCCGGAGCCGGTGCAGCCACTGGTCGCTGTCCGGCATGGCGGAGAACCGGCGGACCGCGTCGTTCGGGAACCGGGTGGTGATGGTGGTGTGGGCACCGTCGCGGAGCAGCCGCAGCGCGATGTACATGCCGATCTTGGCCCGGCCGCCGGTGAGCAGCGCCCGCCGCCCGGTCAGGTCGGTACGCGCGTCGCGCCGACTGCGGTTCGTCGCCGCGCAGGATGGGCAGAGCTGGTGGTAGAACGCGTCCACCTCGCGGTAGCGCTCCTTGCAGATGTAGCAGGCCCTGGGCCGCTGCAGGGTTCCGGCCAACGGCGCGTCCGTGGTCGCCGACACCAGCGGCAGACCCTTGGTCTCGTCGTCGATGCGTCCGGGCGCCCCGGTGGCGGTGGCGGCCGTGACCGCCCGGTCGGCCTCGGTGACCGCTTGCTGGCGCTCCTTGCGGCGGCGTTCCTTCACGCTCTTGAAGATCTTCGCGGTGGCCAGCCGTACCCGCAGCGCGTCCGGATGATCCACCGGCAGGGTGTCCACCTCGGCGAGCACACGCAGGCAGGTCTCCAGATCCGTCGGATCGATCCCCGTCGGTGCCACACCGACCCCACTCTGCTCACTTACCGTCATGCCGCGCTACCGCTCCGTACCTTGGATGTTTCACCGATGATCCCGGAACTCTACGCGGACCCGGCCCCGGTCAGGACGGTCCGGGTCGGCGCGGGTAGCGGATCAGCAGGCTGGCCTGCACCTCGTCCGGACCGGCGGCGGCGTAGCCGTGCGGTACGTCGGACCGCCACGAGACGTGTTCGCCGGGGCCGGCGACCAGCGGGGCGTCCAGCGGTCCGGCGCGCAGCACCCCGGCGAAGACGGTGATGTGCTCGGTCACCCCGTCGTGGTGCGCGGGTGAGGTCTGCGCCGGTCCGGGCAGGACCCGCAGCCGGAACAGCTCGTACGTGATCGACGCCTCCTCGAACACCTCGAGCAGGGTGGCGACCACCGCCCGACCGCGTACGACCGGGGGTGTTCCGCCCTCGGGGCCGGCCCTGCCGGCGAGCACCGCCGCCAGGGGTACGCCGAGCTGCGCGGTCACCGCGTAGAGCGTCTCCAGGGTCGGGTTGCGGGTGCCCGCCTCCAGCCCGGAGAGCGTCGCCTTGCCGATGCCGGCCCGGCGGGCCAGGGCGGACAGCGACAGGCCCTGTGCCTCGCGGAGTTCGCGCAGCCGGTGCCCCACCCCGGCGCCGCCCGGCTCGACCACGGTTGAGTCCATGCCGCTATTCTCCAGATCCCTAGGCGTTCCGTTTACGGAACGGTCGGGTTACGGAACGGACGGGTTACGGAACGGACGGGTTACGGAACGGACGGGTTACGGAACGGTCGGGATGGCCGCGGACGACGCGACTCCGAACGCCGGACCGTACCGGTGGCATCGAGATCGACGGTGGGAGGCACCGATGAACCGCCTGCTCCAACCGGTCCTGGCCGGTGTGCTGACCGCACTGGTGGGCTTCGCCAGCACCTTCGCGGTGGTCCTCGCCGCCCTCCGTGCGGTCGGCGCCGACGAACGCCAGGCCGCCTCCGGTCTGCTCGCCCTCTGTCTGGCCATGGGCCTGGTCGCGATCTGGCTCGGGGTACGTCACCGGATGCCGATCAGCATCGCCTGGTCCACACCGGGAGCCGCCCTGCTGATCTCCACCGGTTCCGTACCGGGCGGGTTCGCCGCCGCGGTCGGCGCGTTTGCCCTCTGCGGCCTGCTCGTCATAGCGGCGGGCCTGATCCCGGTGCTGGGCCGGGCGGTCGCGGCGATCCCCGTGCCGGTGGCCAGCGCGATGCTGGCCGGGGTGCTCTTCGACCTCTGCGTCGCCCCGGTACGCGCCCTGGTCGAGGTACCGCTGATGGCGGCGCCGATCGTCGTCACCTGGGCCGTGCTCAGCCGCTACGCCCGGCAGTGGGCCGTACCGGCGGCACTCGCGGTCGCCGTGGTGGCGATCGTGTGGACCGCACCGCCCGGCGGGCTGGCCGGCGCGGACCTGCGCCCCACCATCGCGTTCACCGCCCCCACGTGGACCTGGGCGGCGACGGTCAGCCTGGCCCTGCCGCTGTTCCTGGTCACCATGGCCAGCCAGAACGTGCCCGGCATGGCGGTGCTGGCCGGGTTCGGTTACCGGCCACCCCTGCGTACGGTCCTGGTCGGCACCGGGCTGGCCAGCACCCTCGCCGCACCGCTGGGCGGGCACGCGGTCAACCTCGCGGCGATCACCGCCGCCCTCGCCGCCGGACCGGACGCGGACCCCGACCCGCGCCGACGGTGGATCGCCTCGGTCACCGCCGGGGGCAGCCAGCTCGTACTCGGGCTCGGGTCCGGACTGGCCACGGCCGTGGTGCTGCTCTCGCCGCCGGTGCTGGTCGAGGCGGTCGCCGGGCTGGCCCTGCTCGGCGCCCTCGGCGCGGCGATCGCGGCGGCGGTCGCCGAACCCGAGGGACGACCGGCCGCCGTCGTGACCTTCCTGGTGACCGCGTCCGGGATCACCGTGCTCGGCCTGGGCGCCGCCTTCTGGGGACTACTGGCCGGCGGCCTGTTCGTCCTGCTGCACCGCCGGCCCGCCAAGCCAACGGAGCGAGACCCGGCCGACCAACCGGCCGACCCGAGAGCGGAAGACCCGGCCGGCCCACCGGCGGCGGACCCGGTCGGTCCGAGCGCCGACCCGTCACCGGGCGGGGGTGACGGGACGGCGACCGCGCTGCCCCGGCAGGGGGTCAGGGAATCGTGACGGCCGGCAGTTCGCGCAGCTCGCCGAGGGCGTACGTGACCGCCTTCTCCACCATCGCGGTCCCGTCCTGGAGCTTCACGTGGTTGTCGGAGAGTACGGCAACCAGCCAGTCGTGTCCGGGCTCGACCAGCCGGCCGATGGTGTTGACCTCCCAGCGGTTGCCGTTCGCGTCGTCCGGCACCCAGCCGTTCTTCACGTAGACCCCGGTGGTCTGCGCGGTGGCGGCGGCGGGAACACCCCACCGCTGCGTCTTGTCGACCTGGCTCATCAGGTCGAGGATCATCGCGCGGCTGGCCGGTGCCAGCGGGCTGTCGGTGGCGGTGATCGCGGCGAGCAGGCGTACCTGGTCGGCGGCGGTGGTGGTGGTCATGCCCCAGTGCACGTTGGGCTTGGTCTCGACCAGGCCGAGCGTCCGGTTGGCGGCGGTGAGGCCGGCGACCTTGCCGATCTTCTGGTAGAGCGCGGAGGCGGCGTTGTTGTCGCTGATCACGATCATCGGGCGAGCCCGTTGCCGGTCGGTGGCGGTGAGCTGCTCGCCCTTCTCCTGGGCGCGCAGGAGCAGGGCGGCGAGGATGTCGACCTTGACGATGCTGGCGGTCTGGAAGGCGCGGGTCCCGACGGTCAACTCGGTGCCGGTCACCTGGTCGCGTACGGCCAGGGTGATCCGTTCACCCAGCGCGGCGACGTACGCCTCGATCCGGGTCTGCGCCTCGGCCAGCAGGTCCGGGGTGGGGCTCGGGGTCGGGCTGGGGGTGTTCGCGCCCGGCCCGGCCTCACCGGCGGCCTCTGGGAGGCGCAGGACCAACCCGGTGCCGAGCACTCCCAGACCGGCGGCGGCGAGCGCGGCCGAAGTGATCGCCTGTCGGCGCGACAGGCCACCGCGCCGTGACCGGTTTGTTCCAGCTTCCATCGATCTCCCCTATCGCGCCGCTGACCCCTCGGTCAGCGCAGGACGATGACGTGACCGAGGCGGTGGGAAGTTGCATGGCAGGCTCGGATATCGCGATGGACACAGCCCGAAGGCACTCGCCGCTACAGTTGAGCATTATTCGGATAAAACAGAAGATGTACGACTTTCACCTCACCCCTACGGCGTACGCCCCACCGCGTGGGAGGCCACGACGCGCCGGACGGCGATCCCGGGGCGAGGCGCTCCGACCCCGCCCGCGAGAATGGCGCCGCAGCACTGGCCGGACGCGGAGGGGCGGGATCGGATGTTCGTCAAGGTCTGCGGGCTACGGACCGAGCGGGACGTCGAGGCCGCGGTCGGGGCCGGCGCGGACGCGGTGGGGTTCGTCCTCACCGCCAGCCCCCGGCAGGTGACCCCGGCGCAGGCGGCCCAACTGGCGCGGTCGGTTCCGGCGGGCGTACTGACCGTCGGGGTGCTCCGGGGCGAGCCGGTCGAGGCGGTCCGGGCCGCGGTGGCCGAGTCCGGGGTACGGGCGATCCAACTGCACGGCGACGAGCCGGCCAGCCACTACGCGGCGCTGCGGGACCTGGGCCTGCCCCTGATCCGGGGCACCTCTGCCGGCGGCCCGGGCGGTCTACGGTGCGGCGCGCTCGGCGAGGACCTGCTGATCGTGGACTCGCCGCAGCCCGGTTCCGGGGCGGCCTGGGACTGGGACACGCTCGACCGCGACGTACCGGACGGGCACTGGTTGCTCGCCGGTGGCCTGCACCCCGGCAACGTCGCCGCCGCGATCGACACGCTGCGGCCGTGGGGCGTCGACGTCTCCAGCGGCGTCGAGGTGAGCCGGGGCGTGAAGGACCCGGCGCTGATCCGGGAGTTCCTGGCGGCCACCCGGGCGCGTGCCGAACAAAGCTGATCTTGCTGGGATCCGATATAAGTAGCGCCATGGAGTTTCCCGCGTACCTCGCCAGCATGCCGATGCACGCGATCACCGAGATCCACGGTGAGGCCGGACTCCGGGAGAGGTTCCGGCTGGAGATCCAACGGTTCGACCCGGCCGACCGGGATCGGCTGATCGCCGCCCTCGACCTCGCCAGCGAGCTGCACCGGGACGACAGACGGGTCCGCGAGCCGTACCTGAACCACCTGCTGCGGGTGAGCATCCGGCTGCTGCACCACTACGACGTGGACGACGTGGACGTGGTCGTCGCCGGTCTGCTGCACGACTCGGTCGAGGACCACCCGGCGGAACTGGCCGGCGCCAGCGGGGCCGCCGACCCGACTCCGGCCGCCCTGGCCGAGTTGGCCCGGCGGTTCGGTGACCGGGTCGCCTGCCTGGTCGCCGCCGTCACCAACCCGACGTTCACCCCCGACCGGGACCGGTACGTCCAGTACCGCGAGCACGTCGCGGCCAGCCTGGACCGGGAGCCCTGGGCACGGGTGATCAAGGTGTCGGACTTCACCGACAACGGCGTCGGCGTGATCCACACCGTCGGCCCGAAGGTGACCTCGTCCGCCACCAAGTACCGGCCGCTGGTGCCGGTGTTCCGGGAGCTGATCGGCCGCCCGGACACGCCACTGTCGCACCGGGTGAAGCAGCACATCTTCCAACAGCTCGACCTGGCCGAGGAACGCTTCAGCGCGATCCTCGACCAACCGGCACCGACCGCCTGACGCCCGTCCCGGCCTCGGCCACCCGAACGCGACGTGGCCGCCGACCCGAGGGTCGGCGGCCACCGCGTACATCCCCGGTGGGGCTACTGCTTGGGTACGTAGAGCGTCTGGGTCTTGTAGTTGTTGCGGGTGCCGGTGGGCTGGTAGTTGTTCTCGATGTTGCCCGCGATGTCGACGGCGAACCAGTTCACCGTGGTCTTCGCGTTGATGGTGATCTCCTGCGCGCCCTCACGCATCCCGGCCGAGGTGAGCCGGGTCGAGTTCAGGGTCGGCCGGCTGCCGTCCAGGGTGTAGTAGATGTTCGCCGGCTCGTCCATCTTGAAGCTGAACACCTTCGAGCCGACGCCCTTGTCCCGTACGGTCAGCGTCGAGACCGGGTCGGTCTTGTCCGCGGCGTACGCCTGGGCCACCTCGAGGATGGCGATCTGCCCGGCGGCGAACTCCATCGCCTCCTCGTGCCCCTCGGCGAACGGCGGCTGGAAACCGACCGCGTTGAACCGACCGGTCGCCGGGTCGTACATGTCGGACCCGACCTCGAAGTCCCAGCCGATGATGCCCCGGTTGAACCAGTGCTCGTCGGCGCTGTTACCGGCCGCCGAGTACAGCACGTCCGGCACCGGACCGGTACGGCCCGGCCACACCGCCGTGCCCCGGTAGGACTGGACCGCCTTGAGCACGTGCGTGGAGGCGTCCCAGAAGTAGTTCTCGGTGCCGAAGTCCGGCGACGGCAGCAGCTCCCGCCCGGCGGTCTTGTACGCCCCCGGCGGCCACATGAAGTACCCGCCGTACGAGTGGGTGTTCATGGCGAACTTGATGTTCGGGAACTGGTTGGTCAGCCAGACCTCGTTGCGGGCCTCCGGCTCGGACAGCTCGGCCGGTCCGGCGAACGTGTCGCCGGTGCAGGTGGTCGAGGCACCCGAGTAGCCGTCGAAGACCGAACCGACGGAGAAGTTCCGGTTCAGGTCCACGCCCCAGGAGTTGCGCCGGCCCGGGTCGGAGTTGGTCTCCGTACAGTGGTTGGTCATGTTCCGGCGCTGCGAGTTGAAATCGTAGAAGCTGTAGTGCGCGCCATCGGGGTTGGCCACCGGCAGGATGAAGATGTCCAGGCCGTCGACCAGCTTGCGGGTCTGTTCGTTGGTGGCGTAGTTGCGCAGCAGCCGCTCGGCGGTCTCCACACAGGTAATCGGGGTGACCCACTCGCGGGCGTGCTCCTGGCAGTACAGGAAGACACCCACCTTCGATCCGTCCCGCTTCTTGCCGATCCGCAGCGCCTTCATCTGGAACGGGTCACGCGAGACGTACGCCGGCGCCTTGAGTCCGTCGGTCAGCGTCGCGGCCGGCGCGGCCGAGACCAGCCCGGCCCCGGCGTTGCCCCGGTAGGTCGCGGCGGTGAGCAGGGCGGACACCCCGGTGTCGGCGTTCAGCGCGTCGACCACCTGCTTGGCGGTGCTGCTGACCGCGGCCGAGCCGTCGGTGGCCAGGTTGACCACGACGTTGCGGCCGGTCACCACGACACCGAGCGGCGCCGAGGCAGCCTCCGGCTTCACCAGTGCCACGGTCAGACCGTTGCCGCCCTCGGAGCCGTACGCCTTCGAGCTGACGTAGAGCGTGCTCGCCGCATCGGTGCCGAACTGCGCCTGCGCGGCACGACGGTAACCGTTCGTCAGGTTCGGGAGGTCGATCACCTCGGCGATCTTCGGGAACTCCCGGCCCAGCGTGGTGATCCGGTTGGTGATCTCGGTCGGGTCCATGTAGTGGTCGACGAAGTCCGAGAGGTAGTGCTTGCTCGGCGCCTTGACCTTCGCACCCAGCCACTTCTTCACCGGAACCGTGACGGTGCCGCCCCGGTTGCTGGTGATGGTCGCCGTGGCCGGCGCGTCGGTGACCGGGATCGGGGTGTTGAACCGGTGGTACATGTACTGGCCGGCGTCGGTGAACCGGGACATGGTCGCCGTACCGCCGGAGCCGGCCGGGGTTCCCTTGCCCTTGTCCCAGGTGACGGTGAGGCTCGTCTGGGCGTCGATCGCGCTCGACTTCACCTCGACCGAGATGAAACGCTGGTCGTCGATGCTGGTGAACCACTCCGCGCGCAGCGGGGTGAGCTTGTCGACCTCGTCCGCGTCGACCGCCGCCGCGGCGATGGCCGCCTGCCGCTCGGCCTTGTTCTCCGCGAAGTCGGTCTGGTCGGAGATCGCGTCGCGTACGTCGAAGCCCAGCTCACGAAGCTGCTGGGTCTCCTCCGGACTGAGTACGGCGTGCACCTCGAGGCCGTCGTCGACCGGCTTCTTGTATTCGGCGAGGTCGACGCCGAGGTCGTTGAGCCGGTCCAGGTCGGACTGGCCCGGCACGACGACGCGCATCAGCGCGACCCCGTTCTGCTCGGTGCTGGACTGCCGGTCGGGTACGACCTGCCCGTCCGGCTGGGACTGTTGTGCGCCGACCGGGCCGGCGCTGAGCGCGAGGGCGACCGGTAGGGCGAGCAGGGCCGCCATCCGGCCGACCCTGCCCAGGTGGGAACTCCTCATCCGAGGTCCTCCAGAAGCGAGCGTGTTCGGGCCGGGTACGGGCTTCGACCCGGCGCCACACGTAAGTGCGGGCGCCAGTCTTTGCCCCTTACGGATCTTCGTCAATACCGGCCGAGGAACGTCAGATATTGACATACTTGTCCCCGATTCAGCGGCATCTGCCCAAGATCGCGTACGCACCGGGCGTACGCGGGTGGGACGACGAAGTAGACGTCGCGGAGGTTTGCCGGCAACTCCGATCGACCGGCCGACCCTGACCTGCGCCGTCGCGCCCACCGCCGGGGCCGCCGGCGCAACCGCCGCGGCCCGGTGGGCGACAATGGGTGCCATGCGGTACGGCATCCTAGGCCCGACCCGGGTACTCCGGACCGACGGGGAAGAGGTCACCGTCGGCGGCACCCGCCTGCGCGCCCTGCTCACCCTCCTGCTGGTGGACGCCGGCCGGGTGGTGCCCGTACCGAGGCTCATCGACGGTCTCTACGGCGAGACCCCGCCGCACGGCGCCGCGAACGCCCTCCAGTCACAGGTCTCCCGGCTGCGCCAGGCACTGCCCGGCCAGGACCCGGCGCACCCGCTGGTCGAGTTCCACCAGACCGGCTACCGGCTCGCGGTCGACCCCGAACAGGTCGACGCGCACCGGTTCGACCGGCTCGCCACCGCCGGCCGCCGGGCACTCACCGCCGGTGACCGGACCGAGGCCGCCGCCCTGCTCCGGGAGGCACTCGCCCTCTGGCGGGGCGAACCGCTCGCCGACATCGCCGACACCCCGGCCGGTCGGGCGCACGCGGCCCGCCTGGACGAACTGCGACTCGATGCCGTCGAGGACCGGGTCGACGCCGAACTCGGGCTCCCCGACCGGGCGTCGCCGATCGGGGAACTGCGTGAACTGGTCACCGCGTACCCGCTGCGGGAACGGTTGCGCGGGCTGCTGATGCGGGCGCTGTACGCCGCCGGCCGGCCCGCCGAGGCACTGGCCGCGTACGAGGACGCCCGCCGTACGCTCGCCGACGAACTCGGTGCCGACCCCTCGGCCGAACTGGTCGCCGTACACCTCTCGGTCCTCCGGGCGGATCAGCCACCGACACCGGCGTCAACGGCCCGGCCGGGGCTGCCCGGCCAGCTCACCAGCTTCGTCGGCCGGGACGAGGAACTGCGTCGGGTCGGCAAGCTGCTCGGCGAGGCCCGACTGGTCACGCTCACCGGTCCGGGTGGCGCCGGCAAGACCCGGCTGGCGATCGAGGCCGCCGGCCGGCAGGAGGGTGAGGTCTGCTTCGTCGAACTGGCCGTGGTGAGCCCCGGCACCAACATGGCCCAGGCCGTACTCACCGCACTCGGACTGCGGGACGCGGGACTGCGGACCCCGGCCGAGCACCGGCAGGTCACCACCGAACGGCTGGTGGCGGCGCTCACCGACCGCCCGGTGCTGCTGGTGCTGGACAACTGCGAACATGTCGTCGCCGAGGCGGCCCGGCTCGCCGCCCGGCTGCTGCACGCCTGTCCCCGGTTGCGGATCCTCACCACCAGCCGGGAACCACTGCGACTCACCGGGGAGGCACTGTGCCCGGTCACCGGGCTCGCGCTGCCACCGGAGCGGACCACGCCGGCCGACGCCCGCGACTACCCGGCCGTACGACTCTTCGCTGAACGGGCCGTCGACGTGGCACCGGACTTCGATCTCGGCGCCGCCGACCTCGACGCCGTACTGCGCATCTGCCGTACCCTCGACGGGCTGCCGCTGGCGATCGAGCTGGCCGCCGCCCGGCTGCGGACCCTGCCGGTCGCGGACATCGCGGCCCGGCTCGACGACCGGTTCCGGCTGCTGTCGCGGGGCAGCAGGACCGCCCTGCCGCGCCACCGGACGCTGCGCGCGGCGGTCGAGTGGAGCTGGGACCTGCTCGACCCGACCGAACGGGTGCTGGCCCGCCGGCTGACCGTCCTCACCGGCGGCGCCACCGTGGAGTCCGCCGAGGGTGTCTGCGGGATGCCCGGCCACGACGTGGTCGAGGTCCTCGCGGAACTGGTCGACAAGTCCCTGGTCGAGGTGCACGACGGGCGCTACCGGATGCTGGACACGGTACGCGCGTACGGTGCCGAGCGGCTGGCCGAGGCCGGTGAGGTCGACCTGCTGCACCGGGCGCACACGGCCTACTTCCTGGACCTCGCGGAAACCGCCGACCCGCACCTGCGCCGGTCGGAGCAGTTGGACTGGCTCCGGCGGCTGGACGCCGAACGGGACAACCTGCACGCCGCCCTGCGCCGTAGCACCGGTGGCACCGACCCCGCCCCCGCGCTCCGGCTGGTCGCGGCCCTGTCCTTCTACTGGTGGGTACGCGGACTGCGCGGCGAGGCCACGGTCCTGGCCGAACAGGTGCTCCGGACGGTCGGCACCGAGCCACCGCGAGGCCTCGAGGAGGAGCACACCCTCTGCCTGCTGAACGCCGCGCTGGGCGGGTTCACCCGGCATCAGCCACCGACCGGGTCGAACGCGGCCGAGTGGGTGCTGCGTACCCTGGGTCGGCCACCCCGTCAGCCCTTCCTGCTCTTCCTGTCCGCGATGGCCTCCGGGCCACCGGCGGACAGCACGGAGGCGATGCTCGCGATGATCGACGAGGGCGGGCTGCTCGGCTCGGACCCGTGGGCACGCGCGCTCACCTCGATCGGCCTGGGCCTGACCTGGCTGTTCTCCGGGCAGGCCGAGCCGGCCGAGGCCGCACTGGCCCGAGGGTTGGAGGGCCTGCGCGCGATCGGTGACCGGTGGGGCACCGTGCTGGCGCTCGCCACCACAGCCGAACTGACCGCCGCGCGCGGCGACCACGCGTCGTCCCTGGCGTCGCTGGCCGAGGCGCTGCCGCTGGCCGAACAGCTCGGTTCGACCGTGGACATCTCGGATCTGCTGCGCACCCGCGGCAACGTACGGATCCAGGCCGCCGACCTGGATGGTGCGTACGCCGACTTCGTCCGGGCCGGACAGCTCGCCCGGCAGGCGGGTGCGCTCGAACTCGCCGCCGCGTCCCGGCTCGGTCTCGGCGAGATCGCCCGCCGCCGCGGTGACCTCGACGAGGCCCGCGAGCTGTGCGAGGCCGCGCTGACGGAGTGTCCGCAGGGGTGGTTCGCCGCCGCCGGCACCCGGCTGGACCTGCTGGTGATGCTCGGGCGGATAGCCGAGGTGACCGACGGTGTCGGCGCGGCACGCGACTTCTACGCGCGGGCGTTGACCAGCACGCTCGTGCTCGACAGCCTGCCGCCGCTGGGCGAGGCGGTCGAGGGCCTGGTCCGGCTCGACCTGGGCGGGACCGACCCGACCAGGGCCGCGCTGCTGCTCGGCGCGGTCGACCGGGTGCTGCGCGACGTCACGGTCGCCGGAGCCGCCGAACTCACCCGGATCGCCGACCGTACGAGAGCCGTCCTCGGGGACGCGGCGTACGAACCGGCCTTCGTCCGGGGCACGGCACTCGGCCGCGACCAGGCGCTCCGGGTCCTCGCCGGCCACTGACGCACCGCCCCGGCGGGCCCCGTCAGTCACCGGTGCGGGCCCGTCAGTCGCCGGTGCGTGACCGGTCAGCGCGGGGCTCCAGGCTCGGGGTCATGACAACAACACGACCAGCGGTCCTGACCGAGGGGCTGCGCAAACGGTACGGCCCCAACTGGGCGCTCGACGGCTTCGACCTGGCCGTGCCCGCCGGCACGGTGTACGGCCTGCTGGGGCCGAACGGCGCCGGCAAGACCACGGCGGTACGGATCCTCGCCACCCTGCTCAGCTTCGACGCCGGCCGGGCGGAGGTGGCCGGACTCGACATCACCCGCCAGGCCGCCCGGGTACGCGGCCGGATCGGACTCACCGGCCAGTACGCCGCCATCGACGAGATCCTCAGCGGACGGCAGAACCTGACCCTGTTCGGCCGGCTGCACCACCTCGGCCCACGCCAGGCCCGGCGCCGGGCCGACGAGCTGCTGGAGCAGTTCGGGCTCGCCGACGCGGCCGGCCGGTCGGCGGGTGAGTACTCCGGCGGGATGCGCCGCCGGCTCGACCTCGCCGCCAGCCTGATCAGGACACCGGAGGTGCTGTTCCTCGACGAGCCGACCACCGGCCTGGACCCGCGCAGCCGCAACCGCCTCTGGGACGCCGTACGGGACCTGGTCCGGGGCGGGACCACGGTGCTGCTGACCACCCAGTACCTGGAGGAGGCGGACCAGTTGGCCGACCGGATCTCGGTGGTCGACTCCGGTCGGGTGGTCGCCGAGGGCACCCCGAACGAGCTGAAGTCGAAGATCGGCGGCGACCGGGTGGAGGTGGTCGTGCACGACGTGGCCGAGCTGGACATCGCCGCCGGGATCGTCGGGCGGGTCTGCGCCACGACCCCGGACCGCGACCCGGAGACCCGGCGGCTCAGCGCCCCGGTGACCGATCGGGTCGCCGCGCTCGCCGAGGTGATGCGGGCACTGGTCGACGCGGGCGTCTCGGTCGAGGACATCGGCCTGCGGCGACCCACCCTCGACGAGGCGTTCCTGCATCTCACCGGCGGTTCCACGAGCCCACCCACCGGTGGCTCCACGGGCACCGCGACCAGTGCTTCCACCAGCGGAAACGGGGCGCGGCGGCGATGAACACCACGATGGACACCCGTACCGGTGCACCGGCACTGACCGGCGCGGAGCCGGCACCGACCGCGTCGACCCGGCTGCGCTGGGCGGTCTCCGACGCCCGCGCCATGACCGGGCGCTACATGACGCACGTGGTCCGGGCACCGGAGGAACTCATCCTCTACTTCTCCCTCCCGATCATGTTCGTGCTGGTCTTCGGGTACGTCTTCGGCAGCGGCATGGCGGTGCCGGGCGGTGGCGGGTACCGGGAGTTCCTGCTGCCGGGCGTGTTCGTGATGACCATGCTGTACGGCCTCGGTGCGACCGCCACCGGCATCGCCACCGACGTCAACAAGGGTGTGGTCGACCGGTTCCGGTCGATGCCGGTGAGCCGGTCCGCGCTGCTCACCGGCCGGAGCGTGGCGGACCTGCTGCGCGCACTGCTGGAGATGTCCACCCTGGTCGTCTGCGGCCTGCTGGTGGGTTGGCAGTGGCGCAACGGGTGGGCCGACGCGCTGATCGCGGTCGCGCTCATCCTGCTGCTCCGGGTCGCGCTCACCTGGCTGGGGATCTACCTCGGGCTGGTGGTGCCCAACCCGGAGACGGTCTCCGTGATCGTGTTCCCGCTCGCCTTCCCGCTCACCGCGCTCTCCAACGTCTTCGTGGCACCGGAGCTGATGCCGGACTGGCTCGGCGCGATCTCGATCTGGAACCCGCTCTCGTCCACCGTCGCGGCGGCCCGCGACCTGTTCGGCAACCCCGGCCTCGGTGGGGACTCGTTCGTCGCCCAGCACCCGGTGCTGCTGGCCGTCTGCTGGCCGCTGTTGCTCATCGCGGTCTTCGCTCCGCTGGCGGTCCGCCGCTACCGGCGCCTGAGCCGCTAGGGGTCGGCCGCTACCGGCGCCCCGAGTCCGGGGGCCGGTGGCGGTGGCGGTGAACCGGTGGCGGGTGCGGGCCGTTGTGGGGGTCGGGTCCGGGTGAGTGAGGGAGGTGCCCGTGCGGGCAACGGCTGGCGGCGGAGCCGTACGACGCCTCGGCGGGCGGGGCGTGGCCGCCGTCGCCCGGTGGGCCAGGGCCGGGGCGGGTCGGCGGCTGCCCGTACGGCACCTGCGGCTCGATCTGCGGCTGCGCCGGGCGGTCGCGGTCACCGCCGTACTGGGACTGGTCGGGGTGTGTGCGGTGGCGGCCGGCTCCGGTTTCGGTGACGCGACCGCGCAGGAGTCCGGCCGCGCGGCCAGCCCGGTTCCGGTGGCGCAGGTGTCGACGATCGCGGCCGCCGCACTGTCCTGCCCGGCGTTGACCCCGGCCAGGGTGGCGGCACAGTTGATGGCGGCGTCGGGGTTCGAGGTGAACCTGCGGGCGGACTCCTCGGGCGGGGCCGGCATCGCCGCGCTGACCGACAGCGCATGGCAGGACTGGGCCCCGTGGCCCAGGGCGCCCCGGCTGGACACCGACGCCAACATCTTCGCCCTCGCCCATCAGATGTGCGACCTGGTCGGACAGGTACGCCGGTCCGGCGTCGACGGGGACCCGTGGCGGCTGGCGCTGGCCGCGTACCGGTCGGGGCTGCCGGCCGTACGGACGGCGGGCGGGGTGCCGGCGGCGGCGCGCGGGTACGTCGACACCGTGGCCGCGTACGCGACCTGGTACGAGCGGAAGCCCGACCTCACCGCCGGCAGCCCGAGTCCCACTCCCCGCGCCGTCGGGGTGGTGCCCACCGCGGGTACCGCCCCGATCCCGGTGCCGGACGGCTACCTGCCCCTGGTGCTGGCCGCCGGGCAGGTCTGCGCCACGGTCACCCCGGCCCGGGTCGCGGCCCAGCTGATGGCGTCCTCCGGTTTCAACCCGAACCTGCTCAGTGCCGGTGGCGGCCAGGGGGTCGCCCAGTTCCTGCCGCAGACCTGGGCCCGGTACGCGCCCCCGACCGCCTCCCCGTGGGACCCCGACGCCGCGATCCCGGCGCTCGGTCAGGCCATGTGTGTGCTCACCCGCGAACTGTCCGGGATCGGGACGGACCCGTACCCGATGGCGCTGGCCGCGTACCACTGGGGTAGCGCCGTGGTCCAGCAGGCCGGCGGCCTGCCCGACTCGCCGGGCCTGCGCGAACACACCGCGATGGTGCTCGCCTACGCCGACCACTACGCCAACGACCCGCGGTTGGGTGGTCCACCGGCCGGGGCACAGTTGCCCCGTCCCGGCAGCCCGGCGGTGCCACCACCGGCCGGATCCGCGCCGCCACCGGCACCACCGCCGGCCGGGGCCGCACCGCCCGGGGCACCACCGGCCGTACCCCCGGCGGCGCCACCGGTCGTGGCCGCGCCGCCGCCGGCCGCACCGCCACCCCCGGCGGCGCCGAATCCGCCGGTGAACCCGCCCAAACCCGCGCCGACGACGACCAAGCCGGCGCCGTCCGGGGTCACGATCCACGGGTACGTCGACAAGTGCATCGACGCGTCCGGCTCGGCCGACGGATCACCGCTGCGGCTCTGGTCCTGCAACGGGTCGGCGAACCAGCGGTGGACGTTCGCGGCCGACGGCAGTGTGCGGGCGTTCGGCAAGTGCATGGACGCGGCCTGGGCGTCGACCGCCAACGGCACCACCGTCCAGCTCGCGGTCTGCAACGGGGGCCCGGCGCAGCGGTTCACCCTCAACGGCGCCCACGACCTGGTCAACAAGCTCGCCGACAAATGCGTCGACGTACAGGACTGGAACACCGGCAACGGGGCCCGGTTGCAGCTCTGGGAGTGCAGCGGTGACGCCAACCAGAAGTGGTGGCGCGGCTGACCGCCCGGAAGCCGGCTCGGTTCACCCGACCGGCGGCTCCCTGTTGATGACCTCGTCGGCGTCGAGCCGCCCGAACGCGGTGACCATCGGCCCGAGCCGGTCACACTCGTCCTGGCAGGAGGCGCACCCGGCGAGGTGCCGTTCGAAGGCGGCCTCGGCGTCGGCGTCCAGGGCGCCGAGGAGGTAGAGCCCGGCCGGGTGGTTCGGGTCCGGGTGCGCGGGGTCGAGGTCGGTCATGGGTCCGCCGGATCTGCTCGGATGGAGGGCACCACGCGGTGCTGTCACACCAAGATTAGGACCCGACCCGGCGGGCCGCCGGGGCACGGTCAGTCGGCGTTGGTCGACCCGACGGCCGCCCGCAGCGCCCGCAGGCCGTAGTGGGCGCGCGACTTCACCGTGCCCTCCGGAATACCGAGCCGGGCGGCGACCTCGCCGGTCGACAGGCCACGGAAGTACAGGTCGATCAGGACCGTACGGTGTTCCGGCTTCAGCTTGGGCAGCGCCTCGCGTACGGTGTGCGCGGCGACCACGCCCTCCATCGCGTCGTTGGTCGCCGGCAGCCGAGACATGTCGACGACCCCCACCTCGGTCGGCCGGGCCTGCCGGGCGCGGGCGGCGTCGATGGCGATCCGCCGCGCCACGGTGAACAGCCACCGGCGCTGGGACTCCTGATCCGCGGCGAGCACGTCGATGCTCCGCCAGGCGCGCACCATGGTCTCCTGGAGCAGATCCTCGGCCAGGTGCCGGGCGCCCAGCGTCAGCCGCAGCAGGAAACGGAACAGCGGGTCGGAGTGCGTCTCGTACAGGACCGCCATCCGGGCATCGGTGAGACGCCGGTCCGGCCGGGACGGATCGGCGATGTCCCGACCGGTCGAGGACGACACCGCCGCGCCCGTCTCATTGCACACCGCAACCACCGAGTTGCCTCCCCACGCCACCGCCGTCGAGCGGAGCGCCCGACGACTGCCGCCACGTTGCGTTGCCCGGTCTGACCGACGGTGGAGGAAAGGAGACACATGAATGTCTTGAAGATGAATGTTGGTGTGTGGCAAGGCTTTCCGGGCCGTCCGATGTGTCCGATCAGTCCTCAGACATTGGCGCCCACCGTTGGCGAGACGTCCGAAACGCGCAGGATCCGCAGGTCGTCCACACTGGGCGAAGCGACCGACCGGAGCCGTCCGGCCTGCCGGGTCACCGCCTCGTCGAGCAACTGTCGGGCGTACCGGCCGTTGCCGAACGAGCGGCCGGTCGGCACCCGCTCGAAGTGGGCCCGCAGCGCCACCAGGGTGTCGCCCGGGCACTCGTAGCCGCTCGCCCGCGCCAGCCCCTCGAAGATCGCCACCAGCTCGTCGGCCTGGTAGTGGACGAAGTGGATGTGTCGGGTGAACCGCGACTGGAGACCGGCGTTCGCGGCCAGGAACGCGGCCATCTCCTGGTCGTAACCGGCCGCGATCACCACCACCTCGTCCCGGTGGTCCTCCATCAACTTGACCAGCGTGTCGATCGCCTCCCGACCGAAGTCGTTGCGACTGTCGGCCGGGGCGAGCGTGTACGCCTCGTCGATGAACAGCACTCCGCCACGTGCCCGGTCGAACGCCTCCCGCGTACGGTGCGCGGTGTGGCCGACGTACTCGCCGACCAGGTCGGCGCGGGCCACCTCGACCAACTGCCCACCGCTGAGCACACCCAGGGCGGTCAGCAGCCGCCCGTAGAGGCGGGCCACGGTGGTCTTGCCCGTACCGGGCGGGCCGGAGAAGACGAGGTGCCGGGAGACCGGCGGGACCGGCAGACCCGCCCGTACCCGGGCCCGTACGTTCGCCAGCAGGTCGATCAGGTCGGACACCTCACGCTTCACCCCGGCCAGGCCGATCATGTTGTTGAGCTGGGACAGCAGGGCGTCCACCTCGGCCGCCCGGGGCGCACCGGCGCTCACCGCCGAGGCGGCAGCGGCACCCAGGTCCTGGGGCAGCAGTTGGGCCAGCTCGACCCCGGACGACGCCCCCGCCTCCGACAGCCGGTACGCCTGGCGCCCGATCATCTCCTCGAACACCCGCCGGGCCACCCGGGCGTTGCCGAACGACTCGGTCCGGGGCATCGTGTCGAACAACTGGGCCAGGGCCAGCCGGGTGTCGTACTCCAGGGCGTAGTGGTGGGTGCTGCACAGCCGCTCGACGATCGTCACCAGCTCGTCGGTGGTGTAGCTGTCGAACTCCACCGTCCGGGAGAACCGGGACGCCAGGCCGGGGTTCGACGCCAGGAACGTACGCATCTGCGGCGAGTAGCCGGCCACCACGACCACGACCTCGTCCCGGTGGTCCTCCATCAGCTTGACCAGGGTGTCGATCGCCTCCCGACCGAAGTCGTGGCCGGACCCGCCCTCGACCGGGGCGAGCGCGTACGCCTCGTCCAGGAAGAGCACCCCGCCGATCGCCTCGGTGAACTTCTGCGTCGTCTTCACCGCGGTCCCACCGATGTGCTCGGCCACCAGGTCGGCCCGCGCGACCTCGACGAGCTGCCCGCCCGGCAGGACACCCAGCGCGGCCAGGATCTGCCCGTAGAGCCGGGCCACCGTGGTCTTGCCCGTGCCGGGCGCTCCGGCGAAGACCAGGTGCCGCGACATCGGTGGCATCGGCAGCCCGGCGGCGCTGCGCCGGGCGCTGATCCGGTGCAGGCCGACCAGGGTCGCGACCTCCTGCTTGACCCCGGCCAGCCCGACCAGGGCGTGCAACTGGGCCAGCAACGGCGTGACCGGGTCCTCGACGGCACGCTCCGCCGGCACCGGGTCGGCGGTCGGCTCGGCCGACTCCGGTCGCTGCGGTTCGTCCGCGTCGGCCCGGACCGGCTCCGGTGAACTGTTCGGCACGCCCCGGCGTACCTGCTGGACGCCGTTGTTGCGAACGGTCGTCCCGGTCATCGACACCGGTTCGGTCGTGTCCAGCCACACCCCGTCGGCGGCGTTGTCGAAGATGTCGCAGCGGTCCAGCCGCCCCCGCGACCGGGCGGCGAACCGGACCCCGGATCCGCCGCTGTGGTGCACCCGGGTGTCCCGGAGGGTGACTTCGGCGCGCGCCTCGACGGTCACCCCCGCGTCGTGCGCCTCGCCGAGGTCGGAGGAGGTCACGGTGGCGGTGCCGCCGGCCGCGACGAGCAGCCCGACCCGGCCACCCCGCAGGTTCGCGTCGTCGATGACGAGCGTTGCCTCGGCGCCGACCCGGATCGCCGCCTCGGCGCAGTCGGTCACGCTGAGTCGGCGTACGGTGCCCCGGCCGCCGTCGACGGACTGCAGCCCGTACTCGGTGGCGCCCTCGATGGTCAGACCGGTGAGCTGCGGGTCGGCGCCGGACCGGAGCAGGACCCCGGTGGTGCCGCCCCGCACCTCGGTTCCGGTGACCTCGCCGGTCACCGACCCGTCGAGGAGCAGTGCCACCCCGTCACCGCCGACGATCCGGCCCCCCTCGACCCGGGGCGAGGCGGTGCCGGTGAGCGCTACCGCCGCCGCGCCCGTCTCCGCGAACTCGCACCCGTCGAGCAGACCGGCCGCGGCGTCGAGCAGGAAGGCACCGTGGCCCCCGGTGCCGGTCACCCGACACCGGTGCAGTTCCGGGGCGGCCCGACCGGACCAGACCAGTCCGTGTCCGCCGATGCCACGGAACTCGCAGTCCTCCAGGATCGGGCTGCCGTCGGTGGCGACCAGCCCGGAGCCGGGGGTGTCCCGGACGACGGTGTCCACGACCCGGATCGCACCCTCCTCCTCGACCGCGACCGCCGGGCCGTCGACCGCGCTGATCTCGCACCCGCGTACGGTGCCCCGGCCGCCCCGGGTGGAGAGCACCCCGGCGCCACGGACCCCGGACACGGTGCAGCCCGAGAACTCCGGATCGGCGCCGGCGGCGATGACGATCGCGGCGCCGCCGATGTCGGTGATCGCGGTGTTGCCGATCGTTCCGGAGCCCTGCTGCTCTACCAGGAACCCGGCGCCGGTCGGATTGGTCACCGCGCAGTCGTCCATCTCCAGCCGCCCGGCGACGGCATGGACGGCCACGATCCCGTCGGCGCGTACGTCACAGCCGTTCATCCGTAACGTGCCACCACCGAGCTGCACCGCCGGGAACCGGTCACTGCCGCCGGTGACCGCCAGTCCGCGCAGGGTGGCCGAACCGCCTCCCACGAACACCGCCACACCGCCGTCGGCCTGGACGGTGACGGTGCCCCGACCGTCCTCGGCGACCAGGGTCACGTCGCCGGTGAGCCGCAACTGCTCCCGGTAGGTCCCCGGCTGCACCACGATGGTGGCGCCCGGCGCGGCCGCCGCCAGCGCGTCCGAGATCCTGGACGGGCAGGTGGGATCGTGCTGGGAGACCGACAGCATGTCCTGGCTCACGTTCGCGTACCTCCACTGTGCCCGGTCAGTGACCGCCCGTCGGCCGCACCGGACGGGACGAGCTGCGACGGGATGGCAAAAACCTGACCCGACGGGTCGAGCCCGGGGGCGAACTCCAGGAATCGGGACCGGTTGACCGCCGTGGTCGGCGTACGGGCGGCGCGTAGCCGGTCGAGCAGCCGGTCCACCCCCCGGTCGCCGCGTACGCCCTGCCCGGCCAGGTCCCGGAGCAGCACCCGGATCGGCTCCTGGTCGTCGTCCGGACGGTCGACCGCGAGAACCGCGAACCGGCTACCGGGCGGGAAGAGGGCGGCGGCCGTGTCACCGGGACTGATCCGGTCGAGCCGGCGGGCGCTGGCGGACCAGATGACGAACTGGACGGTTGCCTCGGACGCCGGGGCGGCGGCGAGGTCGACGTCGAGGAAGGCCGGTTCGACCACGTCGACGCCCGGCCGGTAGCCGGCGAGTGCCGGCGGCGGTAGCTGGGCCGACGCGTAGACGGGCCCGAGCACGGTGGGAAGCCGGCGCAGCCCGTGCACGGCGCCACGGGCCAGCAGTCGGGCCCGCTCCCCCGATTCGCCGTTGCCGGCCGGACCATCTTCGACCTGACCCCCGGTCCGCAGCTCCCGGTTCACCGCCTCCCGTTCGCCGTCGTGGTACGCCCGCAACGCGACCAGCCCGGCGATCATCTCGGCCGACGCACCGGCGGCACGCATGCCCGGCTCCTCGGCCAGGGTCCGGGTGATGACCCGCACGTGTGCGTCGTACCGTCCGTTGAGGGCGTCCCGCAGGCGTCCGCGATCCGCGGGGTCCCAGGTCTCCTCGGTGAGCCAGAACGGCGCCGGTGCCACCGCCGCCGGCCGGGTTTCGGGGCCGGGCTGCCCCAACGCCACCGGCGTCGCCGTCGCCGTGATCATGTGCTGCGCGTTGCCGATGCTGGCCCGGTCGCCGGTGGCCACGCCTTCCGGCTCCGCGGGTGCGGGCGGCCCACCCACGGCCTCGGCCTCGGTGACCGCGCCCGTCGGACTCCCCGCGCCGGCCGGCTGCCGCTGGTCGACACCGTACGGAGAGGGCGCCTGGTGGCCGGTCCGCCCGTCGACAAGCCCCGGACTCCCCGACTCGACAAGCGCCAGGCTTACCGACTCGACAAGGGCCGGGCTTCCCGGATCGCCGAAACTGACGCCACCGGAAAACCGTGCCGCGGGAGTGTCCGCGTCCGGCACGGGTTGACTGCGCGCCGCCGCCTGCGTCTCGGTCCGGGCAACACCGGTGTACGCAACCGGCGCGGCCGGCGCCGGCAGTGGGACGGTCGGAGGAGGTGCCTGCGGCGGTGCTGCGGCATCGGGCACGGGGACAACCGGAAGAGGTCCCGCCGGGTGCATCATCCGCGGCACCTCCAGTGCGGGTGGGGTATCGCGCCAACGGGCGGAGTCCAGCAGAGCCACGGATTCGACCGGCACCGGCTCGGCCACGGCCGGGCCGGCCGCGAGCACCGGGCTCGTCTCCACGGTGACCGGCTCGGGCAGCCTCGACGGGTGCTGTCCCGATTCCGCCCGGTCCGGCCCGGCGCGACCCTCGCCCGACGCCGCCGCTGCCGCCGGGACTTCGACCGCCGACCCGATCTCGCCCGCCTCGGGTACGGCCGTTTCATGACCGTCCGCCCTGGACCCGTCCGGCTCGGGTTCGGCCGCCCCGGGCGCAGCCGCCCCGGGCACGGCCGCCCCCGGTGGTACGGGCACGGCCGCCGTCGGGCTGCCCGGACGACGTCGCGTTCCGGCCGGCACGGGAAGAACGCGTCCGACCGTCCGGTGACGTGGACCCGCTGCTGGGGTGGCGCTTCTCGGCGCCCACCGCCGGAACTGCCCCTCCGTGACGAGCAACCCGTGCGCGGTCACCGACACGGCCGCGTCGGCGACGTACACGGTGCCGCCGAGTGCGTCCGCGAGTCCACCGAAGAGCAGGTCGGCGGCCGGGCCGCCGGGGAACGTGCCAGAACTGAGCAGGACCACCGGCCGGGTCGACCCACGCTGGGCTGCCACGATCAGCTTCGCCAGGCCGGCGGGCGGAACGGGCCGGCCGGCCACCCGGAACCCGGTCGCCCCGATCTCGACCTCCACCAGGAAGCCCGCCGCCAGCGGCATCCCGACCGTAGGCGCGTCCCCGGCCAGGAACGACCAGCCGGCCGGTGTGGACCGTCCGGCAACCTGCGGCTCCGGTGCGGCCACCACCACCGGGACAGGGCTGTCGACGGCAGGCACCACTGCGGCCCTGCCCGGCAGCGGCGCCGCTGTCGTACCGTCCGGCGGTGCTGCCGTCACATTGACCGGCGGTGCCGCTGTCGTGCCGGGTCGGCGCCGGTTGCCGCCATAGGGCAGGTAGCGAGGGATGGATGGGCCGGCCATCTGCCCGATGCCGGGACGCCGGAACACCGAAGCGTCGGCGGTCGGCTCAGCCCGTCGATCCGCGTCCACCCTCGCGGTCGGGGTCGTGGTCGCACCCACGTCGAGGCCGGTGTCAGCAGTGGAAGCTGTCGTGGGCTCAGCACTCACGACGGGGATTGTTGTCAGGTCGGCGCTCACGACGGGGGCCGTGGTGGCGTCCCCGCTCGTCGCCGGGGTGGGCGTCGGTGCCGGTGGTCGTGGCGGCCATTCCGGTTCCGGAACCGGTGTCCCGCCCGGCGCGCAGCTGAGCCACTCCCGCCCACCGGTGAACGTTCCGGGCTGCCCGCCGTCGTCAACGCTGCACGGATCCAACGGCAGGACGACCTCCTGCCCGATCCGCTCCGCGAGGTCGCGGACCAGGAGATCCACTGCCACCGGCTCGGCGTACGTGCCGAGGCAGAGCAGGCGTATCCCGGCGGCGCTCCCGCCGAGGTGCTCGGCGAGGAGTTCGGGCAGCAGCGTGGACAGATCCGGGAGGGTGGTCACCGCCGGGGTGCTGAGCACGGTGACCCGGTCCGGCTCGACCGGCAGGGCGGCGGTGAGCCGGATCATCGGCGCCGGATCGTCGGCGGCGGTACGCAGCAGGAGCGCGTCACCGGCAAGCGCGGCGATCACCGAACCGACGGCCGGGGCCGTGGCGCGCTCTGAGATCACCGGACCGCCCCTTCCCGCATGGCCCTGGTCCGACCGGCCGTTCAGGGCGGACGGCGCTGTTCACTGCCCGGTCGCCTGCACTACGCACGCCACGCCGGTCCGGTTCACGGTGATCCGGGGGTCATCCGGTCACCAGTCCGACCGGGTCCGCCACGTGTGCGCCGACCGGTGCCTGTACGGCGGCCAGTGCCCGGTGCAGGCTCAGCACGTCGACCTCGGGCACGGTGTACCGCCCGCTCCGGATGTGGGCGGTGAATTCGGCCGTCGGCGCCAACCCGTGCTGGTCCAGGTAGTACGCGACGGCGTCGCTCCAGACCCACGTCCCGTCGGTGCGGAAGCTCATCGGGACGGACGCACCGCGCGCCGGGTCCACCACGTCGTCGAACAGGGTCGTGGTGATCACGAGCGGCACGCCCTGTGCCAGGTAACGCAGGATCCGGTCCCGCTCATCGGGTTCGAGCGACTCCTCGGCGCGGTCGGCCGCATCAGGGTCGAGCGGGTCGAGCAGCCGGGCGATACGGATCTCGGGCTGTGGTTCGGCGGTCCAGAGCAGCGCGGCGAAGCCGAGCGCGGTGCGCTGGAACATGGGCAGCGTGTCCGCGTCGGCAAACACCGTGACCAGGGGATCGATCTCACCCGCGTCGGACAGGACGCGCTGGAGGCGGGCGGTGATGCCGGGCAGGTTGTCGCCGTCGGCCGCGTACACGAGGTACATCCGCTTCGCCGGCGGCCACTGGGTGTCCAGCGCCGGGTAACGCCAGCAGCGCCACAGGGCGACCGGCCCGGCCGCGTCACCGACAGCGCCGGTCAGTGCCGCGTCCAGTTCGTCGGGACCCGCCGGGCCGCCGTCCGACCGGGTCAGATCGACGTTGTACGGAATCAGCTCGCCGTGTTCGGCCAGCACCTCCGGGCCGACCGGTGCGAGTCCGTACAGCGGCATGACCTCGGCCGTGGCGGTCTCGATCTCCGCCAGCGGGTCGGTGTCGCCACCGGTCTCGCCGAGCGTCTCCCGGAGCAGGGTGATGTCGGCCGGGCTGAGCGCAACGCGACTGGTCATGGCGGTGAAGACGACCGCCTGGGCGACGTCGACCAGCATCCCGTCGGCCAGCCAGGTACGGGCCTCGGCGACCAGTTCGTCGGGCAGGGTGCTGTCGACCCGCAGTAACAGGTGGTGGAAGGCGGCCGACCGGCTGCTCTGACTCATCACTGATCTCCATGAAGTTCGGTGGGTTGGTGGGTGACGCCGTGGGCCGCCGCGATCCTGACTGCCAACTGGGCGGCGTACTCCTCGCCCAGGCCGCTGTTGAGGGCGGCGGTGACCCGGTCGCGCAGTTCGGCCATGAGCGCCGGCCGCCCGGGAAGCGGGCCGGCGTAGGGACGGATGATCGCATCGGTGAGTCGGGCGACCCCGACCGCGGTCCCCCCGGTCACCGGCAGTTGGGTGGGCGGAGCCGTTTCGGGCACCTGGGGAACCGGGACGGGGTCCTCGGGCACGATCGCCGGAACAGGCTCCGGCGCCGGCGGGGCGGCCGGTTCGGCGTGCTTCAGCAGTACGGGATGAACCTCGACGCCGAACCTCTCACTCAACCGGCGGGCAACATTGTCCAACCAACGAGCAATCTCCACCGGATCCAGGTCCGGCCGAACCTTGTCACTCATATACCGACCCGACTTGTCATTCACCTCCCAACGACTCAACACCGCATTCCACCCGAACTCACCACTGATCCGAGCCCGCGCCACCTCAGCCCCACCACCACCAACAAAACCCGCAGCAATCGTCGGATGACCCTGACCATCCAACAAACCCTTCACCTCATCAACCGTCAACTCCGAACCAACCGACCGCATCCCCTCAACCAACCGCTCCCACTCCCCATCCTCCACAACCGTCAAAATTTCCTCCGACCCCACCCGAATACCACCATCCACATCCACCACGTAATGCCACCGCGCACCCAAACGCTCCAACAACGCCGGCTTGAAATCCTCCAACCGATACCACATCGGATTCAACCGAACCACACCATCAGCCAGCTCCGACGGCTTCACCCGCTTCGGATCAACCACCACCCCGTACTCATGGTCCAAATCCGTATCGGCGAGCGCGGGAGTGGGGCCGACCTCGGGAGCGACAACCGGCTCCCCGACCACCGGGACGAACTCGGCTCCGAGCAACGGAAGCGGCAGGACGGCGGGGAATGGCAGGACCGCGTGGAGCGGCAACGTGGAGGGTCCGGAGAACACCACCGGCGGGGCGGGCGCCGACGTCTCCGGCTCAGCTTCGAAGGGCTCGGGGTCGGGGAACTTAGGGGCGGGGGGCTCCAAGTCGTCCTCCTGGATCGGAGGTAGCGACAGCGTCCCCAGTGGTCCCGCGTGTTCGTCGGAGAACGGGAACAGTGGCGGGACGACAAACGCGGGCTTGGAGATGGTCGGGGTCGACGAATCGGGCTTCGAGGGAAGCGGTGGCGCCGTGGGCGCCGGGGCGGACGGTACGGCAACGGAACCGGCCTGGAAGGCGTCCAGCAGTCGGTAGTGCCGCTGGGCGGTCTCCCACCAGGTCGCCTCGGCCACCTCCCGTCTCCGGACCGCCGCAACCCACGCCTGGTCCAGATCGTCGTCGGGTTGCCCGTCGTGCAGCCGACTCTCCAGGACCGCGAACCGGGCGGCGGCCTCGGCCTCACCCGCCTCCACGAATTCGTCCGCCTCAGTCTTGAGCTGCTGCTCGTTCGCCACGATCTCGTCGAAGTCGTCGTGCACCCTGACCGGTGCCCCGTTGTCGATGCCGAGTACCCGGCGTGCGTCGTCGCGCCCCATCCGCAGCACGACGGTCACGACCGGATCCGCCGTGTCCTCGTTGCTGCGGTGCCGGATCCGCAGTGGCCGGGACCACTTGCCGGGCAGCGTCACCTCCACCACCGGGCGGCAGACGTACGCGACGGCGGCCGACGGGCCCTCCGGTTTGACGTTGCCGAACCCGGTCGCCGAGTTCTCCTCCCCCGCCGCGTTCGCCACCGTCTCACCACTGGACGGACCCGCGCCGCCGGTCTCCATCGGCTGGTACGGGTCGTTGATGTACCCGCGCCCGCCCACGATCCGGGGAGCGTGCATCGACTGGTGCTGCACGTTCGAGCCGCTGCCCATGCCGTCGCCGGACTGCTCGACGTGTTCCCGGTACACACCGGAGTCAACCCCGGCCAGCCGGGCGGCCACCGGTTCGAGCCGTACGGTGATCTGCGCCTTCTGCATCGAGGCTTCCGCGCTCGACAGCGCCGGCAGCACCAGCCCCTCGGTCGAGAGCAGCGCCCGCGCGTTCGGGAGCAGGATCTCCGGGGTGAGCGCCTGCTGCACCTGCTGGGCGCCGGGATAACCGGCCGTCCGGAGCCGGCGCGCGGCGTCGGCCATCAGCTCGGCCGCGGCCTGCTGCACCTCGGCCGCGCCGCTCAGGTCCTCCGGGGTGAACCTGGGTGGGAGCAGCAGTCCGTCCCGGTCCTGCCAGCCCGGCTCGACCCCCGGACGGGCCTGCGGCGGGTACGCGCCCGGCCCGTCGAGGGCGGCCGGCGGCCGGTTCCGGGCGGCACTGCGCAGGTCCCCGGCCCACCGGTCGACCGTCACCTGCTCCCGGAAGGTGATCGTGTTCGCCGGGACCGCCCGACCCTGGTGGTAGATCCGGATCTCGAAGTGGGGGTTGAGGCGGATCCGTGCCTTCACCCCGCGCCCGGAGCTGATGTCGACGGTGCGACGCTCGGACTCGTTGAAGTTCGTGCTGGCGGTGAGGTTCCCGGTGTTGTACTGGTAGCCGCCGCCGAGCGCGCCGGCGCCGCCGGCGTTCGGATCCTCCGGTGCCTTCGGATCCGGCGGCTTCGCGCCCGGATTCATCACGCCCGACGCGAGGGCGCTGAAGTACACCGCCCAGCCACGGGCGCGCCGCATCAGCTTGCCGGCGCCCCGCGCGCCGACCATGCGTACGTCGATGTCGTCGTGGTTGGCCACGAAACGGTCGAACTCGATCGGGTCGTTGAGCGTCGCGTGCAGCCGTACGTCGTAGAGGTGCTGGCTGAAGGCGCCGGTGTCGGCGTGGATGAGGGAGACTCCGCCGTCGAACAGGGCCGCCCAGTTTCGCCGTACGCCCTTGGGCGAGAGCAGGTTGAGCATCCGGCGACGGTTGAGCATCGGGTCCGCCAGTGCGGTGCCGTTGAGCGCGGCCAGGATCGGTGCTGCCAGCGGCTCCGGGTTCGGGGCCGCCACCGCCTTCTCCAGCTCGTCGATCGCGGGGCGGACCAGGGACGGGACCTGGTGGAAGGTCTGCAGGCCCAGCCCCGCGGACCGGGCGGCAGGCAGGGCGAGCGCCGGGTCGGCGTCCTGACGGATGCTGGACGGGCCGGGTGGCGGCGGCTTCAGTGGCCCTTCGGGTCCGTCGAGCAGGCCCATGGCCGCGGCCTGCTCCTCGGTGACTCGCAGGTAGACCGCGTTCTTGATCACCGCGCTGCGCTCGGCTGTCTTGTGGTTCTGCCAGCGGTCCGGCTGGATCGCGCTCGGCACCAGCGCGGCCGGGAAGTCGGCCGAGTGGGTCACCTCGGCCACCGCCGACACCCGCAGGTCGGCCACCACCAGGAAGGTACGGGCCTGCCCCTTGCGGTTGTTGATGTTGCGCTCGATGAAGCCGCTCACCTTCTCCCGCCAGCGCCTCATCCGGTAGCGGAAGACGTGCTGGTAGCCGGCGGTGCCGGTGCCGCCACCACCGGCCTTGTCCTCCACCTTCCCGGGCTTGCGCAGCCCGAGCGCGAACTGGATCCGGCCCAGCCACTGCCGCTCGCGGGTCCGGCTGCCCCACACCTGCACCCCGCCGCCGGGGGCGTTCTCCGTGCTGATCTCACCGCCCACCGGCACGAGTCGGGGGCGGGTCATCCGGGCCACGATCGACACGTCCAGCCGACCGTCGTCGGTGTCCGTGGTCAACGGCTCCAGGTCCCACTGCCGTTCGGTCATCGTGCCCAGGTTCGCCATCTGCCGGGAGTTCGACAGCCGGTTGACCAGGTCCGCCCAGACCGGCATCCCGCGAGCCAACGCGGCGTCGCCGCGCAGCCCGCCGACCTTGCGTTTGGAGGCCAGATCGGGCGCGTACCGCTGAGTGTCGAGCACCGCCTGCTCGGCCAGGTTGAACACCTCGGCGCTGCCCGGCATCGCCTCCACGAACCGCCAGTCCCACGCCGGCTCACGACGCGGAGGCGCCGAGGTCGCCTGCGCCGGCGCCGGGGTTGTCCCCGCCTGCTGGTCGACGAACTGCCGCAACGTGGAGATGTCGGTACGGGTCTGCCGGGCCAGCGGTCGACTCTCCCGCTCGGCCACCGAGACGGGATAGTCGACGTCACGGCTCGGGAGCGCGCTGCGCGAGTGCAGGACCTTCACCGGGTGCGTGTCGGTGAGGCGGTACTGCGGGATCTGCTCGTCGCCGACCTGCACCGTCTGCGCCAGCCGGGTGAAGCCGGGCACCAGGTTGTGCTCGATCCGCCGGGCCCGCCGGCCGAGCCCGAGCAGCGCCCGCCGGTCCCGGCCCAACCCGACGGTGTACGAGTAGACCGTCACGACCAGTTCCAGGTCACCTTCGAAGCGCTCCGAGTCGGGCGTACCGCCGTGCAGGGACGTCTCCTGGCCGGTCACCTCGATGCCGCTCTGCCGGCCCCAGCGCTGCTGGAACTCCAGCGCGCCACCGGGCGAAAGCGAGGTGTTCACCTTCGGGCCGGGCAGCCGCCCGATGAACCCACCCTCCACCGCGACCGCGGCACGCCACTGCGCCCCGGCCGCCGAACCGTCCTGTTCGCTGCTCGCCTGGAAGTTGCGGACCGCGACGTTGGGCTCCTCCCCCGCGTACGTCGGTTGTCGCGGGTGCCGGGCGGCGACGTGGACCACGATGTGCCGCGAGTACGTCTGCTTGGTCCTGGTCAGGGTCGCGGTCACCCCACCGTTGAGCATCGCGGTGTAGTTCTGCCGCAGTGCCGGCATGGACAGCACGCCGTCCAGTTCGGTCTGGTTGTTCTGCCGCTCGCTCGCCGAGGTGGAGAAACCCATCCGGCGTACGACACCGTCACCCTGGTAACGCGGCAGGAACCCGCCGCCGATCTGCCCGATCAGAGCCGTCGTACGCCGTTGTGCGGCGGCGAACCTGCTCATCCCGTACGGCATGGCGTGCCCGCCGAAGAGCGCGTACGGCGGTGGGCGCCGGAGCTGGTCCGGATCGGGGTCGGCGTCCTGCCGTACCGCCCGCGCCTTGCCGTTGCGGTTCCCGGTGGCGGCCGTGCCGGTCGGCCGCGCCGGAACGCCGCCACTGGTCGCCGCGGTGCCGGCCGGCTGGACCGTGCTGATCAGCAGGGCCGCCTTGTCCTTGGGCAGGCGGGCGAGCACGGTCAGTTCCAGCTCGACCGGACGGACCCCGGTCCGGCGCCGGAACCAGTGCTGGAACGTGTTGACCCGGGTGCTCGGATCGATGGTGACCCGGAACGTCACCCTGGCCAGGACGTTCTCGATGTCCTTGAACTCGGTGCCGGTACGGGTCGTGGTGCTCTGCCTGACCGTCGTGGTGGTGTTGCGGCGGAACGCGGCCGACAGCCGGAGCTGGATGTAGGCCAGGCCGAATCCCCATCGGATCGGCACCACGCTCCCGCCGCTGCCGACCATGCTCACGTGCTGTTGCCGCCCGTTGTCGGTGACTCCCGGCTGCCAGCGGAACGACGACTTCTTGACGTCGGCGAGCACCTCGAAGTCGGTCACCCGGGACTGCATCTGGACCGAGACCGCCTGCCGTCGGGACGGGCTGAGCAGCAGCGGCGAGTTCGCCGGGCTCTCCAGGGCGAGCGGTAGCTGCCCCAGCAGGCTCGGTTCGGTGAGCAGCGAACGCAGTTGGTCCCGGCTGGTGCTGCCCGGGTCGACGGTGCCGGTCCGCCTGATCCGTTGCAGGACCTGCTCGGCCACCTGGTTCCAGGTGCGGCGCACACTCCACTGGCCGTCGGGTTGCCGGACCGCCGCGTCCAGCACCCGTACCGGGGTGAGGTTCTCCACCAGGGTGGGGACGTCGAAGTCGCCACTGGCCCGGCTGACGCCGACCGGCGCCCCGGCGTTGGCGATGTCGTCGAGCGCCCGGAACCCGATCTGCGCGGTCACCACCGGTGGTGCCGGCGGGTACACCGCCGGCACCGGTACCGCCGGGGTGGCCCGGTGGAACGGCGGTGCCGTCTGCGGTACGGTCCCCACCCGCCCGGCCGTGACGGTGAACTCGACCGACGACAGGACCAGGTTCGACCCGCCGCCGCTGCGTACGTTGTGCGAGTCGAACAGCGAGGAGGTGTTCTCGCTCGACTCCGCGGCCTGGGCGAGTGCCGCCTCGGCGGAGAACCCGCCGCCGGGCCCGAACCGGCTCGCCATGGTGAAGCCGCCGCCGACGGCGAGACTGTCCGCGGAGGTCGCGGTGTCCCGCTGTACCG
Source organism: Micromonospora sp. NPDC004704 (assembly GCF_053601675.1). Lineage (NCBI taxonomy): Bacteria > Bacillati > Actinomycetota > Actinomycetes > Micromonosporales > Micromonosporaceae > Micromonospora > Micromonospora sp. NPDC004704. The sequence goes on along the minus strand of NZ_JBSGCD010000006.1, from coordinate 133,656 downwards.
AGGTGAAGTCGTTGCGGGTGTCGAACTTCGCCTTGTCCGCGCTCTGGTCCACCCAGCGCTGGCCGGTCGTGTTCCGGGTCGGGGTGATGGTGACGCTGTGCCAGTTGCGCCAGCCGTCCCGGACGTCGAAGGTCCGGCCGCCGGTGGTGAAGAAGGACTGGAGGTCCTGCCGCAGGGCCGCCTCGATCGCGGTGGTGTCGACCGAGATTCCCTGCCGGCCGCCCCAGGTGGCACGGGCGTACCCGGGTCGGACCCGGGCCCGGACCCGTTGCCGTACGGCCTCGGTCACGTCCGTCACCAGCCGGTCGAGGTCCGACGCCCCGTCCACCTCGTACAGCAGGTCCGGGTTGGAGTGGTAGCGGCCGAGTTGGGCGGCGGTGGCCGGGGTACCCGCCGGAGCCGAGGTCGACGCCGACGGGACGGTGGCGGAGGTGGACGGCTTCGACTTGCGTCCGAGGCGCAGCCCGGTGCCGCGGGAGTCACCGTCCTCGGCGACGATCCCGTCGAACGGGATCGGTTGCCCGTCGAAGTCGTTGAGGGTGTCCCACCCCTGCTCGCCCAGGACCGTCGGGGTGAACAGCGACCAGGAACTGCCCCCGATGCTGAGCACCTTGCCGGGATGGAAATCGGACCCGACGACCACGTCCCCCGACGCGGCGAGCACGTCCCCGTCGCGCGCCGACGCCAGGCCCTGGGTGAACTCGCCGCTCAGTTCGTCCGATCGGCAGGCGACCAGGACCAGCAGCACCTCCGGCGGCACCAGCGGGGTGACGATCCGGGACACCTGCTCCGGGGTGAGCAGTACCTCGCCGGTGGTGCCGTCGCCCAGCCGCACCGGCGCCGCGACGAAACCACCCGCGCCGTGGACCAGCAGGGCGCCCCCGGACCCGTACGGCAGCGACCGGTTGCGTACCAACTCCCAGTCGGCGTCGGAGAGCAGCGCCACTCCGGCCCGTTCACCCGGCGGTCGCCGTACGACCAGGGGTTTGCCGTCGGCGTACCAGGTCCCGGCCTTGTCCCGGACCAACTCCGTCACCCGCACCGGCGCGGCCGGTGCAAGGTCCGTCGGTGACACGATCGCGGAACCCTGATCGCTCATCGTCGTGCTGGTCACCGACGTCGGGCTGGTCACCGCCGGGCTGGTCACCGTCGTGCCGCTGGCGGACACGGGGCCGAGCGGGGTCGGGACGGCCGCCGCCAGGGGGGTGACGGTCGAGGGACCGGGCTTGCGGTCCGGCCTCCACAACGTTCGCACCCGCTCGACGCCCGCCTTCGGCCGGACCTTCCCGGGCTTGGCAACCCTGGTCTCGACGGCCTTCGGCTCGACCTTCGCGGCGGCAACGCCGGTCCCGACAACTTTCGGCTCAACCTTTGGCTCGGCCTTCGGCTCAACCTTCGGTTCGGCGACGTTGGGCTCGACGGCCTTCGCAGCCGCGTCCTGCCGGAGCGCCGCCTCAGCCTCCTGCCTGAGCCGGGCCAGGCGGCCGGTGTCGACCGGGAGCGGGCCGGCGTTCGGCCGGACGACGGCGTCCGTCAGCCGCTCGGTGCGCCGCCGTTGGAACGGTGACAGTTTGCTCGGCGGCCGTCGGACCTCGGTCCCGACCGTGTCGGCGGCGGCACCGTCATCCTCCGGCACGGCAGGCAGGATCGCGGGCGTGTTGCGGGTGGCCGGCGGCGGGTCGTCACCACCATCGCTGTCACTGTCCCCATCGGTCTCCACCACGGGGTCCGCGATCCGGTGCGGTACCCCGACGTACGTCGCCTCGAAGTCGTCGAGCAGCTGCGAGTGCGTCCGGAGCAGGTCCCACCAGACGGCCTCGGCCCGCTCCCGCTTCTCGACCGCCGCCTGCCACTCGGTGGTGGCCTCGGCGCGGGCGTCGACCACCTCCTCCCGTTCCATTCGCCGGTCGCGCAGACGGGGCTCCTGGACACTCTGCAACCGGTACCTGGCCGCCTCCTCGGCGTCGGTCGCCGCGACGAAACGTTCACCGGCGGCGTGCAGCAGCCCGTCGTTGGCCACGATCTGGTCGAAGGCGGCCCGCATTCCCGGCCGTACGGCATCGCTGTCGTCGATGGCGAGCACCTGGCGGGCATCGTCCAGGCCCATCCGGAGCACGACGGTCACCGGATCGACCGGACGGCCGATGCGCTGCCGGGCGGGCAGCAGGACCCGTACCCGCTCCGGCAGGATCACCTCCACCACTGGCTGGCAGACGTACGCGACCGCCGCCGACGGACCCTCGGGCTTGACGTTGCCGAACCCGGTCGACCCGCCCTCCTCGCCGGAGGCGACCGCCGCGGTCTCACCGGTCGACGGACCCGCACCACCGGTCTCCAACGCCTGGTACGGGTCGCCCAGGTAACCCCGGCCGAGCAGGATCCGTGGCGCCTGGGTGGACTGGGTCAACGCGTTCGAGCCGCTGCCCGAGGAACCGGTCGCCTGCTGTACGTGTTCCCGGTACACCCCGGCGTCGACCCCGGCGAGCCGGACCGCCACCGGCACCAGCCGGACCCGGACCACCGCCCCCTTCATCGACAGGTCGGTGCTCGGCACCTCGGGCAGTTCCAGCCCGAGGTCGGCGAGCAGGTCACTCGCGTTCGGCAGCAGGAGCTCCGGGGTCAGCCCCTGGTGCACCTGGTGGGCTCCGGCGAAGCCTGCCTCGGCCAGCCGGTTCGACACCCCCTGGAGCAGGCCGTTCACCGCATCCTGGAGCACCTGGGCGCCGTCGAGATCCTCCGGCGCGAACCGGGGCGGCACCAGGATCCCGTTGCGCTCCCGCCACCCCGGCGCCCGGAGCCGACCGGTCCGCAGGTGCGGAGCGGGCAACTGGTCGCTCGGCAACTGGTACGCGCCCGGATCGCCGGGCTCGGCGGGTGGCCTGGCGGCTGTCCCGGTCGGTCGGACCCGCAGGTTGGTGGCCCAACGGTCGACCGTGACGGGCGCCTGGAAGGAGACGACCCCGCCGCGTACCGGTCGACCTCGGTAGTAGATCCGGATCTCGAACCGGGGGCGGAGCCGGGTCCTGGCCTTGACCCCGCGACCGGAGCTGATGTCGGTGGTCCGGTTCTCCGACTCCGAGGTGTTCGAGCTGAGCACGAGCGAGCCGTAGCCGTACTGGTGTCCGGCTCCGAGCGCCACCGGCTTGCCGTCCGGGTTCAGGATCGCCGAGCCGGCAACGTTCGTGAAGAGCGCGTCGCCACGGCCGCTGCGAACCGTCCTGCCCTGGCCACCGACGCCCACCGTCCGTACGTCGATGTCGTTGTGGTCGGCCACGAAGCGGACCAGTTCGGGCGGCTGGTCGGCGACGGCGACCAGGCGGATGTCGAACAGCCGCTGGCTGACCTTCCCGGTCTCCGGGTAGAGCAGCGACACCCCACCGTCGAACAGCGCCGCCCAGTGCCTCGGGAACCCGGTCCGGGACAGTACGTTGAGCAGCCGGCGCCGGTTGAGCATCGGATCGGCCAGCCCCATCCCGGTCAGCGTCGCCAGAATTCGGTTGAAGACCGGATGCGGGTTCGGTCGGGCGACCATCGCCCGGAGGGCGTCGATCGCCGGTCGGACCAGTGAGGGCACCTGGTGGAACGTCTGCAGTCCCAGGCCGGGTGAGCGCCCGGCCGGCAGCACGAAGTCCTGGTCGGCCACCTCCTCCGCGATGGTCTCCGGCACCGCCGGATGTCCCGGTCGGGTGATCAGACCGAGCCGGATCGCCTCGTCCTCGCTGACCCAGAGGTAGACGGCGTTCTCGATCACCGCACTGCGGGTCACCGTCTTGTGGTGCTCCCAACTCGCCGGCTGGAACGGCTCCGGCAGCAGCGACTTCGGCATGTCCGCCGGATTCGTCACCTCCGCGACCACGCTGGCCCGTAGGTCGGCCACCACCAGGTACGACCGGGTCCTGGCCTTCCGGTTGTTGACGTTCCGCTCGATGAACCCGCTCACCTTCTTCCGGTGCCGGGTCATCTTCGAATAGAGAATCCGCTGGTAACCCCCGGACGCGGTGCCACCGCCGCCGAACTTGTCCTCCGGTTTGCTCGTCTCCCGACCCGAGACGCCGAACTGGACCCGGCCCTGGATCTGGTTCTCCCTGGTCCGGGTTCCCCACACCTGGACCCCGCCACCGGGGGCGTTCTCGGTGGTGACCTCGGACAGGTTCGGCGCCAGCCGGGGCCGGACGAGCCGGGCCGCGACCGACACGTTCAGCCGCCCACCGTCGGCCTCGGTGGTGATCGGCTCCAGGTCCCACTGCTGCTCGGTCATCGGTCCCAGGTTCGCGACCTGCTGGTTGGTGGAGAACCGATCCACCATCTCGGCCCAGACCGGCATCCCCTCGACCAGCGTCACGTCGCCCCGCAGCCCGCCGAGCTGACGCCGGGACACACCCTCCTCGTACTGCTGGGTTTCCAGGACCGTCTCCTGGGCAAGCTCCATCAGTTCCCTGCTGCCCGGCATCGCCTCGACGAAACGCCAGTCCGACACCGCGAGCGGCGGCGGCTGCGGCGGCTGAGGCTGGGCTTGGGCTTGGGCCTGCGGCTGGGGCGGCGGTGCCGGTGCCGGCCGGTCCACGAAGTCGCGCAGGGTCGACAGGTCGGCCTTGGCACGCCGACGCAGCGGGAGCCGGTCCCCGTCGACGGCATCCACCCGGTTCACCTGGAGGTCGCCGAGATCCTGACGGGGGATCGCACTCTTCGCGAACAGCACACTCACCGGCTTGGTGGTGGTGAGCCGGTACTGGTTGAGCTGCCGGTCGCCGACCTGTGTCCGGTCGAGGTCCCACTCCTCGGCGGGTGCGGTGGTCGGGGTCAACGGTCCGGCCCGGTGCCCGATCCCCAGCCGGGCCCGCGGGTTGCGTCCGATTCGCTTCTTGTACGTGTAAACCGTGACGACCAGTTCCAGCTCACCGTCGAAGCGCTGGGAGTCGGGCGTACCGCCGTGCAGGGCGGTCTCCTGGCCGGTCGTCTCCACCCCGCCCTGCTGCGCCCAGCGCCGCTGTCCCTCCACCGCCCCGCCGGGCATCACCGCCGCGCTCGCCTTCGGCCCCGGGAACCGCCCGATGAACCCGCCCTCGACGGCCAACGCCGCCCGCCACTGTGCGCCCGCCGCCGCACCGTCCTGCTCGCTGTTGGACTGGAAGTTCCGTACCGCGACGCCCTTTTCCACACCGGAGTAGGTGAGATCCTGGGTGTGCCGTGCGGTGACGTGCACCACCACGTGCCGCGAGTGCCAGAACTTCGTCCGGGTCAGCACCGCCGCCACCCCGCCGTTGAGCAGGGCGGTGTAGTTCTGCCGCAGCGCCGGTACGGAAAGCACCCGGTCCAGCTCGGACTGGTTCTTCTGCCGTTCGCTCGCGGAGCTGACGAACCCCATCGCCTTGACCGCCCCACCGGTCCGGAACCGGGGCAGGAAACCGCCTCCGAGGCCCCTGACCAGCGTCGACGTACGGCCGTGCAGCTCCCGGAACCTGCTCATCCCGTACGGCACGGAGTTGCCACCGGTCTTGGCCCACGGTGGCGGCAGTGGATCGGGGACGGTCTCGGCCTCGGAGTCCGAGTTCGTCACCTCGTCGCTGCCCTCGGCCTCGGACAGCGCCTCGGGTACGTCGTCCAGCACCGCCCTGCCGGCGGTCTCCTCCGGTGGCTTCCTGGCCTTGCCCTTACGGTCACCCCCGGGCGTGGCGCTGTCGTCGGCCGGCGGCGGTCCGGCGAGCAGTTGCTCGGCCTTGTCGCGCGGCAGTCGTGCCAGGATGGTCAGCTCGACCACGACCGGGTGGGGAGACCGACGGAACGGCTGCTGGAACGCGTTGACCCGGGTCGACGCGTCGATCGTGAGCCGGACCTTCACCCGGGCGAGGACGTTCTTCACGTCCTTGAACTCCGTCCCGGTCCTGGCCGTGCTGCTCTGCTTGACGCTGGTGGTGGTGTTGCGCCGGAACCCCGCGCTCAACCGGGCCTGGATGTACGCGAACCCGAATCCCCATCGGAACGCCCCGCTGCCACCCCCACCGACGGAACTGACATGCTGTTGCCGGCCGACTGACGTGACCCCCGGCTGCCACCGGAACGACGACTTCGCGACGTCCTCGAGCACCTCCATCTCGGTGACCTCGGAACTCAGCTCCAGGGCCACCGCCTGCCGGCGGGACGAACTGAGCACCAGCGGCGAGTGCACCGAGCTTTCGAGCGCCAGCGGCACCTGTCCCAGCACGCTCGACTCGCTCAGCAGCGCACGTACCTGTTCCCGGCCGATGCTGCCCTCGCCGACCGTACCGGTCGGTCTGAGCTGTTGCAGGATGTCCTCGGCCGTGACGTTCCAGGTCCTGGTCGGGGTGTCGACCCGGTTGCCGTGCGGATCCCGCCGATCCAACCGGGCGTCCTCGATCCGTACCGGATATAGGCTCTCCACCAGGGTGGACACGTCGAACCGGCCCTGCCGGGAGCTGACGGGGCGGGCGGTGTGGGTGGCTCGGGCGATGTCGTCCAACGCCCGGAAGGCGACCGTCGCCACCGGCCCGCCCGGCGGTGGCGGGTGGGTGGCCATCCGTCGCCGGTGGTCGGCACCGGTCTCGTGCAGCGGGGGTGAGGTCGCCGGTGGTCGGCCGGCCCGGTCCACCGTCACCGTGAACTGGACCGAGGCCAGCACCAGGTGGGAACCGGCGCCGCTGCGGACGTTGCGGGAGTCGGAGAGGGTGCCGCTCGACTCGGCGGTCTCGGCCGCGCGGGCGAACGCGAGATCGCCGGAGAGGGCGCCGCCGGGCCCGAACCTGCCGCCGATCGAGGCGCCCAGTCCGAGGGCGAGGCTGTCCCCGGCCGTCGCGGTGTCCTTGAGTGCCACGTTCGCGTCGTTGCGGGTGTCGTACTTGGCCTTGTCCGCGCTCTGGTCCACCCACTGCTGGGTGTCGGTGAACCGGGTCGGTGCGATGGTGACGGAGTGCCACCGTCGCCAGCCGTCCCGGACGTCGAACGTCCGTCCGCCGGTGGTGAAGAACGACTGGAGATCCGTACGCAGCGCCTCTTCGATCGCGGTCGTGTCGACGGAGATCGCCTGCCGGCCGCCGTAGGTGATCCGGGCCAGATGGTTGGACACCCGCGCCCGCACCTGCCCTTGGACCGCCCGCCGCAGGTCGTTGACCAGCCGGTCGACGTCGGCCGCACCGTCGACCTCGGAGAGCAGTTCCGGACGTCGGTGGTAGACACCGAGTTCGGCGGAGATGTCCGGCAGCGGGGCGGCCGGGGTGGCCTCGGTCGCCGGACCCGTCGTCTTCGGCGGGGTTCCGGGCGTCTTCTCGGCACTGGTCGAGGCCTTGAATCTGGTCCAGGGCGGCGGTTTCGCCTTCGCCGCCGTCCCGGAGGTCGACGCCTCCTGGTTGGTCGACGGACCACGGCCGAGTCGTAGACCCGGCCCACGGCCGTCACCGTCGATCGCGGTGATCCCGTCGAAGGGCCGCGCCAGCCCGTCGACGTCGTCGTTGAGCACGTCCCAGCCCTCGCCCCCGAGCCCCTCGGGGACGAACAGCAACCAGGGATCGCCACCGACCGTGACGAGGTTGCCCGGGGAATCGTCGCTGCCGGCGATCACGTCGCCCGAGGCGGCGAGCACGTCCGTACCCCGGGCCGAGGCGAGGCGCTGGGCGAACCCGCCGGCGAGTGCTCCCGGCTGGCAGGCGACCAGGACCAGCGGCGCGTCCGGCGGGGTCACCTCGGCCACGATCCGGGCCACCTGGTCGGGGTCGAGCAGCACCGCTCCGGTCGTACCGTCGGCCTGCCGCACGGCCGCCCGGACCAGGTCACCCGCGCCGTGCACCAGCACCGCCGCACCGTCGCCGTCCGGTAGCGGCCTGCCCCGGACCAGTTCGAAGTCGGCGTCGGAGAGCAGCCCGACACCGGCACGGCCGCCGGGCACCGGCCGCACGATCAGGGGTACGCCGTCGGCGTACCAGGTGCCGTCCGCGCCCCGGGTCAGGTCGCCCACCGGTGCCGGACCGGCCGACCGGGCCTTACCCGCGAGGGTGACCGGCACGGGTCCGCGAAGGACAGTGGGCAGAACGGTCCCCGGCCGGAAACGCCGGTGCAGCCGGTTCCATGCCCGACGCTCGCGGGAGTTCCCGGGCCGATGCCGCACGGGTCCCCGACGGCCGTCCGCGCCGCCCACGCCGGGAGTGGAAGGGGTGGTCGGCGGCGCGGGAGGTGTCAGCGTCGGTTGGTCGGTTACAGACGGTGGGGTCTCGACCGGGGTCGACGATTCTTCGCTCCGCGGATCGGCGATCCGGTCGGCCGGGTTGCTCACCGAGGTCGGGTTGGGGTCGGGGTTCTGGTTCACAGCCGCGGAACTGACCCGGATGGGGCCGGCGGATGTCGGGCCGGTGGCCGACGAGCCGGTGGGTGTCGGGCCGGTGGGTGTCGGGCCGGTGGGTGTCGGGCCGGTGGGTGTCGGGCCGGTGGATGTCGATTTGGTGGTCGCGGGGCGCGGGGCCGCCGAATCGACACTCGCCGTACTGGAGCCGACCGCACCGGGCACGGTGGTGCTGGAGCTGAGCGCACTGGAGCTGATCGGCGCCGGACCGGTCCGGGCGGCGGACCCGGTGGGCGTGGTGCTGGACGCGGTGCCGCTGGGCGTGGCCGCGGTGCTCGTGGCAGTGGTGCTGGTCTGCGTGGGGCTGGTCGAGGTGGTCGGAGTGTTGGTGTTGGTCGGGGTGGAGGGGGTGGTGCCGGTGGGGTTCACCGCCGGGGTGCCGTTCATACCGGCCGCTGTCGTGCTGCTCGACACGGCGCTCGACGTCACCGGTGTCGGGCCGGTCGAGCCGCCGACCCCGTTGGTGGCGGCCGTCGAGGAGGCGCCGGTACCGACGCTGGTCGGGGTGGGCGCTCCGCTCACCGGGGAACCCGACGACATGGCTGGCGGGGTCGAGGCGGACGAGGTGAACGAGCCGGTGGTGACCGGACCCTGGGAATCGCCGCCACCGACCGTCGGCCCGAACCCTTCGGCGGACGCGAACGGGAGGTCGGATGCCGGACCGTTCGACAGCGGACCGTCGAGCGTCGGCGCATTCGACAGTGGAGAACTCAGGGTCGGCGCGTTGGACAGCGATCCGTTGGGGACCGAGCCGTCCGGCAGCGAGCCGTCGGGGGTCGGGGCGTTCGGGGTCGGGGCGTCGAGCGCGTCGGGACCGCTCGACGGCGTACCCGAACCCGTTGTCGGCGCCGCAGAGCTGGGCGTGGACGCGGGGCCGTTGGTCGACCCGGCGCCCGGAACGGCACCGACGGGAATCGGCGTCGAGGTGGCCGGATCGGAGTCGGTGGGGCCGTCGGGACCGCCGTCGGTTGACGTACCCGGATCGTTGGACCCGCCCTTGGGACCACCCGGCGGAACCCCACCGGGGCTGCCCGGCGGCGGACCGCCGGGGGTGACCACCGGGGTCGGCACGTCCGTCGGGGTGGACTTGGTCGGCTGGTCGGTGCCGTCGGCGTTCGGTCCGTCGTCCGGACCCGGCCGGATCGCGTTGCCGACGTTGGTGCCGGCGATGCTGGCGCCGGCGGACAGGATCCCGGAGGTGGCCGCGGCGCCGGTCACCTTGAAGCCCTCGCCGTTGATGGCGTTGACCGTGCCCTCGGCGAGGACCTCGGTGCCGGCCTCGACCACCAGCTCCTCGGCCGCCTCGACCACCGCCTGCCGGGCCGTCGGCTTGGGCGCCGGGGTCATGAGGGCGTCGAGGAAGGACTTCGGTGGCGGCTTCGGGGTGGGAATGTTGTCCACCACCGCGTCGGCGACCTCGCCGCCGAACCGGCGGAAGATCCGGTTCGCGGCCGGACCGAGGACCGTCGCGATGGCACCGCCGACCGCGCCCGCGATCGCCGCCTGCCGGGTCAGCGACGTGTCGATGTGGTCGCGGGTGCCCATCGCCATCTGCAACCGCTGCACGATCAGGTCCAGCAGCACCTGCAGACCGATACCGATGATCTGGTTCATCACCACGTGCATGAGCAGGCGCCCGAGCAGCGTACGGACCAGGAAGCGGAAGATGGCCACCCGGGCGGCCAGCCAGTTCAACGCCGCACCGGGATTGAAGAACGAGAAGGCGAGCGCGACCGCGAACTCGATCAGCAGCAGGATGATCGCGCCGATCAGGGTCATCTTGACGTACTGCACCTGGGTGCCGCTGGTCTGGCTCTTCGCCCCGAGCTTGCGCATGTGCAGGCCGGCGGCGGCGAGGAAGCCGGGTTCCTCGTCGACGTACGCCCGCATCGACTCGACGAACGCCTCGTCGGCCTGGCCGGACACCCCCTCGCGGATCGACTCCACGGCAGTGACCAGCAACGGGATCGCGGCCTCCACCCCGTCGGCCGCCCCGTAGTAGGCCCGGGACATCCCGAACAGCCGATCCTCGTTGGCCCCCGGGAAGTCCTCCCCCGAGACCCACTTGAGGAAGCCGGCAAGCTGGTCCGACGCCTCGATCGCCATCCGGCCAGCTCACCTCCGTCCGTTGTGCCGGGTCCGTCCGTCACCCACCCGTCAGAGCGACAGGTTCGGTCCGTCGCCGCCCCAGCTACCGGCGGTGTCGACGTTGCCCGCCTCGTACGACTCCAGCAGCACCCGCAACTCCTCCACCCGCGAACCGTCGCCCAGGGACAGGTCCCGTAGCCCGGTGAGGACGTAGAGCGTCTCGGGCAGGTCCCGGTCGAGGTCCTTGACGATCGCCTCGTCCACCTCGCCCCGGACGCTGAGCACCACCGGGGCGTTCGCGGCCCGCTCCGCGTCGAACTCGTCCACCACGCCCTTCATGTGCTCCAGGTAGCTGGCGAACGCCTCGGCCCGCAGCCGGGCGGTGTCGGCGGAGATGATCGGCTCGGTCACCTGCCGCCTCCCGGCTTCGGCTGCTCGGTCGGCTCGTCACCGGGGAACGGCTCGTTCGCGATCCGGATCGCCTCCCGCATCATCTCCTCGAAGTCGACCGTGCCGTTGATCATGTCCAGTGCGGACATGCCGGTCGGCAATACGGACTGGAACGTCGCCGCCACCGCCGCCTGCGCCTTCGTCCGCGCCTCGGCGATCGTCTCGATCAGCAGGGTGGCCAGTTCGGCCGACGGCATCGTCCGGTACGACCGGGTGAGGAACTTGATGTCGACCAGGTCGCCCCGGCTGTCCACGGTGACGGTGATCGCCCGGTTCTTGGACGTGACCGTGGTCTGGGCGCCCGCGAGTTCCTCCTGCACCCCGGCGAGCGCGGCCTGGCTGCGTTCGAGTTCGGCGTACGCCTGCTCGATCTGGTTGTGCAACGGGCTGGACATGGTTGCGGTACTCCTCTCGCTCAGGAACGTCCGCGGGTGGTGCCCCGCGAGGGCCCGTACGGCGACCGTGGGCCGCGGGTCGGGGCCGGTTGCCGAGTCTGGGTCTCGGACTGGTCGTACTCGGAGCCGTCGTCACGCCCGACGACGGCCGGTGCGCAGTCCGGGTCGGTGCCCCAGACCTCCTCCTCCTCGGCCAGCCAGGTGGTCCGCTCGCGTTCCTTGTTGTCACCGTTGCCGGGACTGCCCATGCCACCCATGCCGCCCATCGGTGGCATGAACGGCATCCCGCCCATGCCGCCCATCGCGCCGTTGGCGCCGTTCGCGCCGGCAGTGGGCGGGAGGATCGCACCGGGGAGGTTCTCCAGGCCGTAACCGCCGGCGTTGAAGCCACCGCCGCCGGGTAGGCCGCCGCCGCTCGTCGCGAGACCGTTGAGCGCTCCGGCGCCGGCGTACCCCGGAGGTGGGGTGCCGAGCGGTCCGACCACCGAGCCCGCCGAGGGGAAGTTGCCGGAGCCGAGATTGCCCGGGTCGATCTGGGAGGGGACCTGGCTGCCGGGGTACGAGCCGCCGCCGAGGCTGGGATCGTCGAGGCCGGGGATGCCCGACCAGCCGCCGCTGCCGAGTCCGCCACCGGCGCCCTCCTCGGAGCCGGCCCCGGAACCGGAACCGGATCCACCGGAACCCGAACTGGAACCGGAGCCCAGGCCCAGGCCCGAGCCGGGCGGCTTCTGTCCGGCGCCACCACCGACGGAACCGCCGCTGCTGCCACCCCCGGTGAACGAGCCGCCGCTGCCCAGACCGGGAATGGTGATCCCGCCGCCACCGGCACCGGCACCCGTGCCGCCGGACGAGCCGCCGCCGATCCCGCCGATCGACGTTCCGCCGCCACCGGGGTTCAGGCCACCGGAGTTCGAGCCGCCGCTGATCCCACCGATCGAGGTCCCCCCGCCGACACCCGACGGGTCGATTCCGCCGGGACCGGCGCCGAGGCCGGAGGTGTCGATCCCACCCGGATCGCCGCCGGAGTTGGACCCGGACGCGAACTGGTTGCCGCCGACCGACGACGGGTCGAACTCCGAGCCGCCGCCACCGGTGTTGCCGCCGCTGCGGAGACCGGAGGTGTCGATGCCGCCCTCGCCGCCTCCCCCACCGCCGCCACTGCCGAGGCCCGAGGTGTCGATACCGCCTTCGCCGCCGCCCCCACCGCCGCCGTTGTTGCCGCCGGTGTTGATGCCGAAGTTTCCGTCACCACCGCCCGGTGGCGGGATCTGCGTCGGATCCGGCGGCGGCACGTAGAAGGTGCCCCGGTACAGGTCCGGGATCACCCGTTGCAGCTTGTCGGTGGTGGTGGCGAAGTTGTCCATCAACGCCTTGGTCGCGGCCAGCGACGCCGCGTTCAACGTGTTCAGCTCGTTGATCCACTGGGTCTTGGTGTCCGTGTTGAGCTGCTCCCACGCGGCCGGCTGCATCAGGTCGTACGGTCCGGGCATGCCCTGGTCGGGGAAGGCGAAGTTCCACACCTCGTCGTACCCGCCGGTGGTGGTGCCGCCGCTGACGAACCCGGGGAACTTGACCGTGCGGTCGTACGCGTCGACCTGCTGCTCCATCGACTGGACGAGCTGCCCGATCAGCCAGTTGGGGTCGTAGAACCGGTACTCCTTGAAGGCTGCCCAGGCGTCGACCATCGCGGTCTTGAAGGTGCCGACCGCGTCACCGCTGCCGTTGATGAACTCGATCCAGTCGTCCGGCTCGGTGATGTTCTCCTTGAGGTAGAGCATGGTCCGGTTGATGTCTTCCATGGCGAACATGAACGCGTCCGCGGCCGAGCCCTCGAACCCGTTCGCCTCCTGGTCGATCTCCCCGACCAACGCCTGCACCTTCGGCTGGCCCGTGTTCATCAGCCAGTTCGTCACCTCGTAGAACAGGTGCGCGGCGTCGTAGAGACTCTGCGGGTCCAGGAACGCGTTGCTCATGATCCCCGAGGTCGTCTCGTCGCTCATCGCGACGAACATCTGGGCCTGCCGGGCCGGGCCGGTCTCCCCACCCTCGTAGAACGAGATCCAGCCGCGGATGAGCTGGAAGTTCTCGAGCGTGTCGGTGTTGCGCTTGCGGTAGAGGGTGATCCGGTTCCAGCCGGCGTGGGCCGGGTCGCCGGGCATCCAGTGGTCCCAGGGCCGCTGATGGGACCCCTCGGTGTTGTACCGGATGTCCGCCGAGATCCAGTACGAGGTGTCCAGTTGGACCCATGCGGGGCTGGTGATCCGGGTCGGGTCGACGTCGTCGTCCGCGCCCAGGATGTCCTTCAGCGCCGGCACCCAGTTCATTCCCGGTGATGGCTGGGTCATGGGTCATCCTCTCGGAGGTCACCGGTGCCGGGACGGCGGGCCCGGCCACGTCGGCCGGTCCGACCGGCCCGGTGCCGGCGGGTTCGTACGGGCTAGAAGTTGGGGATCCGGGCGCGGAACTCGGCGACCGTCATGTCGTTGAGCGACTCGACGTCGTCGGTCGTGTCGACGAATCCGCGCAGTTGCTGACCACGGGTGGTGAAGAGCAGACCGAGCTGGTTGAGCCGCTGCTTGACCACACCGCCCTGCTGCTTGATCGCGGTGGAGAGTGCCTGTCCCACCACGAAGTTCTGGTGTCCGGGCTTGATGACCAACGCGTCGATCGGCCCGTTCGCCGCACCGGGAGCCTCGCCCCCGAGCAGTGTGTTCTCCGCCGCTACCCGGCGCAGGAACGCCTCGTCAACACTGATCGGCATGATCCACCTCCTGTGGGGAGTTCAACATCGACATCCGGCCGGGCGGACGGCCCGCTCGTGTCCACCCGGCCGTTGAGGGCTCAGATCGAGCCGTCGAACAGGGCCGCGCCCTGGGTGTCCGCGACCTGGTACGTGTCCCGGATCTGGTCGATCGCGGAGGCACCCGAGTTGAGGGCGGCGTTCATCTGGCCCATGCCCAGGTGCCAGGTGTTCTGCGCCGTCTGGTACGAACTCGCGGTGTTACCCACGTTCGCTGTGATGAACCTGTTGACCACCTGGTCGAGGTCGGCCAGCGCCTGCTCGATCGACCGGGTCACCCCGCGCAGTTCCTCACCGCTGGCCAGCAGGCCGTCCGGGTTGAGGCCGTAGGTCGCCATGCGTCACTCCTCGCTGCTCGTCACAAATGCTCGTCGTCGACAGGGATGCCGGCGGGGGCGCCGGCGGGACGGATCAGGGCTGGTACCACTTGGCGTGCGACGCCGATTCCATTTCCGCGTTGCTGGAGACCTGCAGGTGCTGGGTCATCGAGGCGCGTAGCTGCTCCAGGCCGTTGCGTACCTGGGCCAGGCCGCCGCGCCAGTTCTGCAGCTCCTGCATGTAGCGGACGGCCGCCTCGCCGTGCCACGGCGTCGACCCGGAGACCGCGTCGACGCTCCGGTCGGCCGCGTTGCAGTCGGCCATCGCGACCTCGAACGCCGCCAGCAGCTGCCGGATGCTTTCCTCGTCTACCTCGTTCGGCTGGGTCATCACACACGTCCTCTCGTACCGTTCGGTTGGCTGTTGCTGGAATCGGTGCTGCCGGACCGGTTGGCCGTGTCGGTCACCCCCGCGCCCGCTGGGGGTCGAGCAGCGGCCCGGTCGGCAGCAGCTCCAGCAGCGCCGGCGACACCGTCGCCGCGAGCGAGGTGGGATAACCCAGGGCCTGGGCCACCGAGGGATCGGCGAGCGGATACTTGATCCCCGCGTCGGTCACCACGAAGTAGCTCGTGCCGGGCGCCTGACCGGGCCGGCCCAGCCGGACCAGGCCGCCGACGCCGGCCGCGAACGCCACCGCGGTGGCGGTCCCGGCGGTACGGGTCACCCCCGCTCCGTCGCCGGCCGCGACCGCGCCGGGAGGCAGCGGTGACTCGGCGGTCAGCCGGACCACGCCGCTCGGATCGCCGTGGCGTACGCACCAGACCCGGCCCGGCCCGGCGGGTGCCACCGCCGGTGGCGTTTCCGGCAGGTCACCGGGGAGCACCGGCTGCTTCGACGCCGGCAGTCCGGCCAGCGCCGCTGCGGTCAGCTCGGTCGGTACGACCGGACGCGACCCGTACGCCCGTGCGGTTTCGGGGTCGCTCGACACCACCGCTACCCCGGTGGGGGTGAGCTGGCTCAACCCGTCCCGTTGGAGCAGGTAGTGCCGCTCGGCGGTGCCGGCGATCCGGGCCACGAAGAGCTGACCGATCTGGGTCGGGGTGCCGTCGACGACCGGTCCCTGCTCGCCCCGGCCGGGCACCGCCACCGGCCCGATGTCCGACCCGGCCGGAAGCTGGTCCAGCCAGCCCGGCTCGACCGGGGCCGGTGACCCGTCGTAACCGAAGACCCGGCTCAGCCAGGTCTGGGTCAACGCGTACCGGCGGCCCCGCCACACCAGGAAGGTCTCCCCGCCGGGCGCCTGGGCGACCACGCCCTGGTCCGGGCCGAGCACCGGGCCGGACGGGGTCCGGTCGACCGTCAGGGTGGTGGCCGTGGCCAGGGTGCCGGCGGCATCACGCCCGGCCACCGCGCAGACGGTCCAGGTTGTGCCGGCGAGGGCGGTCGGTGCGGGCAGTGCGTCGGGCGCGCCGACGATGCCGACCGACTGTCCCCTCGGGACCGACCGGAGCGAGGTCGCGGAGACCGTGGTCATCGCCGGCTTCTTGCCGAACAGGAGCAGGGCGGAGCTGTAGTTGAGCACCGGGCGCAGCCGACCGTCGACGAGGACGTACCGGCTGCCGGTCTCCTTCTCGACCACCACCGTGCCCGGCTTGCGCCAACTGGTCGCGCCGCCCGGCCGCAGGAAGCCGTACACGGCGAAACCGGCGACCACCAGCGCGGCGATCAACGTACCGGCGACGGTGCCGATCAGGAGCCGGCGGTGCGGGTTCTCCGCCGCCTCCGGCTCCGCCGCCACCAGCGCGGAGGTCAACCGCCCCAACACGTACGACTGGGCCTGCACCTGGTCCCGACGCGACTGCATCCGGCTCAGCCCCCCAACGACCGGGCGTAGCGGTACACGTCGAGCACGGCCAGCAGGACGGGGAACATCGCCACCGTGGCCACGGTCTGGCTCAGGTCACCGATCCGACCCCAGTACGGCATCATCCGACGCCCCGGCATGATCCGGGCCACCACCATCAGCAGTACGGTGCCGAGCGGCACCAGCGCGACCGGCAACAGCAGCCGGGGCCACGGCTGCGCGGTGACCGCCGCCTCCAGGGTCACCGCGACCAGTCCGGCCACCGCCGGGGCGGCCATCGCCAACCGGTGCCATCCGCTGTTCATCGGCCGGGCGGCCAGCACCCGGACCAGGGTGACGAGCAGCACCAACGTGATCGACGCCCAGCCGCCCGCCGCACCCACCAGGACCAGGGCGATCCCGACGACGAACGCCAGGCCGGCGTACAGCCCGGTCATGTAGCGGTCGGCGGCGGCGGTCCGGGCGAGCAGCGGTTCGCTCGGTTCCGGATCGATCTCCTCCTGGAGGTGTTCCGGCTCGGTCGGCAGCGGCGCCAGCCGGAGACCGGCGAGGCGGAACGCGAGCATCGGGGCGGCGGTGCCGGCGACGGTCGCGGCGACCGCGACCACCGCCGCGGCCCGGTCGGTGGCCAGCGGTACGAACGCGGCCAGCGCGGCACCACCGGCGGCGAACAGCCCGGTGGTGAGGATCCCGGCGAAGAGCGGACCGGCCCACCCGACGAGGGCCAGTCCGATGCTGGCCGCCGCGAGCGCCGCCACCGAGCCGGCGAACAGCTCCGGCCCGGCCAGCCGTACGCCGATGTCGGCGCTGTCGAGGTCCGGCACCAGGCAGCCGGCGAGCCCGGCGTACCCGATCGCGGCGAACGCACAGACCAGGCCGAACACCCGGTCACCGCCGGCCCTGGTGACCGCGAACGCGGTCACCAGGCAGGCCAGCGCGAGACCACCCGCGGTCAGTGCCCGAGGTGTCGGCGGACCGGTCAGCGCCAGCACCGCCCACCCGACCCCGAACAGGACGGCGAGCAGGCCGAGCGCGGCCCAGCGGATCATCTCCGGACGCCACCGGCCGGCGCGGGACTGCACCCCGGTGGCGATCCCGTCGATCAGGTCGTCGAAGTCGACCGGCGGGATCTGCTCCGACCGGGGCCGGAGGTGGACCACCTCGCCGTCGCGCAGGCCGAGCGAGGCGACCGTGCCGTCCTCGTCGAACGGCGGCGCCCCGAGCCGCTGCAACACCCAGCCGCCGTGCAGCAGGCCGGTGTCCGCCAGGTTCTCGCCGAGGTGGTGCAGCAGCGCCGGCAGCAGGTCGGCGACCAGCACCTGGGCCGGTACGGCAACCTCGACCTGCCGGTCCGGTCCACAGACGACCAGCCGACACATCTCTCCACTGGCGACGATGGTCACGCCCTCACTACGGACCGCCCGCGCGTCGGTTCACCACCGATCGAGGTTTTTTCCCCGACCGGTTGACCGACGGCCGAGGTTTTTCCCCGACCGGTTGACCCGACAGCGGTGTCGGGACGTTGTAGGGCGCGCCGGCCCCACGCGCGGGGCCCGACCCCACGGACAGGTGATCCAGCGGTGACCACGGTCGTGTTCCGGCGTCCGGCCCGACGCAACGGGCCGGAGATGCCCTCCGGTGAGATCAGCCTCCAGGAGCCGCCCGAGCTGCCCGAGATCCAGGCGGGCGGGCTGCGCGGCGCGATGACGTTCCTGCCGATGATGCTGATGTCCGGGGTGATGATGCTGATGTTCGTCGGCCCGTCCCGGGGCGGGCCGATGACCTGGATGATGGCCGGACTGCTGGTCGTCGCCATGGGCGGCATGATGATCGGGCAGATGGCGATGAGCGGCGGCGACCGCAAGCGGCGGCTCGGCGGCGACCGGCGCGACTACCTGCGCTACCTGGCCCAGAACCGGCGGCGGGTGCGGCGGTACGTGGGGCAGCAGCGGGACGCGAGCGCCTGGCGGCATCCCGAGCCGGGCACGCTCTGGTCGGTGGCGATGACCACCCGGCGCTGGGAGCGGCGCGGCACCCACCCGGACTTCCTGGAGTTGCGGGTCGGCACCGGCCGGCAGCGCCTGGCGACCCGGATCGCCCCGATGCAGACCAAGCCGATCGAGGACCTGGAGCCGCTGTCGGCCAAGTCCCTGCGCCGGTTCATCAAGGCGTACAGCACGATCGAGGACCAGCCGGTCGCCCTCTTCCTGCGCGGTTTCGCCCAGATCCGGATCACCGGCGCCGACGACGAACGCCGCTCGGTGCTCCGGGCCCTGGTCGCCCAGCTCGTCACCTTCCACGCCCCGGAGGAGGTGATGATCGCCCTCTGTCTCGGTGGCGACGGGGCCGGCGCCTGGGAGTGGGCCAAGTGGCTGCCGCACGTGCAGCACCCGGTCGACCAGGACGCCGCCGGCTCGGCCCGGTTGGTCGCGGAGAACATCGAGGAGGTCGAACGCCTGCTCGGCGACGCCTTCTCCGCCCGCCCCCGGTACGAGCAGGGCGCCACGCCGAGCCGGGACGAACCGTACGTGCTGGTGATCTGCGACGGCGGGCGGATCCCGACCGGTGCCCGGATGGCCTCCGGCGGGTACCGCAACGCGCTGCTGGTCGAACTCGGCACCGCGCCGCCGGCCACCCCGCGCGAGCTGCTCTGGCTGGACGTGGCCGACGGGCAGGTGGAGATGGTCCGGCACGACGCGGTGGGGCGGGAGGCGCGCTCCCCGCTGGCGAAGGCCGACGGGCTGAGCGTCGCCAAGGCCCGCGCGGTGGCCCGGATCCTGGCGCCGTACCGGCTCAGCATCGCCACCGAACCGGCGGCCGAGGCGCTGACCTCCGACTTCGACCTCGCCACCCTGCTCGACATCGGCGACCTGAGCCGGCTCGACGTATCCCGGATGTGGGCGACCCGGGCACCGGCCGACCGGCTCCGGGTGCCGATCGGGATCGACTCCGACGGGGTACCGGTGGAGCTGGACATCAAGGAGTCGGCGCTCGGCGGGATGGGCCCGCACGGGATGCTGATCGGCGCCACCGGGTCCGGCAAGAGCGAGCTGCTCCGTACGCTGGTGCTGGCCCTGGCCGCGACGCACTCCTCGGAGACGCTGAACCTGATCCTGGTCGACTTCAAGGGTGGGGCGACCTTCCTCGGGCTGGACCGGCTGCCGCACACCTCCGCCGTGATCACGAACCTGGCCGACGAGGCCGCCCTGGTCAGCCGGATGCGCGACGCCCTGCACGGCGAGTTGGTACGGCGCCAGGAACTGCTCCGGCAGGCGGGCGGGTTCAGCTCCGCCCTGGACTACGAACGGGCACGGTCCCAGGGTGCGGGGCTCGACCCGCTGCCCACCCTCTTCGTCGTGGTCGACGAGTTCAGCGAACTGCTCGCCGCGCACCGCGAGTTCATCGACCTGTTCGTGATGATCGGTCGGCTGGGCCGGTCGCTCGCGGTCCACCTGCTGCTGGCCAGCCAGCGCCTCGACGACGGGCGGATCGCCCAGCTCGAATCGCACCTGTCGTACCGGATCGGCCTGCGTACGTTCTCCGCGATGGAGTCCCGGTCGGTCATCGGGGTGCCGGACGCGCACGAGTTGCCCGCCCAGCCGGGCAACGGCTACCTGCGTACGCACGTGTCGACCCTGATCCGGTTCAAGGCCGCGTACGTCTCCGGGGCGTACCGGCCCAAGACCGCCCGGGTACGCCAGGAGGTGGTGCAGCAGCAGGTGGTGCCGTACCTGCTGGACCATGTGCCGTACCGGGTGCCGGAGGAGAGCGCGGTGGCGCCGGACGTACCGGAGGGGGTCGAGCCGGAGGCGAACACGGCGAGCGTGCTGGCGGTCGTGGTGGACCAGCTCGCCGACCAGGGACCGCCGGCCCACCAGGTGTGGCTGCCCCCGCTGGGTGCCCCGCCCACCCTGGACCAGTTGCTGCCCGCGCTCGCCCCGGACCCGGAGTACGGTCTGCGGGCACCGGACTGGCCCGGCAACGGCCGCCTCGTGGTGCCGGTCGGTTTTGTCGACAAGCCGTTCGAACAGGTACGGGAGCTGATGACGGTCGACCTGTCCGGGGTCGGTGGGCACCTGGGCGTGGCCGGTGGTTCGCAGAGCGGCAAGAGCACCCTGCTGCGTACGGTCATCGGCGGTCTGGCGTTGACCCACAGCCCGCGCGAGGTCCAGTTCTACTGCCTGGACTTCGGTGGTGGTGCGCTGGCGTCCATCGCGGACCTGCCGCACGTCGGCAGTGTCGCCAGCCGGCTGGACACCGACCGGGTGAGCCGGACCCTGGCCGAGATCGCCGCCCTGATCGCCGACCGGGAACGGCGGTTCAGCACCCTCGGGGTGGACAGCATGGCGACGTACCGGCAGCACCGGGCCGACGGGACGATCACCGACGACCCGTACGGCGACGTGTTCCTGGTGGTCGACGGCTGGTTCACCCTGCGGCAGGAGTTCGAGGCGGGTGAGGCGGCGATCCGTCAGGTCGTCGCCCGGGGCCTGAACTTCGGCGTGCACCTGCTGCTGACCACCGCCCGCTGGTCCGAGGTGCACCACGGGATGCGCGACCAGATCGGCACCCGGCTGGAGTTGCGCCTCGGTGACCCGGTCGACTCCGCGATCGACCTGCGGCTGGCGGCGACGGTGCCGCACACCCCGGGCCGGGGTCTGACCGCGCAGAAGACGCACTTCCTCGGCGGGCTGCCCCGGATCGACGGGCTGGCCGACCCGAACACGGTCGCCGAGGGTGCCCGGGGGTTGGCCGCCATGGTGGGCGACTTCTGGGACGGCCCGGCCGCCCCGGCCGTCCGTACGCTGCCGGCGGTGCTTCCCGCCGCCGACCTGCCGGCACCCGACGGCGACCTGCGGGTGGCGTTGGGGTTGGACGAGGAGCGGATGCGGCCGGTCTGGCACAACTTCGAGGAGGTCCCGCACCTGACCGCGCTCGGTGACACCGAGAGCGGCAAGACCGCCCTGCTGCGCCACCTCGCGGAGGCGGTGACCCGCCGGTTCACGCCGAAGGAGGCGCGGATCATGGTGGTCGACTTCCGCCGCCAGCTCTTCGAGTCGATCCCGGAGGAGTACCGGCTGGGTTACTCCGTCTCCCCGGACTCGACGAAGGAGGCGGTGGCGCAGGCCGTCGAGGGGCTGCGCAGCCGGGTGCCGGGCGCGGACATCACCCCCGAACGGCTGCGCCGACGCGACTGGTGGACCGGTCCGCGCCTGTTCGTCCTGGTCGACGACTACGACCTGCTCAGCGGGCACGACAGCCCGCTGCAACCGCTGATCCCGTTCCTGCCCCAGGGCACCGACATCGGTTTCCACCTGGTGCTGACCCGAGGTGCCGCCGGGGTGATGCGGATGTCGATGGATCCGCTGATCCGGCGGTTGCAGGAGACGAACAGCCCGGACGTGGCGCTGTCCTGCCCGGCTTCCGAGGGGCCGCTGCTCGGCAACACCAAGCCGCGCATCCTGCCGCCGGGGCGGGCACTGCTGTGCACCCGGCGGGGCAGCCGGCTGATCCAGACCGCCTGGGTGGAGCCGCCGGCCGGGCAGGCGGTCAGCGTACCCGCCAGCGACGCCGACGCCCGGCCCGGATCGTGACCCCGGCGGCCAGGGCGAGCACCGTACCGACACCGACGGCCGCGCCGACCAGACCGGCTCGGCCGACCGCCGGGTCCGCCGGAGGCACGACCGGGAGGACCGCCGGTGCCGGCCGGGCCTCGACCGGGCGCGCCGCCTGACCGGGGTCGACCACGGAAACCGCCGCGTACGGGTCGAGCACGCCGGCCCCGAGTGCCGGGGTACGCGCCGCGCCGGGCGGGTGCTCGGCGGTCAACTCCAGCCGGGTGCGGATCTCGGCGGCGCCCAGCGCGGGCCGGTACGACCGGACCAGTGCCGCCGTACCCGCCACGTACGCGGCCGCGACCGCCGCGCCTCCGACCCGGTAGTGTCCGGCGCCGCTCGGTCCGACGCTGACCGCCGCCACCCCCGGCGCGACCAGGTCCACTCCGGACTCCTCGACGACCGGCGCGGTCGGCCTACCGTCGGCGTCGATCCCGCCGACCGCGACGACCTGCGGGAATCCGGCCGGGTACCAGACCACCGGCGCACCGGCCTGACTCGCCCCGCGCTGGTCGCTGATCGCCGCGACCAGGACGATGTCGCGGGCGACCGCCTCGTCGACCGCGGCCCGCAGGTTGGCGTCGGGAGCCTCGACCCCGGTGCCGACCAGGATCACGTCGGCGC
Organism: Micromonospora sp. NPDC004704; assembly: GCF_053601675.1. Lineage (NCBI taxonomy): Bacteria > Bacillati > Actinomycetota > Actinomycetes > Micromonosporales > Micromonosporaceae > Micromonospora > Micromonospora sp. NPDC004704. The sequence continues at coordinate 111,155 of NZ_JBSGCD010000006.1, read as the reverse complement.
CCAGGCTCACCGCCGCCCGGATGCCGTCGGCCAGGTACCTCGGCTGCAACCGGCCCTGGCCGTCGACGATCCGCACGGGCAGTACGGACACCGCCGGCGCCACCCCGACCACACCGGTCCCGGTGACCGGGCGGGCGGCGACGATCCCGGCGAGCGCGGTGCCCCGACCCCGGCAGTCCCGGTCGGCCCGGCCCCCGGCCACCACGTCCCGGCCGGGTAGGACCACACCGGTCAGCCCGGTCGCTGCGGCGCTGACCCCGGTGTCGACCACCGCCACCGTCACGCCCCCGCCCCGGCTCAGCGGCCACACCGCCTGCGGCGCCAGCCGGGCCACCGGCCACGGAACCCCGGCGAACGGGACCGGGGACGGCCCCACGCACTCGTTGGTCACCGTGGGCAGGGTCGGCGGCTCGTCGGCGGAGGCGTACCCGGCTCCCGCCGGTAGGCCGAGGACCAGCAGGACCGTGCAGGTCGCCGACCCGATCAGCCGCCCCACCGCCCGCTTCCGGACACGCACCGCCATGGCAGCTCCTTCGGGTCTGTTCGCCCTACCGCTGGGATCCGGCGGCGCCGGAGGGAACGTCGACGTCATCGCCGGACGTGGTGTGTCCGGAGGTCGTGGCGGTACGCCGGGCCCGCCGGGTCAGCACCACGGCGGCACCGGCCAGCAGCAGGACCAGTACCACCACCACGGTCACCCGTACCGGCCCCGGATCCCGGTCGCCCGGTGCCGCCGCGGCCGGTCGCCCCTCCTCCGCCAGTACGGCCGTCACGGCGGCACCCGGATCGACCAGCCCCCAGCCGGTGCCGGGATCGGGCAGGCTCGCCCCGACCCCCTCGGCGGTGGTCCTGATCCGGTGGGCGACCTGCTCGGCGCTCAGGTTCGGGAAGGCGGACCGGACCAGCGCCACCGTGCCGGCCACGAACGCGACCGCGTACGGGGTGCCGCTGCCGGCGCTCGTACCCGTGACCGGGTCGACGTCGGGGGCGACCACCTGCACCGCCCCCGGCCGGTAGCCGGTGGCCGGTTGTCCCTCGGCACCCAATCCGCCGACCCGCAGGAGAGCCGTTTCCGGTCGGCCCGGTGACTCGGCCGTGGACCCGTCACCGACCGCCGCTCCGGCGACCACCACGACGTCGTGGCTCAGGGCGGACTCGACCGCCGCCGCCACCACCGGATCGTCGAGGGCCACATGGCCGCCGAGCGCGATCACACCGGCTCCGGCCGAGACCGCCACCTGGATTCCGGTCTCGACGTCGGTCGATCGCGCCTGTGGTGTCGTGGTGACCACCCGGACCGGCAGCACGGTGGCCGCCGGGGCCATCCCGCTCCCGCCCGCCGCGTCGGTGGCGCGTCCGGCGATGATCCCGGCCATCGCGGTCCCCGAGCCGAGACAGTCCACGTCACCGCGTGCGCTGCCGGCGGTGATGTCGACGCCGACCGCCACCCGTCCGGTCAGGCCAGCCCGGCCACCGTCCACCCCGGAGTCCACCACGGCGACCATGACCCCCTCGCCCTCCGTACGGGCCCACGCCGGCCCCGGATCCGGCCGTCGGTCGGTACGGGCCGCGCCGGTCGGGGCGGTGGTCACCGGACACTGCCCGGCCCCGGTCACGTTGCCCACGACCGGGGCGCCGACCGGGGTGCCGCCCACCGGTGGTGACGTGACCGGGGAACCGGCCGAGGGGTTCGGCGGCGCTCCGGTTCCCGGCCCGGCACCGGGTCCGGCGCCGAGCTGGGCCGCGGAGAGCAGGCCGTACCGGACGCCCTCCCCGGTCGCGTCCCAGGGCAGGACGAGCAACCAACCCGGCGGGAGCGGGCCGGGTTCGGTGAGCACACCGCCGTCCGCCTGCCGGCGTCCGGCGTTGAGGTCGAAGATGTCGTCGGCCCGTTCGGTGGTGCCGAGGAACCGGAACGAGATCCGCTCGAGGGTCTCGAACTCGCCCTGGTACGCGGAGGTCACCACGTAGTACTTCAGATAGCTCTCCCCCGGAGCGGCGGGTGCCGCCAGGGCCTGCCCCGGCAGCGTCAGGACCACCGCGATCCCGATGACGAGCGACCACCATCGCCGCCGGACCGAAGACCGCCGCTGCGCCGCCACCGGCACTCTCCTTCGCCTCGGGCGCGACCGCGCGCACCGTGCGCCGTCCGGCGCCCACGCCCGCACAACGGCAGTCCGGGCGCTCCGGTTCAATCCCGTTCGCCGGGGACCGCCGCCACGATGGCGGTCCCGGAGGTCGACGCTGATACCGCATCGGTTGACGCCGGTGCCGTCCCGGGCCCGGTGGACGGCGGGGCGGTCGGGCGTTCGACGGCCAGCAGTGACCAGCGGGCCCGGAGCACCTTTCCGACCAGCACGGGCACCAACAGCCCGTCGCTGGCTGCCAGCATGCCCCGGGCCGCCAGCAGGTCCGCGCCACGCAACCCGCCACTGATCACGATCCCCGGCCCGTCGGCGTCGTACGGCGCCGCCGGGAAGGCGTCGACCTGTCGACAGCCGGCCGGTACGTCGTCGCCGAGCACCCGACCGACGACGGTGACACCGATCCCCCGATCGAGGAGTTGCCCCACGATGGCGAGCGCCTGCCGCCCGGATGCCTCCGGTGTCCCGGTGACGGTCAGCAGATCCGGCGTCCGGGCCAGGTCCACCCAGAGCCATCGCTGCGCCTGCCGCCCCAGCACCACCGGCATGGTGGCGCCCGGCAACCGGTCACCGTCGGGCAGCCAGGCGTACGCCCCGACGTCGCCCACCCGGCCGGCACCGATCAACCGGACCTCGACCCGGTCCGGCCCCTGCCCCAGCTCCGCCCGCAACTCCCCCGGCTCCCCCACCCGATCCGCCTCTGCTTCCGGTGCCGGCGCTGCGGTCGCGGTGCTCGCCACCGTGACCGGGGAACGGCGCCGCTGCCGGATGGCGGCCACCGCGACCGCGAGAAGCAGCACCATCAGCCCGAACGCACCGAGCCGGAGCAGGTAACCGGCAAAACTCGTACGGGTCCGATCACTGGCCGCATCCGGCGCCGGTACGCGGACCGGTTCGGCGGCGCTCGCCGAAGCCCGGGCCGGTACGTCCGGAGGGGTGCCCACCTGCACGCCGGCTCCCTTGGCGTCCGGCGGCAACAGCAGGATCCACCCCGGCCGCAGGTCGAGCGGATCGGTCAGCCGGCCCCCGTCCGGCTGTGGCCGGTCCCGGTTCAGCTCGATGATCTCCCGGAACCGGTTGCCGTCACCGAGTGTCTGCACCGCGATCCCGTACAGGTACTCCTTCTGCCCAGCCGTCCCCGGCCCGACCACGTAATACCGGCCGGCGGGCTCCGCCGCTGGACTCGACCCGGCCGCTGGACTCGGCTCGACCGTCGGGATCGACTCGGCGGCGACGGTTGCCGCGTACGCCTTCGGGCTTCCGGTGAGTCCCGGAATCCCCAGCGGTGCCACCAGCACCAGGCCGACGACCGCCCCCGCCCTACGGGCCGATGCCGACCGTCCGCACCGCCGTCCGGCGCCACCGCCCATCGTGGTCCTCTCCTCACCGACCCGCCCCGACCCCGTCCGGCGGCCCCGCTGCCGACACCCGACCCGGGACGGTTCCCCCTACTACGTACGTGCGCCGCGTCGGTTCACCCGACGCACCGGGTAGGCCCCGACCGGTACGCCGGACCGGGCCGCCCCGACCCACCGGCGCCGGTACGGGCCGGCATACCCGACCGAGCTGGGCCGACAGCGGGCGCTCGTACGTGTCGTACCCGGGCCTTAGGCTGGCCCAGCATCCACCGGGACGCCCAGGTCGGGCGTTGTCCGTGGGTGGGGCGAGCCGGTGCCGAGCCGCGGGACCGACCGACACGGGGGAAGAGGTCCACGTCGATGGAGAGTTCCGGTGGCGACCAGATGGCCGAGCCGATCGACACCGCCACGCCGATCGACACCGCCACGCTGACCGACACCGTCGCACCGATCGACACCGTCGGACCGACCGATGCCGCTGAGCTGATCGACGCCGTCGACCCGATCGTCGACGCCGGCCACGCCGCGCCCTTCGACACGGTGGCCGACTACCACGCGGCGATCGAGGCGATCCGGGCCGCCGCGGTGACCTACTACAACGGCACCGACCTGGCGATGGACGACGCCAGCTACGACGCCCTGATGGCCCGGGTGAGCGCCACCGAGGCGGCCACGCCGCAGTGGCGGCTCGACGACACACCGACCGGGTTGGTCGCCGCCGGGGTCGGGATCAACGGCGATGTCGAGCACACCGTGCCGATGCTGAGTCTGGACAACGTCTTCGGGGCCGACGAGTTGCGCACCTGGGGCACCAGGTTGGAGAAGCTGCTCGGCCGCCCGGCCTCCGGTCTCACGGTCGAGCCGAAGATCGACGGCCTCGCGGTCTCGGCCCGCTACCTGCACGGTCAGCTCAACCTCCTGGTCACCCGGGGTGACGGGCGCGCCGGTGAGGACGTCACCACCCAGGCCCGCCTGGTGGTGGGTCTGCCGCAGCGGCTGGCCGAGCCGGTCACCCTGGAGATTCGCGGTGAGGTCTTCATGACCGACGCCGACTTCGAGCGCGCCAACGAGCTGCGCACCGGGCACGGTGAGCCGGCGTTCGCCAATCCACGCAGCGCGGCAGCCGGCAGCCTGCGCGCACAGGACCGGGCGTACGAGGTTCCGTTGTCCTTCTACGCGTACGGCCTGGTGGGTGACGTGGCGGGAGGGGACCGGCGCCACTCCACCGAGATGGCGTACGTGGGAGCCCTCGGCGTCGCCACCACCGCCGGTTCGCCGGCCGGAATGCCGGTGTGCGAGACGATCGACGAGGCGCTGGCCGCGGTCGAGGTGCTCAACGAGCGGCGCGGGCAGCTCGGGTTCGCGGTCGACGGCGCGGTGATCAAGGCGGATGCGGCCGCCGATCGTGACCTGGCCGGGTTCTCCAGCCGGGCGCCCCGCTGGGGGATCGCCTACAAGTTCCCGGCCGACACCCGGACCACCACCCTGCTGCGGATCGAGGTACAGGTCGGCCGTACCGGTCTGATCACCCCGGTCGCGGTGCTGGCGCCGGTCCAGGTCGGCGGGGTGGTGGTCACCTCGGCGACGTTGCACAACTTCGAGGATCTGGTCCGGCGCAACGTGCGCGCGGGCGACACCGTGTTCGTGCGCCGGGCCGGTGAGGTGATTCCGGAGGTGACCGGGGCCAAGCTCGACGAGCGGCCGGCGGACTCGGTGCCGTTCGAGCCGCCGACGCACTGCCCGCGCTGCGGCGGGGAGATCGACCGGTCGCAGAAGCGGTGGCGGTGCACCCTGGGCCGGGCCTGCGGGGCGGCCGAGTCCCTGGCCTACTTCGCCGCTCGTGACTCGATGGACATCGAGGGCGTGGGCGACAAGATCATCAACGCGGTGGTGGCGGCCGGTCTCGTGACCGACCCGGCCGACCTCTACGACCTCGACGTCCCGACCCTGGCGAAACTGGATCGGATGGGCGAGACCTCGGCGACGAAACTCGTGGCGAACCTCGAACGGTCCAAGGCCCAACCGCTGTCGCGGGTGCTGACCGGCCTCGGCGTCCGGATGACCGGCCGGTCGATGTCCCGGAGGTTGGCCCGGCACTTCGGCGAGATGGACGCGTTGCGCCGGGCCGGTGTCGAGCAACTCCAGGAGGTCGAGGGCGTCGGCCCGGAGCGGGCGGTCACCATCGCCGCCGAGCTGGCCGACCTCGCCCCGGTGATCGACAAGCTCGTCGCGCGGGGTGTCAACATGACCGAGCCCGGCAGTCCCGGCCGGGTCGCACCGGCGGAGTCCACCGACGGGTCCGGCCCGGAGTCGGCGGGGCCGGTTCTGCCGCTGCAACGGGCCGACGGCTCCCCGATGACGGTGGTCGTCACCGGCTCGGTGCCCGGTCTGTCCCGCAACGAGGGCAACGAGGCGGTCGAGCGGCTCGGCGGCAAGTCGTCGGGGTCGGTTTCCAAACGTACCGACCTGGTGGTGGTCGGCGAGGGTGCCGGGTCCAAGGCAACCAAGGCCGAGGAACTCGGCGTACGGATCCTGCCCGCCGACCTTTTCGCACAGGCGCTCGCCGCCCACACCGAGGGCCGGTCCGAGGACGCCATCCGCCTCCTCTCCTGACCACCTCCGCTTTCGGGATTCGCACTCTTGCCGAGAAAGAGTGCGAATCCCGCCGCCGGTAGCGACTCTTTCTCCGCAAGAGTGGCAATCGCCCGAACAACGGGGGCGACCCGGATCGCGGGAGTCGGATGGGTGGTGCCACTATCACGTTCATGCATGTCGCTCGTCGTACGCTCGCGCGTCGTACGCTGCTCGGAGCCGGGCTCGCCGCCGCCGGTGCGATCGTCGGCTGCGGTAAACCCGACGGCACCGGTAACGCCCCGGCCTGGACCGAATCGACCGATCCGGCCGGTGCCGTCAGCGCCACCGACGCGGCCGGCAACACGGCGAAGCTGGGCTCGGCACCGAGCGGTTCACCCGGCGCCACCGCCACCCCGGGCGCCACCGCCGGTACGGCGAACCAGGCCCCGTACGCGGCCGAGGTGACCAAGGTCCTCCAGCGCTACCTGCCCGCGACCCCACAGACGGTGCAACACGCAGGCTTCCCCGGCGCGGTCGCCCTCGTCCTGGTCAACGGCAAGACCACCGTCCACGCCGCCGTCGGCGAGGCACTGCGCTACAGCGCCGGCCCGAAACTCCTCCCCGCCGCCCAACGGGTGCCGATGCGCCCCGACTCGATCTTCGACCTCGCCTCGGTCACCAAGGTCTACACCGCGATTCTGCTCCTCCAACAGGTCGACAAGGGCAGGGTCAACCTCGACGCCCCGGTCGCCGAATACCTCCCCGAGTTCACCGGCACCGGCAAGAACGCGGTCACCGTCGCCATGCTCCTCACCCACACCGGCGGCCTACCCGTCGGCGCGAAGGTCACCGGCCTGCCCGACAACACCGCCCGGTGGAACGCGGTCATGACCACCCCACTCGTCGCCGGCGCCACCCCCGGCGACACCTTCCGCTACTCCAGCGTCGGCCTCATGCTCGCCGGGAAGATCGTGGAGAAGGTCACCGGGCAGCGCCTGGACCAGGCACTCAAGACCAATCTCACCGGCCCACTCGGTCTCAGGGACACCGGCTTCACCCCCAACACCTGGCTGTCCGCCGACGCGAAGAAGAACCGCCTCGTCGCCACCGACGCCCGCTCCTCCCGTGGCCTGCTGCGCGGCACCGTCCACGACGACGTCGCCAACCACCTCGGTGGAATCGCCGGCCACGCTGGCATCTTCGCCACCGCCGCCGACCTCGCCGTGATCGGACAACTGCTCCTCGGTGGCGGCGCCTACCAGGGCAAACGCATCCTCGCCGAGGCCACGGTGCGCCGGATGCTGGAGAACGCCAACGGCGGCAAACCCGCCATCGACCCCGAACGCCCGAACCGCACCTCCGCACACGGCCTCGGTGTCGTACTGAACCAGCCCTGGTTCATGGGTCGACTTTCCAGCGCCCGTACCTTCGGCCACACCGGATTCGCCGGACCGTCCCTGGTGGTCGACCCGAACCGCAAGCTCGTCCTCGCCCTGCTCACCAACCGCGCCCACCCCAACTGGTCCTGGGCCAACCCCGACCCCACCCGCGCCGCCGTGGCCGACACCCTCGCCAAGTCGGTCAACTAGCGGTGTTGTAGACGGAGACGCGGGTGCGGTGGTGGCGGGGAGTCTCGATCTCGTCGAGCACCGCCACCGCGAGGTCGGCGTAGGAGAGCCGTACGGACTCCAACGGCGGCACGGCGTCACCACCCACCCGGTAACGGCCGGTCCGGGGGCTGTCCGCGGACAGCATCGCGGGCGGGGTGAGCATCACCCAGTCGAGCGCTCCTCCGGTCGTACGCAGCCGGTCCAGCCCATCCGTGTGGGCCCGGGCGAACGGTCGGAGGGTGGCGGGGAACAGCGCGGGGTCGTCCATCACCGGACGCCCGTCGACCCCGTGGAGGTTGGCGAAGAGACCGATGACCACGAGTCGGGACACGCCGGCTTCGGCCATCCCCTGCCGCAGGGCGTCGGCCGCCCGGACGAAAAACTGGCCGTCGAAGTGATCGAGTCGGGCCAACGCCTCCGGTCCGGAGGCCGGCGAGACCGCGTGGACCACGGCGTCGTGGTCACGTGCGATCAGGGCAACCGCGCGTACGTCGGTGACGTCGCCGCGCAGCACCCGGACCCCGTCGGCCGACAGGTGTCGGTACCGCTCCGGATCCCGTACCACCGCGGTCACCCGGTGCCCACGGTCGCGCGCCTCGCTGGTCACCGCTCGGCCGGCTCGGCCGCCGGCTCCGAAAATGGCAATGTCGCTCATGATTGCGTCCCGCCTCCGGTTGTCGGTTCCACACCGGAGACGGTATCCACGGGATACTGGTTACTTCAAAGGTACCGGGATAGGGTCCGGAGATGGCCCAGCCGTTGGACGCGGACATGTTCGACCCGATGTGTCCGAGCGGTGCGCTGCCCTTCCAGATCGGCGACAAGTGGACCGGAATGGTGGTGCTCTGTCTGGAGCACGGTCGGCGGCGGTTCAGCGAGATCCGGGTTCCCCTGCGCGCGGTCACCCCGAAGGTGCTCACCCAGACCCTGCGGGCGATGGAACGCGACGGCCTGGTGACCCGCACCGCGTACGACGAGAATCCGCCCCGGGTGGAGTACGAGTTGACCCCGCTCGGGCGTAGCCTCCTGACGCTCATCGACGCCGCCCGCACCTGGAGCCGGCAACACCTGCCCGAGTTGCTCGAAGCACGCGCGGCCCACGAGGCCGAGCGCTGACTCGGAGCGGCCCACGAGGCCGAGCGCTGATCCGGCGGTCGGTCAGCCCGTTCCCGGTCCGGCCTGCCCGGTCGGCAGCAGGACGCCGGTGTGGTGCAGGTGCACCCGAGCGGCGGCGATCGCCTCCGGCGTACCTGGGAAGACCCTGCCCTCGGCGCGGAGCCGGTCGAGTACGCCGACCGCGCTGAGTGCCTGCTCGTGTCCGGCGGCCACGCCGGAGAGGTGGACGACGATCCCCCGGTGTTCGAGCCGTTCGATCGCGTCCCGGAGCACGAGCGCACCGGTGCCGTCGATCGTCGACACCCGCGACATCCGCAGGATGATCACCCGTACGTCGGCCACCTCGGTCAGTTCGAGCAGGAACCGGTGGGCGGCGACGAAGAACAGCGGTCCGTCGATCCGGTACGCGACGATGTGCTCGCGCAGCAGCTCCTGCTCCTCCACGTGGTGGTCGGCGATGTCGAGCGGGACCTCCTCCAGCCGGGCCGCCCGCGCGATCTGGCGCAACGCCAGGGCACCGGCGACGACGAGCCCGATCCCGACGGCGGCGATCAGGTCCAGTGCGAGGGTGGCGGTCGCGGTCAGCACCAGGACGAGCGCGTCGGCCCGGGTGGATCGGGCGAGTGCGGCCAGTGCGCTGACCTCGACCATCCGGATCGCGGTGGCCAGCAGGACCCCGGCCAGCGCGGCCAGCGGGATGTGGGCCACCAGCGGGGCGGCCGCCAGCAGGATCAGTGCCAGCACGATGGCGTGGGACAGGGCGGCGAGCCGCGACTGTGCCCCGGAGCGGACGTTGACCGCCGTACGCGCCATCGCCGCCGTCGCCGGTACGCCACCGAACAGGGGCGTGACCAGGTTCGCCACCCCCTGGCCGAAGAGTTCCCGGTCCGGGTCGTGGCGCTGGTTGACGGTCATGCCGTCGGCGACCGTGGCAGACATCAGGCTCTCCAGCGCGGCCAGCGCCGCGACCGCCAGGGCGGCGGTGAGCAGTGACGGGACGGCTGCCGGGTCGAGAAAGCCCAGCGAGGGTGTGGGCAGCGTGGCCGGCAGGGCGCCGACGCGGCCGACCCCGAGGTGCGCCAGTTGCGCGACCAGTGTGGCGGCCCCGACCGCGAGCAGCGAGAACGGCCACGTCGGCCGCCAGTGGGCACCGGCGAGCATGACCACCGCCACCCCGGTCGCCAGGATCAGCGCGGGCCAGTGGGGTCGGCCGGCGAAGTCGCGGACGGCCCGCCCGGCGACCGCGACGACGCTCTCCCCCGCCGGTGTCGACACCCCCAGGGCGGCCGGCACCTGCTGGAGGAAGATGACCGCGGCGATGCCGACGGTGAAGCCCTCCACCACCGGCGCCGGTACGTGGCGCACGTACCGGCCGGCGCGGAGCAGGGCCAGCGCCACCAGGATGAGGCCGGCGAGCAGCCCGACGGTGAGCACGCCTCCGGGCCCGTGTTGGGCCACGATCGGCACCAGCACGACGGTCATCGCTCCGGTGGGTCCGGAGACCTGGAGGTTGGATCCGCCGAACAGCGCGGCGAGGATTCCGGCCACGATCGCGGTGGCCAGGCCGGCGGCGGCACCGACTCCGGAGGAGACGCCGAATCCGAGGGCCAGGGGCAGGGCGACCACCGCGACGGTGAGTCCGGCGACGAGGTCACGTCGGGGTTGCCGGCGCATCAGTGTGAGGTCCGCCCCGGTGGGCAGGAGGTCCCGTACCCTGCGCCAGGTCGATCGGGCGACCGTGGCGACGCTCACCGCCGCGCCGTGACCGGGTCGTCGTCGCTGCTGCTTTCCGGTTCGCGCAACGAGTCCAGCAGTTCGGCCTGGTTGGTGATCATCTCGGTGAGGAAGCGGCGGGCCGCCCGCATCAGCTCCGCGACGTCCGGTCCGGCGAGGGCGTAGATGACCGCCGACCCCTCGCGTCGAGAGGTCACGATCCCCGCCCGCCGCAGCACCGACAGTTGTTGGGAGAGGCTGGACGCCTCGATGTCCACGTCGGCCAGCAGGTCCCGTACGGCCATCGGGCCGTCGCCGAGGAGTTCCAGCACCCGGATGCGCACCGGGTGTCCGAGCGTACGGAAGAACTCCGCCTTGCGCTGGTACAGCGGAACGGTCACGTCTCCTCCGTCGGCTCGATCACCCAGGCAATTGAAGACCTCTTCATGTCATCAGTCCAGCATCTTCGGCCAACGGTGAGCCGTCACACTCTCCGGTCACCCGGCAGTCCGAAACTTTCGGTGGAACCCCATGCGCCCGCCGGACTCCCGGCCACAGCTCCCGTCGCCCACGCGAAGACCTTGACCTCAGACTTCGATGTGTTTAGATTTCCCTTCCGGAACACTTCCGATAGGTTTCGCCCGGAAGGACGCCCATGCGCCTCACCCGAAGCCGTCTCGCCGCCGCCTGCCTGCTGACCGCGTCCCTGCTCACCGCCTGCGGGGCACCGGAGGCGGCTGCGCCGGAGTCCGCCGGCGGTACGGTGCCCGCCAGGCCCGCGTCCCCGGTTGTCCTGAACGTGCTGGACGTGGCCGGGAACCTCCAGCTCACCCAGTCGATGATCGACGAGTTCGTGGCGAAGAACCCGGACGTGGTGTCGAAGGTGACGTACTCGAAGTCGCCCTCACCGGAGCTGGTCGGCAAGATCAGGGCCCAGCAGAACGCCAACCGGGTCGACATCGACCTGGTGCTGACCGGCGTGGACGGCCTGGCCGCCGGCATCGAGCAGCAACTGTGGACCCCGCTGCTCCCGGCGTACGCGGACCGGCTGCCCGGGATGGCGAACTACCTGCCCGGTGCGGCGGCGATGCAGCAGCTTGCCGGCGACTCCGGAGTCACCGTCACGTACTACCCGTCCGGGCCGCTGATCGAGTACCTGCCCGCGAAGGTGCCGAACCCCCCGAAGACCGCGGCCGACCTGCTGGCGTACGCGAAGGCGAACCCCGGCGCGGTGCAGTACGCCCGCCCGTCGAACTCGGGGCCCGGCCGTACCTTCCTGATGGGGCTGCCGTACCTGCTGGGCGACAGCGACCCGAAGGACCCGGTCCGGGGGTGGGACAGGACCTGGGCCTACCTGGCCGAGCTGAACCGGCACGTGACCCTCTACCCGTCCGGGACCAGCGAGACGATGAAGAACCTGGCCAACGGATCAGCGAAGATCATCATCAGCACCACCGGCTGGGACATCAACCCGAGGGTGCTCGGCACCGTGCCGGCCGAGGCGAGGATCGGCACCCTGGACGGCTTCCACTGGGTCGCCGACGCCCACTACGCGGTCGTACCCAAGGGGGTGTCGACCGACAAGCAGGCCGCGGTGCTCAACCTGCTCGACTGGATGCTGACCCCGAACCAGCAGGCCAAGGCGTACGACAACGGCTACTTCTACCCCGGCCCGGCGGTGAAGGACGTGACCCTGTCGATGGCGCCGGAGGCCAGCCGCAAGGCCATCGAGCAGTACGGCCGCCCGGAGTACGAACAGCTCATCGCCGCCCACCCGGTGGAGGTCCCGCTCGGTGCCAAGGCCCTGGTCGAGGCGTTCAGCAGATGGGACCGCGAGATCGGCGGCGCGAAGGTGGGGAGGTGAGCTTCACCCGGATCCGGCTCGACGGCGTCTCGCGCAGCTTCGGCCGCCACGAGGCCCTGACCGGGTTGGACCTGACCGTCGAACGCGGCGAGTTCATCGCCCTGCTCGGCCCCTCCGGGTGCGGCAAGTCGACCGCGCTGAACTGCCTGGCCGGGCTGCTGCCGCTGACCCGGGGCAGCATCTGGTCCGACGAGACCCGGCTGGACACGTTGCCGCCGGAGCGGCGCGGCTTCGGCATGGTGTTCCAGAACTACGCCCTGTTCCCGCACCTGTCGGTCCGCCGGAACGTGGCGTTCGGGCTGCAGATGCGCCGCCTGCCGAGGGCCGAGGTACGCCGCCGTACCGAGGAGGCGATCCGGCTGGTCCAGCTCGAGGAACACGCCGGCAAGCTGCCCGGACAGCTCTCCGGCGGGCAGCAGCAGCGGGTGGCGATCGCCCGTGCCGTGGTGCTGGAACCCGCGCTGGTGCTGATGGACGAGCCACTGTCGAACCTGGACGCCAAACTGCGCCTGGAGATGCGGACCGAGATCCGGCGGCTGCACCAGTCGCTCGGCCTGACCACCGTGTACGTCACCCACGACCAGGAGGAGGCGCTCTCCCTGGCGGACCGGCTGGTGGTGCTGCGGGCGGGACGGGTGCAGCAGATCGGGCCGCCGGAGGAGCTGCACACCCGGCCGGCGAACCGGCACGTCGCCGACTTCATGGGCTACCGCAACCTGCTGCCGATGCGGGCCACCCGCAAGCACGGGAGCACCCAGTTCGTGGTGGAGGGCGAGGGTCTGCGCCTGGTGGGGACCCCGGTCGGCCCGGTCGAGGCCGGCGCGGCGGTGATCGCCGCCATCCGGCCCGAGGACCTGCGGATCGCCGACGTGCCGGGGACCGGGCTGCTCGCCACCGTGCAGGTGGTCGAGTACCAGGGGCGCGAGGTGGCGGTGCAGGCGCGTACCGAGGCGGGGCTCACCCTCAACCTGCGTACGTCGCACCGGCCGGTCCTCGGCGAGCAGGTGGAACTGGTCGTCGCTCCGGCCCGCCTGCTGGTCTTTCCGGCCGACGAACCGCAGGCCCCGTGATGACCCCGGAAGATCCGAACCCGACGGTACGCGTGGCGCTGCGCCACCGGCTGGCCGAGCGGGGCGTCGACCGGCAACTGCTGCTGCTCGCTCCGGCGGCCCTGTTCGTCCTGGTGCTGTTCGTCTACCCGTTCCTCTACGGCGTCGGGCTGTCCTTCCAACCGGCGCGGGGTGGGGTGTTCGGGGCGTACCGGGAGTTCTTCGCCGACCCGTACCAGCGGGACACGATCTGGATCACGCTGCGGCTGTCGCTGCCGGCGGCGCTGCTCAACGTGGCCGCGTCGGTGCCGATCGCGTACCGGATGCGGGGGCGGTTCCGGGGCAAGCGGCTGCTGACCACGGTCCTGGTCGTGCCGATCACGCTCGGGACGGTGCTGACCGCGCAGGGCCTGCTCAACTTCCTCGGCCCGACCGGCTGGTTCAACCGGGTCCTGCTCGCCACCGGCCTGACCGACGACCCGGTACGCCTCACCTACAACTACTGGGGCGTCTTCTTCTCCATCGTCATCACCGGCTTCCCGTTCGCGTTCCTGCTGGTGCTGTCGTACCTGTCGGGGATCGACCCGGCGCTGGAGCGGGCCGCCGCGACCCTCGGCGCCGGCTGGGTACAGCGGTTCCGCCGGATCACCCTGCCGCTGCTGGCACCGGGGTTGGCGACCACGTTCTGCCTGACCTTCGTGCTGGCGTTCAGCGTCTTCCCGTCGGCGGTCCTGGTCGGCGATCCGGCCGGCGAGACCCGGGTCATCTCGATCGCCGCGTACGAGGCCGCGTACCTGCGGTACGACTACCCGATGGCGGCGACCATCGCTGTGTTGATGGGCGTGGTCGAACTGCTGGTCATCGCGGCGGTGCTCGGCTGGCGGTCGCTGCTCTACACCGGCTCGACCGCCGGAGGGAAGGGCTGATGGCGACAACCGGAGGCAGCACCCGCCGACGCTTCGTCGCCAGCCCCGGGGCCTGGCTGGTCTGGGGCGCGGTGGTCTTCTTCTTCGTCAACCTGGCCGGGGTGATCGGCTCGGTGCTGGTCAACTCGTTCGGCACCCGCTGGTTCGACACCTGGCTGCCGCAGGGCTTCACCACCACCTGGTACGGCACCGCCTGGCGGGAGTTCGGGCTGCTGCCCGTACTGGTGGTGACCCTGGAGGTGTCCCTGCTGGTGGTCGGCATCTCGGTGCTGATCGGGGTGCCCGCCGCGTATGTGCTGGCCCGCCGCTCGTTTCCCGGTCGGCGACTGCTCTACCTGCTGTTCCTGCTGCCGATCCTGATGCCGCCGATCACCTACGGCATCCCGCTGGCGACGGTCCTCTACAAGTACGGCTTCGCCGGTCACCTCTCCGGCGTGGTCCTGGCGAACCTGGTGCCGTCGGTGCCGTTCGTCATCCTGACCATGACCCCGTTCATCGAGCAGATCGACCCGGCGATCGAACGGGCGGCGCGGATGTGCGGTGCCCGTACCGGTCAGGTTTTTGTCCGGATCCTCGCTCCCCTGCTGACGCCCGGCATCCTGGCCGCCTCGATCCTGGTCCTGGTCCGGACGGTCGGGATGTTCGAACTGACCTTCCTCACCGCCGGGCCGGACTCGCAGACGCTGGTGGTGGCCCTGTACTACTCGATGTCGGCGGCCGGCATCCGGGCCCAGCAGTCGGTCGACGCGATGGCGGTCATCTACACCTCGATGATGCTGGTCCTGCTGGTGGTGGCGCTGCGTTTCGTCAACCCCACCCAACTCGTCGCCCGGGTACGCGAGGACATCAACTGACCGGTGTCGCACTCACGACGGCGGCGATCCCTGCGGCCCGTACGCCGGCAGTGAGCGCAGGGCCAGGAGCAGGGCGTCACGATGCAGCCCGTCCAGTTGCCGGTCGGCCGCCGGAAAACCGGCGTCGGCGGGTCGGCCGGTGCCCCTGATGGCCAGGAGCAGTTCGCGCAACATGTGCACGGTCATCCGGTCCAGTTGCGGGCGTACGTCTTTCGCCAGATCCGGCCGTTCTCGTGGACCGTATTCCGGATATGCCCGCCATTGGGTGTGCAGCGCGCGTTGCACCATTTTGCCGGCCTCTATCTGGTCCCGGAAGAAACGAACACCGACAGCGGGATCCAGTCCGATCGCCTCGGCGACGTCGGCCACCTCGTCGAGAACTCTCTGCTCCCGTACCGGATCGTCGATCGGTTGACCGGTGGCGAACTTCGCCGCGGCGACCCGGTCCGCGAGGAGTAGCCGCCGCGCGGCAAGATCGGCCAGCCCCACCCGCGTGTCCCCCGCCCTTGACCTGCGGTCGGAGCCCCGACGACGGGTGAGGATCTTCGGTACGGCGGCGACAACGGTCGATCCGCCGAGGACGAGAACGGGAATCGCCGGGAA
The DNA here is from genome assembly GCF_053601675.1 of Micromonospora sp. NPDC004704. Taxonomy (NCBI): domain Bacteria; kingdom Bacillati; phylum Actinomycetota; class Actinomycetes; order Micromonosporales; family Micromonosporaceae; genus Micromonospora; species Micromonospora sp. NPDC004704. The sequence goes on along the minus strand of NZ_JBSGCD010000006.1, from coordinate 95,344 downwards.
TCGGACGAGAGCGAGATGAGCGAGCATGGGACTCTTCCACGAGCGGAGCGGACGTACCTCGACGATTGTTCGCTGTATTCCTGTGTACGCATTCAGGTTCGGTGGGCCCAGCCTCCTCCGGCGAGACCAACACCTCTTCGCATTCCGGGGACACCCGAGGGGTCCCGGGACAAACACGAAGCGGCGGCGGGGCGGGTTCAAAGCCTCCCGCCCCCAGCTATGACGCAGGCTGGCGGCCCTGCCTCTCGGCAGGGCCGCCAGCCTGTTGTGTCCGGGCACCTTCAGGACGCAGACACCGTCCATCGGTCGCCGGTCAGTGCATCATCACCGGTACGGGGACGTCCCCCGCGTTCTCGTCGTCGCTGGCGCCGGATCCGCTGGTCACGGCTCCGCCGTCCTGACGTCCGGTGTTGACGAAGGTGAACACGATCACCGCGGCGAGGGCCATCAGGCCGACCGCCCACCAGATCGCGGTGGCGTACCCGTGCACGGCCGCCTCGTTGATCAGCGCCGGGTTGCCGCCCCGGTCGAGCAACCACGCCGCGGTGGCACTGGCCGCGACAGTGTTCAGCAGCGCGGTGCCGATCGAGCCGCCGACCTGCTGCGACGTGTTGATCATCGCGGAGGCGACACCCGCGTCACGCGGCTCGACACCGTAGGTGGCCAGGCTCATGGCCGGCATGAACGCCGTACCCATGCCCAGGCCGAGCAGGACCAGACCCGGCAGGATCAGGCCGCCGTACGAGCTGTCCACCTTCATCTGGGTCAGGATCAGCAGGCCGATCGCGGCGACCAGGAAGCCCGGACCCATCAGCAGCCGGGGCGCGACCCGGTTCATCAGCCGGGCGCCGATCTGGGTCGAACCGGTGATCATGCCGACGATCATCGGCAGGAACGCCACGCCGGTGACGACCGGCGACCATCCCTTGACCACCTGGAGGTAGTAGGTGAGGAAGAGGAACAGGCCGAACATGCCGATCACCGCGATGCCCAGCGCGGAGTAGACGCCGGCCCGGTTGCGCTCGGTGAGTACCCGCAGCGGCAGCAGCGGGTGCGCGACCCGCGACTCGACCAGCACGAACGCCGCCAGCAACACGGCGGCCGCGACGAACGAACCCAGGGTCCAGGCAGCGGTCCAGCCGTCGGACTCGGCCCGGGTGAAGCCGTAGACCAGCGAGACCAGGCCGGCGGTGGAGAGCACCACGCCGGGGATGTCCAGCCGGTTGCGGTTACGGGCACCCGGTACGTCTTGGATCACCAGGTACGCACCCGCGGCGGCGATCAGCGCGATCGGGATGTTGACGAACAACGCCCAGCGCCAGTTCAGGTACTCGGTGAGCACACCGCCGAGGATCAGGCCGAGAGCGCCACCACCACCCGCGATCGCACCGAACACACCGAACGCCTTGGCGCGTTCCTTGGCCTCGGTGAAGGTGACCGCCAGCAGCGACAACGCGGCCGGGGCGAGCATCGCGCCGAAGACACCCTGTAGGGCACGAGCACCCAGCAGCATGCCGGTGTTGGCCGCGATACCACCGATGGCGGAGGCGGCGGCGAACCCGATCAGACCAATGGTGAAGATCCGCTTCCGGCCGGCGATGTCGGCGAGCCGGCCGCCGAACAGCAGCAGACCACCGAAGGCGAGCGTGTAGGCGGTGATGACCCACTGCCGGTTGCCGTCGGAGATGCCCAGGTCGTGCTGGGCCGCCGGCAAGGCGATGTTCACCACGGTCGCGTCCAGCACGACCATCAGCTGAGCCAACGAGATGAATATCAGCGCTGTCCAGCGCCTCGGATTGGCTTGTACTTCTGTGGACATGAAGGTCCCCGCAATTTTCGCAAATATGGATGGAAACGGCAGCCTGTGGACGCAGGCCACCCGGATGTGGCGGTGATGGTGTTTGGTTTGTCGGCGCCGTGGGTCAGCGCCGGTCGGTCAGCGCGCTCCCCGCTCGGCGGAAGGGTCGGCTCCACGCTGAGCCGGACCGCACGCTGCCTGTCGTAGGTCGGCCAGGGTGACCGTGCACCCCGGCAGTACGGAACGCTGCGGTGCGCGCAGCCCGTCGAGCAGGATCTCCAGGTGGCGGTGGGCGAACCGATCGAGGGTCGCCCGACCCGTACCGGGCATCGGTCGGGTGAGCTGGACGATCGGGACGATCACGTCGCCGATGGCCACGTCGGGACGCAACTGGCCGGACTCACGTGCCCGGCCCAGGATGGCCTCCAACACGTCCTCCAGGCGCTCCCGCTGTACGTTCAGCTCGGGATCGGCGGGGTCCAGCCAGTCGGAGAAAACCGGACACAGCCCGCCGATCAGCAGCTCCGCCGATATGTGTACGAACCGCCGGAGCGCCTCGAACGGGTCTGGCTCCTCCATCAGTGCCCGTTCCGCCTGGTCGGTCAGACCGGACATCAGGGTCAGAACCACTACCCGGATCAGTTCCCGCCGGTTGGCGAAATGCCGATAGAGGGTGGCGTTACCCACCCCCGCCCGCTGCGCGATCTCGTCCAGCGGCACATCGGCGCCCCGCTCGACAAAAAGCTCGCCAGCCGCGGCGACGATCCGGTCGAAGTTCCGGGACGCGTCGGCTCGCTGCCGGGGCAACCGCTGTTGTACGGCAGTACCAGCCACGTCGACGCTCCTCACTGAAACCGGGGAGATCTTCCCCGCTTCACCCGAAGAGTCAAACGGGGAGACCATCCCCGGTTATTTCTCCACCCGCTGTGACCTGCGTCCCGACATCGATCAGACCTGCTGGTCCGGCCACCGCTTCCCCGGCGGGCCGGTACGACGCCGGGAGAGCGACGAGCCGGGCACGATGCCGGGAACTCCACGAGCGACGGCAGCGACCAACAGGTCGAACGGTGAACGTCCAGCAGATGAATCCGAAGGCCGAGGAAATCCATGCGCACAGCCGCGTCGCCAGTCCCCCGACGGCGTCCCGCACTCCTGACCGTCGCCCGCGCCGCCCTGGCGTCGCTGGCCCTGATCGGCGCGGTGGCGGGGTGCGGCGGCGGCAGCGAACCGTCCGGCACCGGCCAGGCCACCCCGAGCGCTTCGACGACCACCGGTGCGTTCAACCTCCGTGACCCGTGGGTCAAGGCGGCCGACTCGGGAATGACCGCGGCGTTCGGCACCCTGGTCAACGACGGCGACACCGACGTCACCGTGGTGAGCGCCGTTTCGTCGGTGTCGCCGATGGAACTGCACGAGATGACCATGAAAGACGGCAAGATGCTCATGCAGCCCAAGGCCGGCGGCTTTGTCGTCGCGGCTCACGGCACCCACGTGCTGGAGCCAAGCGGCGACCACCTGATGTTGATGAACCTGACGAAGCCGGTCAGGCCCGGCGACGAGGTCACCTTCACGTTGACGTTCGCGGGCGGCGGCACCGCCGAGTTCACCGCGATCGTGAAGCCGTTCGCCGGGGCCGGGGAGAGCTACGACCCGGGCACCGGCATGAACATGGGCCCCACCGCCACTCCCGGCGCGGGCATGAGCATGAGCCCACCGGCATGACGGACCGGTCCACGTACCGTCCGGTGAGCAGGCGGCGTCTGCTCACCGGCGGGTCCGTCGCGGTGGGAGGAATCCTCGCCGGAGCGGGTACGGTCGCCGCCGTCCACGCCGCCGACGGTGCGCCGCCGGCCGCGTCGCCCGTTCCGGCCGTCGAGATCGGTACGGCGGTGGAGCCCTTCCACGGCGCCCGGCAGGCCGGCATCGCCACCGACCCGCAGTCGCACGCCGCGTTTGTCGGCCTCACCCTGACGCCGGGCACCGACCGGGCGGCCCTGGTCCGGCTGATGCGGCTGCTCTCCGACGACGCCGCCCGGCTGACCCGGGGTGAGCCGGCCCTGGGCGACACCGAACGGGAACTGGCCGTGCTTCCCGCCCGGCTCACCATCACGTTCGGATTCGGACCCGGCCTGTACGCCGCCGCCCGGCTCGACGACCGGCGGCCACCGTCCGTCGCCGACCTGCCGCCGTTCCCCATCGACCGCCTGCTGCCGGCCTGGTCCGGTGGTGACCTGCTGCTCCAGATCTGCGCCGACGACCCGCTCACCGTCGCCCACGCCCAGCGGATGCTGATCAAGGATGCCCGCCCGTTCGGGGCGGTGCGCTGGGTCCAGCAGGGTTTCCGTCGCGGCGCGGGTGTCCAGGCCGAGCCGCAGACCCAGCGCAACATCCTCGGCCAACTCGACGGCACCGCCAACCCGAAGATGGCCACCGGCGCCCTGGACCGGGCCGTCTGGGTGCCCGAGGGGCCGGCCTGGCTGCGCGACGGCACCACCCTGGTCCTGCGGCGGATCCGAGCGGAGTTGGAGACGTGGGACCTGCTCGGGCGGGCCGACAAGGAACTCGCCGTCGGTCGGCGCCTGGACACCGGTGCGCCGCTGAGCGGGACCGCCGAACACGACCTGCCCGACTTCGCCGCCACCGACGCCACCGGGCTGCCCGCGATTCCCGACTTCTCCCACATCAGCCGCGCCCATGTGACCGAGGACCGGCTGCGCATCCTGCGCCGGCCGTACAACTACGACGGTGTGCCGAACCCGGACGGGCATCCGGACACCGGGTTGATCTTCGCGTCGTACCAGGCGGACATCGAGCGGCAGTTCCTGCCGATCCAGCGCCGCCTCGCCGAACTGGACCTGCTCAACGAGTGGACGACGCCGATCGGCTCGGCGGTCTTCGCCATCCCGCCCGGCTGTTCCCCGGACGGCTGGGTCGGCGAACAGTTGCTCGGCTGACCGCGCGACCGGCGGGGACCGGCCGGCGCTGACCGGCCTGCCCCGAGCGGCCCGCCCGGTTCCTCAGGCGAAGAGCAGCAGCAGGCCGGTCACCGTGTAGGCGACCATCAGCACCAGCAGTGGGACCTGCGCTCGGGTCGCCTCGGCCGGTGGGAACAGTCCGAGGGCCCGGTCGTGGGCGAGCAGGGTGCCGAGGAGGTGGCCGAGCACGATCACGGTGATCTGGAGGTTCGCGACCCCGGAGGGGGTGACGAGGTCCGTACGGACCGGCCAGTTGGCGGTGCCGAGCAGGTTCGCGCCGGTGTCGAGCGGGTCGGAGAGCAGGGCGATGGTCCGCTGACCCTCCAGGATCAGCAGCGAGTGGTAGTGGGCGACGAGGTAGGCGACGGCGATCGGGACGACGGAGTGCACCAGTTCCCCGGGTGTACCCGCCCGGTCGGTGTGCGCGCGTCGGGCGGCGGCGCGGGTCGCGGCGGCGTACGCGAGGGCGACCGCGCCGATGACACCGACCAGGCCCACGGTGCCGGTTACCGGCGCGGGCAGGCCGTTGCCCTGTTGGAAGCGCAGCCAGAACGGGGCGTTGGAGACACTGTCGTACATGGTGGAGCCGAGCAGCACCACCACCGTGGCGATCAGGCCGGGGGCCGGGGCGAGCGAGGCGATTCCGTCGAGCGGGTTGCGCCACACCAGTGCCCCGTCGCCCCGGCGACCGATGATCGCGAGCCGGCCGACCAACGCGCTGAGCACCTCGAACGCGTCGCCCCGGTCGAACCACCCGGCTCCGTACAGCACGGCACCGGCGAGCATCGCGACCAGGTACGCGGCCAGCCATCCGCCGATGACGGGCAGGGTGGTACGACCGGGCGCGACCAGTTCCAGCCAGACGAACGCCAGTAGGCCGACGGCGGCCGGTCGGTATCCGAGCCGGGGCGGCAGCGGCCGGAGCCCGGTCGCCGGATCGTGGCGCAGGGCGAGCGCGGCGAGCAGGTGCAGGGTGCGTACCGGGTTCAGAGCGCGCCACACCGGCCCGAGCAGCAGCGACAGCGGCACCAGCCCCACCCAGAAGAGCACGTGGACCGCGCCTGCGGTCGGGTTCTGCGGGGTGTCCGGGCCGGCGAGCAGACCGACGCCGAACCAGCCGGCGAGGGCGAGGCCGAGCAGGCGCACGCCCCACGCCCAACCGGCGGAGTCGACCATACGGGCCAGTGGTACGGGCACCGGCCGACCGGCCGTGTCGGCGGTGTCGAGCAGGGGGCGGCGCCAGTGGGTGCCCAGGGCGAGGAACGTGACGACCAGTGCGAGTACGGCGCCGACGACCAGCTCGGTGAGCGAGATGGGCAGGTCCTGGCGGCCACCCACCCCGTGCGCCAGCACCGGCGGTCCGGGCATCACCGGGTGACGGGTCGGCGGCTCACGGGGTCCGACCCGTGCGTCTCACCCTGCGGTCCATCGGCTGCTTTTCCGAAGGGGACAGTGGGCGGTTGACGGGCCTCCCGGAGAAGTAGTCGCCGGACGATGCCAAAGAGTTCCATCGATGGCCCCAGCTCCCCCGCACGGGTGTCCGGAGCGGCAGATGACGCGATGCGCCTATCTGCGCACCGATCCCCTGCCTACCGTGATGACTATCCGTGACTTCGCGGTTGCACTGGGAGGTTGTCATGCGTCGAATTGGGATCGTGGCCGGACTGGTGATCGCGGGGCTGTTGGTGGCATCACCAGCTCAGGCGTTCGCGCACAACGCGGTACACAACACGTACCTGCACTCGGTGCTGGACGCGCTGACCCTGATCGCGGTCACCGCTCCGGTGTGGACCGCGTACGCCTGGGGCCGTGCCCGGCGTGGCCTGCTGGTGGCCCTGGTCGCGGTCGTCCAGGTGCCGGTGGCGATCATCGGGTTCGTACCGATCGACAACCCGGTGATCCACCTGGCGGCGTTCGCCACCGCCCTGGCCCTGACCGCCGGCTCGCTCTGGGCGGTCCGCCGCACCGCATCGGTGCCCGGGCCGGCACCGGTCGCCGGGGCAGCCGGCTGACCTGGCCGGCGACGGAAGCTCGGCATCGAAGTCGTAGATCTTGACGATGTCCGGGTGGTCCAGCACGTAGGGACGACGGGACGAAGGGACGACGGGACCGGGCCGGGGAAACCCGGAGGCCGGATCATCCGGCCGGAACCGGTGCCGTCGTCCCTCCCGCGATCCAGTTTCCGGCCGGGGTCCGGACCTCGAACCCGGCCACCGGCGCCTCCGGCCGCTCCCGAACCACCCGCACCGTCGGGCAGCCCTCGGTCGGCGGGTGCCATCGACCGTCGGCGCCCCGGACCGCCGAGGCCCGGCAGTGCTCCTCGTCGGCGTACCCCCAGGCCATCAGCAGTTCCCGGCCGGCGTACCAGTAACGGCCGACGGTGGCGGTGCGGCCGTCCTCGTCGCGGTGGTAGAACCGCGCCACCAGGCCGGGTACGGCCACACCCTCGAACTCCGCGTCGCGCTCACTGCGCTGTAGCCGGTACAGGGTGAGGTCCGGCAGGGTCACACGGTCGGTCTCCATGACCGGAAGCCTGTCGCCCGCGACCGTGTTTTGGCAGCTCAGGGCACCGGTATCCACCGCACGGGTGACCGGTGCCGCCCGAGACCAGGGGCGGGGCCGCCCGGTCAGGCGGTGAAGAGGAGGGAGACGTTCTGGCCGCCGAAGCCGAAGGAGTTGCAGAGGGCGGCGTCGAGCTGCTGCTCGCGGGGCTTGTCGGTGACCACGTCCAGGTGGACCTCGGGGGCCTTCTGTTCGAGGTTGAGGGTGGGCGGGATGACGTTGTTGACCACGGACAGCAGGGTGATGATGCCCTCGACCGCACCGGCGGCGCCGACCAGGTGGCCGAGGCTGGACTTGGGCGCGGTGAGCACGACGTCGTCCCCGAGGGCCTGCTCGATGGCGGCGGCCTCGCCGATGTCGCCGACGACCGTGGACGTGGCGTGGCAGTTGACGTGCTTGACGTCGGCTGGCTGGAGGCCCGCGCTGGCCACAGCCGTACGGATCGCCCGGATCTGTCCGGCGCCGGTCGGGTCCGGGCCGGTGATGTGGTGGGCGTCGGAGGTGATGCCGTAGCCGGCCAGCCGCCCGAGTACGCGGGCACCCCGCCCGGCCGCGAAGTCCGCCCGCTCCAGGATCATCACCCCGGCGCCCTCGCCGAGCACGAAGCCTTCCCGGTCGACGTCGAACGGCCGGGAGGCGCGCTCCGGGTCGTCGTTGCGCTTGGACAACGTACGGGCCTGGGCGAAACCGGCAATAGTCAGCGGGGCGATGGCGGCCTCGGCTCCACCGGCGATGACCACGTCGGCTTCGCCTGCGCGGATGAGTCGGGCGGCGAGGGCGAGGGCCTCTGCTCCGGAGGCGCAGGCGGAGACCGGGGCGTACACGCCGGCGCGGGCGCCGTACTCCAGGCTGACCCAGGCGGCGGGGCCGTTCGGCATCAGCATGGGCACGGTGAGCGGGGAGATCCGGCTCGGCCCTTTCTCCTCGAGCAGGTCGTCCTGGCCGAGCAGGGTGGTGAGGCCGCCGACCCCGGTGCCGATCACCACCGCGAGGCGGACCGGGTCGACCTCGGGCGCTCCGGCGTCGTCCCAGGCCTGCCGGGCGGCGACGAGCGCGGCCTGCTGGCAGCGGTCCATCCGGCGGGCCTGCACCCGGGGCAGGACGTCGGCCGGGGAGACGGCCATCGGCGCCGCGATCTTCGTGGGCAGGTCGTCGGCGTACGCGAACGACGCCATCAGGTCGTCGATTCGGCGTACGCCGGAGCGCCCGACGAGCATGCCCTGCCACAGCGAGTCGACGTCCCCGCCGAGCGGCGTGGTCGCGCCGAGCCCGGTGACGACAACGTCGTGGGCGTTCATGCTGGCCTCCTGGCGGGGGTGCGTGGATACGGGGCTTGCCATCTCCTAGTTGTATCGCATACAACTTTGACATGTCCACCTCCGAGCCGCGCTCCGGCCGCGACGCCCCACCCAGGGACCGCGGTCGGCGTACCCGTGCGTTGATCCTCGAACAGGCGGCGGCGCTGTTCGCGGCGCGGAGCTTCGACGGCGTCAGCGTCGCCGAGATCGCCGCCGCGGCCGGCGCGCACGCGAACCAGATCACCTACTACTTCGGTTCCAAGGACGCGCTGTTCGTGCACGCGGCGTTCCGGTTGCTGCTGCGCGACGCCGCACGGTTGGAGCCGGTCGGGCGCCGGCAGCGTACGCCGGAGGCGTTCCGGACGGCGATGGCGCGTACGGCACTGGCGCTGCCGGCGGTGCCGACCGCCGTCCGGGCGATGTCGATCACCCGTCAGCGCCCGGAGCTGCGGCCACTGGCCGAGCAGAGCCTCACCCTGCTGTTCCAGAAGGCGCAGCGGTACCTCACCACGATCCTGGAGCGCCGGGGGTGGGAGATCGACCGGCCCGCCGACGTCGAGGCCCGTACGTTCTGGAGCGCCGTCCTCGGCGCGCGCCTGATCTCGGAGTCCGGGTTCGGCGGCCGATCCGACGAGATCGACCTCGCCGGGGTGCTCACCGTACGCGGAAAGGCCGGCGCCTACGATGCCGAGCGTGACCGTCATTGACAAGATCGCGTGGATCCGGATCGAGAACAGCGCCATCCTCAGCACCCGCAGCCACGGCAAGGACGTCTACTACCTGCCCGGCGGGAAGCGCGAGCCCGGTGAGACCGACCTGGCCACCCTGGTCCGGGAGATCGACGAGGAACTCCGGGTGGCGATCACGCCGGAGACCGTCACCCCGGTCGGCACCTTCGAGGCGCAGGCACACGGGCACGCCGAGGGCATCACCGTCCGGATGACCTGCTACGCCGCCGACTACCGGGGCGTGCTCACGGCCAGTAACGAAATCGCCGAGGTGGCCTGGCTCGGGTACGCCGACCGGGACCGGGTCTCCCCGGTGGACCAGATCATCTTCGACCGGCTGCACGAGAGCGGTCAGCTCGCCTGAGCGACGCTGCGGGACAGCGGTTCGGGACGGAAAGCGTGACGGCTCCGGGCGGACCCGGAGCCGTCACGCGTTCGAGGTGCTGGTCGGTCAGCCTTCGAGATCCTTCAGGGCGTCCGCGAGGCCCTTCATCATCTCGGCGAAGTCGGCGGTCTCCGCAGCCGGCGGCAGGTCGACGGTCAGGGCCTTGTTGTACTCGGTGTAGTCGGCCGTGATGTCGTTCGCGTCGTTGAGGTAGGCCCGGAAGCGACGGAGCTGGTACTGCTCGTCCACCCAGAGGTCGACCTTGACCTCCTTGACGCCCAGCTTGGTGAGTTCCTTCTCGAGCGCCTCGCGGGCCTTGGCGTCGGTCGTCGCGGCGACGTAGGCCGTGCTCGGGACGGTCGTGGTGTAGTGGACGGTCTTTGCCCCGTTCACCGTCTCCTCCCCCACCACGGTCACCGTCTCGGCGGCCAGGACCGGCTTCAGGGACTGGCCCGGGTCGATGTTGTCCAGCATGCTGGACATCGCCTCGGTACCCTCCTCGCCGGCCATGCCGGCATCCATCTTCAGCCACTTCTTGCCGTCGAACTCCGCCTGCTCGGCGGCGGAGATTCCGACGTACATGGCGGAGCCGATGATGCGGACGGTGGTCGGACCCTCCTTCGGGTCCTCCAGCGTCATCTCCGCCTTGCGATCGGTGCCGAGGATCGCGAAACCGCTCCCCTTGACCGGCTCGCCCTCGCCCTTACCGTCCATCGTGAACGTGATGGAGGTGGCGCTGCCGATGGTGGTCGCCGTCTTCTGGATCGAGCCCTTGGCGTCACTGGCGAGCAGTTCCAGGACCGTCGGTTCCTTCTTGGTCTCCGTCGCGGCATCCTGCGGGCCGCAGGCGGTGAGACCGAGCATCGCGACCGCGGAAACGGTCAGGACTGTGGAGCTTTTCCAACGAGACACGAGAAAAAATCCCCCGGGGGTAAGTGAGGTCTTGCTCAGGCAAGGCTCGATACCTTATCCCACTTCGTCGATCGAACGCTCCCCGATTCGACCGCAGCGAGGTGACCTGCACGTTTGTCGCGTACCGGTCGGGGTAGTCGGTCATCCGGTGGTTGACGGCGAGAAGGGGACCGCGGCATGCAGATCGGGTACAAGCTCTCCTCGGAGGCGTTCGGGCCGGAGGAGATCATCCGGCAGGCGATCCGGGCCGAGGAGGTCGGCTTCGACTTCGTGGAAATGAGCGACCACTACCACCCGTGGCTGGACGTCCAGGGGCACTCGTCGTTCACCTGGACCGTGCTCGGCGCGGTCGCCGCCCGCACCCGGACCGTCGGCCTGGTCACCGGCGTCACCTGCCCGACGATGCGTTACCACCCGGCGATCATCGCCCAGGCGGCGGCAACGCTGGCGATCGTCTCCGGCAACCGTTTCACCCTCGGTGTCGGTGCCGGCGAGCGGCTGAACGAGCACGTGGTGGGCCTGGGCTTTCCGAGCGTGCGTGGTCGACACGAACGGCTGCGCGAGGCACTGGAGATCATCAATCTGCTCTGGTCGGGCGGGTACCACTCGTACGAGGGCAAGCACCTCCAGTTGGAGGACGCGCGGGTCTTCGACCTGCCGGAGACCCTGCCGCTGATCGCGGTCGCCGCCAGCGGACCGGCCTCGGCGAAGATCGCCGGGGAACTCGGCACCGCCCTGTTCGCGGTCGAACCGCAGGCCGAGATCGTCGAGCACTACCGGCGGGCCGGTGGCGACGGCCCCCGCTACGCCGAGGTCAACCTCGCCTGGGCGACCGACGAGCAGCAGGCGGTGCAGGCGGCACTGACCAGCAGCCGGTGGGCGGTCACCGGTTGGAAGGTGATGAGCGAGCTGCCCAACCCGGTCAACTTCGACGCCGCCAGCAAGTGGGTCAAGGAGGACGACATCCGCCGGCAGTTCACCGTCGGTCCGGACCCGGAGGCACACGTACGGGCGGTGCAGGGCTATCTCGACGCCGGTTATGACCGGTTGGTGCTACTCAACGCCGGCCCGGACCCGGACGGTTTCCTCGACTTCTTCGAACGCGACCTGGCCGACCGGATCCGGTCACTCAAGCCGTCCGGCTCCCCCGCCTGACACAGGGCATCGCACGACCGGCGTCTCCCCTTTCGGGGCGACGCCGGCGCTTTTTGTTCCAGGTCAGCGGCGTCGGCCGAGGTTTCCGTTCGGAGGGCCGAGGGTAGCAGGGTCATCGACCCAACCAGGAGGCTCGGATGTCGAACGACGCGATTGTTCTGCTCAAGCAGGATCACAAAGAGATCAAGGCATTGTTCAAGGAATTCCAGCAGGCCGGCGAGAATGCCACCAAGAAGAAGGGCGACATCGTCGACCGCATTCTCGAACTGCTGACCGTGCACACCTACATCGAGAACGAGTGCATGTACCCGGAGACCCGCAAGCTGCTGCCGGATCTCGAGGACGACGTGCTGGAGTCTTACGAGGAACACCACGTGGCGGACGTACTCTGCCTCGAACTTGCCGCGATGAAGCCCGAGGACGAGCGCTTCGACGCCAAGACGACGGTGCTGATCGAGAATGTCACGCACCACATCGAGGAGGAGGAAGAGGAGTGGTTCCCGAAGGTGCGTGAGGGGCTCGGCCGAAAGAAGCTCCAGGAGATCGGCGAACGCATGATCGAGCTGAAGAAGACGGCGCCCCGCAAGCCCACCGAGCCGAAGGCGATGAAAAAGGCCGTGGACGCGGTCACCGCCTGATCCCCGTACGGTTTTCGCGGCGCGAAGGAGTGGACAATGCGCATCGGGTACTTCCTTTCCAGCGAGGACTACACCCCGGCCGAGTTGCTGGAGCAGGCGCGGGGCGCCGAGCGGGCCGGCTTCGAGGCACTCTGGATCTCCGACCACTACCACCCGTGGGTCGACGCCCAGGGGCAGAGCCCGTTCGTCTGGTCGACGATCGGCGCGCTGAGCCAGGTCTGCCGGCTACCGGTGACCACCGCCGTCACCTGCCCGACCGTACGGATCCACCCGGCGGTCATCGCCCAGGCCGCGGCGACGAGCGCGGTTCTGCACGAGGGCCGGTTCGTGCTCGGCATCGGCAGCGGCGAGGCGCTCAACGAGCACATCTTCGGTGACGCGTGGCCCAGCGCGGACGTACGGCTGGAGATGCTGGAAGAGTCGGTGGAGGTCATCCGCGAGCTGTGGAAGGGCGAGTTCACCGACCACCACGGCAAGCACTACACGGTGGAACATGCTCGGATCTACACCCTGCCGGAGCAGCCGCCGGCCATCTACGTCTCCGGGTTCGGGCCGAAGTCGGTGGATCTCGCGGCCCGGATCGGTGACGGTTACATGAGCACCTCGCCCGACGCCGACCTGGTCAAGCGTTTCAGGGACGGTGGCGGCGGCGACAAGCCGTGCCAGGCCGGCTTCAAGGCGGCGTACGCGGCGACCGAGGACGAGGGGGCGCGGATCGCGTACGAGCGTTGGCCGAACGCCGGGGTGCCGGGCGAGCTGTCCCAGGTGCTGCCGTCGCCCCGGCACTTCGAGCAGGCATCCGAACTGGTCACCGAGGACATGGTGCGCAAGGCGTTCGTCTGCGGCAGCGATCCGGACGCCCACCTGGAGATGATCGACAAGTACGCCAAGGCCGGCTTCGACGAGGTCTACGTCGGCAACACCGGTCCGCACTACCAGGGGCTTTTCGACCTGTACGCCGACCACGTACTGCCGGCGCTGCGCGACCAACGACGCTGATCGACCACGAGGGAGGATGGGCACGATGGGCAAGACGGTCAACAAGATGGCGTACAAACCGGTGGGAATCCTGCTCGGTGTCGCGGCCGGTGCACTCGCCGGCATGGTGTTCAAGCAGGTCTGGAAGACGGCGGCCGGTGACGGCGACGCACCCAACGCCACCGACGAGGACCGTGGCTGGGGCGAGATCCTCGCCGCCGCCGCGATCCAGGGCGCGATCTTCGCGGTGGTCAAGGCGGCCGTCGACCGGGGCGGTGCGGTCGGCGTACGCCGGGTCACCGGTAGCTGGCCCAGCTGAGCCCAGAACCGCCACCAACCGGGAGGGGCCCGACTCGCGTACGAGTCGGGCCCCTCCTCAAGCTTGCTCGCCGGGCGCGGCGTCAGCCCTTCGGCGGGTACGGATCGTCCTGGTAGGTGTACTCGGTTTCGATCTTCCCGTCGGTGGTGTGCAGCACGAGCTGGCTGGGCTGGTTTGCCCGCGCGGTCTCGCGGCCCTTGTCGACGGCCTCCTGCTTGGTGGCGAAGGTGCCGAACCCGTTCGACCCCTGCTCGACCTTCCAGCGGTTGCCGTCGGGTACGACGTGGTACTCGCTGCGGCTCATCGTTCCTCCTCGTCAGGGTTTCGAGATCATCGATCCCTTGTTTCGTACCCCGGACGACGAGACCCAAACGGGTGATTCGCAGCCCTCGGGCCACCGATCGGGCGCTCGCTCGTTGTAGATACGAACGGTGTCCCCACCCCCGGGGGCTCCTGGCACCGGAGGTGACCAGGTGAAGGCTCACCTACTCGCCCTTACCGTGGTGCCCCTGCTGGCAACGTTGACGGCATGGACGGCATTCGGGCAGCTCACCACCGCGACTTTCGTTCCACCGGCCTACTCGCGCCACCCCGTCCCACCATCGCCCGACCAGCAGGGGCCGGACCAGGGAACTCTTGACCGTGGCGGTGGACGGGCGGGTTCCGCCGGGCAGGACGACCCGGACGCGTACGCCGGGTACTCGATCGGCGTGGAGGGCGACCAGATCACCCTGCACCACCCGTCGGACCCGGCACACTGGCTTCGGTGGCCGTTGGGGCGGGTGCTGATCGGCGAGCTGCCGACCGAGTGAGAGGCCTGCGTTCGGTGAAGCCCCGCCCCGAGTGATGATCAGGGAGAGTTCGGCCGGCTGGAGCGAGCCAAAGTCTCCCAGATCACGAGCGACCCCTGTTGGGACGGGCGAGCCGGAGATGACCGTGCCCCTGTGCCGGTTGGGGCGACAGGGGCGACGGTCGACGTTCCGTGGGTGTCAGTGCTGCTTTGCCAGGCCGACAAACGCGCGCCACGCGTCCGGGGCGAAGGTCAGGGTGCCACCATCGCGGTCCTTGGTGTCGCGAACCAGCACGCGGCCGGGAAGGTTGTCCGCGACCTCCACGCAGTCGCCGCCGCTGGAGCCGCTGCGAGAGGACTTACGCCACCTGGCGTCGGTCAGATCCATGGCTTCACCACTTCCTTGATCAGATCGAGGGATTGACGCGTCGGCAGAGCCTCGTTCCGGACACTCTCCCACCTTGCCAGCAGACTAGCCACCTGCTCGGTCCGATGCACCACCACACCGCCGAGCTGGTTCTCCATGTGCCCGACCCACCCGCCCTCGGGCAGCCGGGCCAGGACGAACGGGCCGCTCAGCCCGAGGTGCAGGCCGACTCCGGCGGGGATGACGTGCACGCTGACGCGCGGGCGTTCGGCCATCCGCAGCAGGTGCACGAGCTGGGCCGCGAGGATCTTGTCGCAGCCCTCCGCGAAGCGGTGCAGCGCGGCCTCGTCGAGCACGGCGACGACGTGCGGTGGGTCGTCCCGGTCCAGGATCGCCTGCCGTTCCATCCTGGTCGCCACGGCCTGCTCCACCTCTGCCTCGCTCAAGCCGGTGTCGAGGCGCACCACCGCGCGGGCGTAGTCCTCCGTCTGGAGCAGACCGGGGATCAGGTTCGGCTGGAAAGTGCGGAGTTGGTCGGCCGACTGCTCGGCTTCGAGCCATGGCTGGAACCACGACGGGGCGCCGAACTTGACCACGAGCCGCTCGTACAGGCCGCCGGTGTGCAACGCCCGATCGGCGCCACGGACGAAGTCCATGGTCAGCGCTCGGGTGCCGTTCTCGACCGAGCTGACGTGCGACGCGCTGAAACCAGCGGCCCGGCCGAACGCCTCCTGTGTCTGGCCGGACGCGGTCCTCGCCCGGCGGATCTCCCCAACGATGAATTCAGCCAGTGGACCCGGTACGTCCGCCATTCGACATCCCCCAATTCAACAGATCAACTATTCACGGCCACTCATGCGGGACCCGCTCCCGTCACGTCGGCTCTACGGGCCGTGAATGCCTATCGACACTAGGGGGTGCGGTACCAAGGTGTCACTAGTGGAACCGCTCGGAGCTGTCGGCAAACGCCCGGGCGGAACCGCGGGGCCGCCCCGTTCCTTCCCCACCCGCCCGTGCGAGCGGGGCGGCCCCTTCCACCGAGGAAAGGAGACGCGCCGATGTCCGAACACGACGACCAAAAACCCGCTGCGCGGAACTTCCACGAAATGAGCGGGAGACCGCTCGTGGAAATCGGCGACATCGTGAACGCCGAGCACGACGAGTACCATCGTGGCACCCACCCACATCTCCGGCCCGGCGACGGTGACCTGCACCTACGGGTGACGTACCTGCCGAAGGACGCCTCGGTGTGGGGCGGGGAATGGTTGTCCCTGCGCGGCGTCGAGATGCCACCGGGCGAACCGGAAAAACCCGAGATGCCCTTTGTCGTACGCCGCCGCGCGCTGCCGGGACATGTCCCCGACTGGCTGCCGGCCGTACCCGGCCCGATCGGGCGGGACGGTCATGCCTGATCCGCCGGAGTTGGCGACGCACACTCCCCTGCGACCATTCTGGATCTGCCGGACCGACGCGCAACCGTGGCCCTGCGCGGACGCCAAACTCGACCTGACACACGGTTTCCGAGACCGACAGGTCGAGCTGTACCTCTACCTCGGTGCACAGTTCGTGCACGCCCTCGCCGACCTCACCGCCGTCAATCCGGCAGTGGAGCTGGCCATCGAGCCGGACGCCATCCACCACCGTTTCCTCGGCTGGGTACGGGTACGCCGGACCCGATGACCGACCCGGTCGCAATCCGCCTGTGGGGAACGCTCGTCACCGTTGGTCGGCGAGCGGGCTCCCGACGTCGAACTTCCAGGTCGGGTACCGCCCGGCCAGGTAGGGACGATGGCCGTCCCAGTCAGCCGGGCCGAGCAGGCGCACCGGGGACAGGTGCGGTTGGTCCTCCGGATCCTCGTCATAGCCGTAACCCCAGGCGAACCCGACCAGGGGAACCACGAGCGTCGGGTCGACGTCCCAGGGGCCGATGGTCAGGAAACTGTGCGCTTCCCACCGCACCGGACCGGTGCGCCGGCGGGAAGGGGCGTCGAACAGGTCCGGTTGGAAGCCGTACCAGGCGAACGGCGCGGTGGAGTCCTCGAACAGGTCGAACGGGTCGATCCCGAACGGGTCCGACGGGCCTGGCTCACGTACCAGTTGCACCCAGCCGAGCAGCGACCGGTAACCGCGCGCACTGAACTTCACGGACGCCGTACACACCGGCATCCCGAGTTCCCGCTCGGTCTTACCGACGGCCACCGGGTCGGTGTTCGGTACGACATCCACCAACACCCGGCCATGCTCGTCACCGAAGTCGAACCGAATCTCCACGCACTGATCCTCGCACCGGCTCTGTCTGCTCGTCTGTCCCGAGCGAGGGCTGGTTCAGGCCGCTGTCGGCGATCTCTAGGCTGGGCGGCGTGCAGTATTTCGTCTACGGCCGTGACCGTCCCGGATCCTTCGGGCTCAAGAGAAGCCTGAACGCCGAGCACTGGGCCTTCATGGATTCGTACGCCGACAGACTCATCGCCCGTGGGCCGACCCTGACCGGTGATGGCCAGGAGGCGGAGTCGACGGGCAGCCTGCACATCGTCGACCTGCCCGACGCGCTGGCTGTCCACGCGTTCGCCTACGAGGAGCCGTACCACCGCGCCGGGGTGTTCGACTCGATCCTGCTGTGCGGCTTCGTCAACGTCCTCGGCCGTACGATGTGGGACTTCAACGAGGCGGTCGACGGCTACGGCCGGTTCCTCGTCATTGCCTGGGGCGACCCGGGTCCCGGACCGATCACCCCGAAACACACGATCGTGTACGGCGACCTACTCGCCCTGGACGGCGAAACGCACCTTGGCCGGGTGGCTCTCCTGGAGGCACCGGACCGTGAAGCTGCGGCGACCTCGTTGCCGACAGGTGGCGAAGGCCCTACGGAAGTTCATCACTGGCGGTTCGGCGGCAGGCCGGGTACGCGCTGAACCTCCCCGACACTAATGCCGATGCGGTCCCCGGAACGGTCGTGGACGATGGTGACCGTGACCGAAACGGGTGGCGAAATCGCCGAAAAGCGCCTGTACGACGCTGTGGCGCGGTGGAACGCGGACACCGGGTACGGCTTCGAAGACATGATCCATGCCGCCTGCCAGGCGCTCGTCGACGGGCTGGACTCGCCCGCACTGTGCGAACTCGCAGGTGCCTCCGTACGGGACTCGTCCTGGGATGTTCGCGAACTCGTCGTCACATCGCTCGAGGAACTCGGAATCCCCTATCCGGGCACCGTTCCCATTGGCTTCACCGTCGCTGCAGGTGGAGGCATCGCCCGCCGACCGGGAGTGGACTCCCTGCGTCTGGAGGTGTCGTCGGCGACCGCCGCCACCGGCGGTGGATTCCAGGTGCGGGTGTACGTCAACGACGTGGAGATGACCTCCGCCGGAGCCGGGCTCGGGATGGACCCGTACGAAATCCTTGTCCCCACCAATCGTCTCGTGGCCACGTCGCAACCGCGCACCGTCCCGATCGCCCGCTGCACCTGCGGCGTGTACGGGTGTGGGTCCACGGACGTGACCATCGTCCGGGACGGCGACCTGGTCCACTGGGACTGGTCGATCGAGGCGCCCATGCTCCGCGGCGTCTCCTTCACCGCAACCCGGTACGACGCCGAGGTCGCACGGGTGGCCGCAGACCATTCGTGGGAGACACCGGAACGGACGGCCGGACGGCTTGTCCTGACGAACATGGACCACGATCGGCTGCGCACCCACGGCCTCAGGTCGAGCTGGGTCGCGAACGACTACCGCGACCCCGAGTTGTTCCGGGTCGCGCTTCAGATCGACGACGACTACCAGGTCTTTGTCGACTGCCCGTGGCAGGGCCGGACCCCCGAGGGCCTGGCCCGGGAGGTGTGCGCCACCCTGGCACTCCCGCCCAGGCAGTGGCCCGCGACCTGGCAAGCCACCAGGCCGACGTGGCGCACGCCGCCCGGAATCGCGGGACCGTCCTGGCGACCCGCACGGTCCTAGATGTCGATCCGGTTCCGACCTGACGCTCAGCCCGCGTCCAGCACCTCGCGCAGCCTCGCCGCGAACTCCTCGGGCTTGCCCGCGTAACCGAACTGGCCACCGAGGAAGCCGCCGTGGTGGCTCGGGAACACCGTCGCCTCCTGGCCGAGCAACCCCGCCGTGCCTGCGGCCGTACGCGCGGTGTAGGTCCCCGCCGACTCCTCGCCGACCGCGATCACGATCCGGGTCGGTGCGGCGGTGAGCACGCTCGCGTCCGGGCGGTAGTCGGTGATCGCCCACGAGTTCTTCGACAGCAGCGGATCGTCGCGGTTGCCGTCGTCCTCGGTCGACATGCCGAACATCGCCGGGTCGGGCGTGGGCTGGGCGAAATACGCGTCGGTAAACTCGCCCTGCCACGAGGTCATCAGGATGAACGCCGCCATGCCCGCCCCGTTGCCCTTCGCCTGGTACGCCTCGTGGAAGCCCGCGCGGGCACGCTCGGCGGCCGTGGCGTCGGGGAGCACCGCGTTGATCGGCGGCTCGTGCGCCACCAGCGTGACAACGTCGCCGGGGTACGCCGCGACCAGTTCCAGGGCGGTCACCGCACCGCCGCTGCTGGCGAACACCTCGACCGGCCCGGCACCGAGCGCCTCGATCAGCAGGTGCAGGTCGGCCGCCTGCTGCTGCGGTGTGTGGTCGGACCGCCCGTCCTTGCGGATGCTCCGACCCAGACCACGCGGGTCATAGGTGACCACCGTACGGTCCCCGAAGTACACGGCGAGCGCCTCGAAACCCTCCGCCGTCATCGGCTGGCCGATCATGAGCAGGGCGGGGCGCCCGCCGGACGGGGGCAGCGGACCGCGCACGTCGTAGACCAGGTCGACGCCCGCAATGGCGAGGGTATGTGTCTGCGGAGTTGTCATGCCGGTGAGACTACGGCCGGCGGGAGACAATTCGGCGCGCCATCTGCGCGAGTCGTCGCCGCCGTCAGATTCCCCGCCGTGGTCACACCCCGATCGATTCGTCCGGCTCGATACTCATGCTTTCGGCGTACCGGCGCAGATTGGTGTTCGACGCGGTCAGAGCGTAGCGGCGGAACTGGTCCCGGCACTCGAATCGACGGTATCCGCCCGCCACGGCAGGTACCTGCGAAAACCACATGGTTTGCCGAGGCGGCTGCCATACGGCGGGTACGCCGGCGGCGCCGTCGTCAGGTGCCTCCAGACCGTAGTAGACCTGGGACACGCCGAGCGCCATCGCGGCTCCGAGGCACATGAGACACGGCTCCAACGTGATCGCCAACGTCAGGGGATGCCTTCGCTGCTTCCAGCCGAGGCTCCGGTCGGCCTGTTCCAGGGCCAGCAGATCGGCGTGGACCAGTCGTCTGCCCTGCGTCCGCTCCTGGGTGTATGCACGCCCGATGATCTCGTCGCCCATCACCACGACCGCACCGACAGGCAGCTCACCCGCCCGCATGCCCTCCTCGGAGACCTCAAGCGCCAGAGTGACAAGTTCGTCCGGTGTCATGCCAACTCCCTTTGCTCGCCGAACACCGGCGCGGCGGTGTGGATCTCCAGCCGTACGGACGGTGGTCTTCGGAAATCGATCAGCAGGTCTCGAACCTATCGGGACTTCGGGCGCTGACGCGGCGAGGTGCCGTCAGCCCATGCCCTGCTGGTATTCGCGTTGCGGCGCGGGTGCCGACCGTCCTAGCGTTGATTTCCTCGCGGGACAGGGCGGAGGTGCCGTGTCTCCGACCATGAGTCACCAGATCGGAGATGCGAAGCCGGATGACCACCCAACTTTTTGCGCTTTGTTTTGACGCCAACGACCCACTCCGTGTCGGGCAATTCTGGGCCGGTGTCCTGGGCTGGGAGTTGGCCGACGATCCCCACGACGGCATCGCCGTCCTGCCGAGCGACGACACCGGGTTCCGGCTCCGATTTCTCCCGAGCCAGGAGCAGAAGACCGGCCCGAACAGGATCCACTTCGATCTGACGAGCGCGTCCCTCGATCAGCAGCAGCAGACGGTGGCGACGGCACTCAAGCTCGGCGCGCGGCACATCGACGTCGGCCAACTCCCGGATGAGGATCACGTGGTGCTCGCCGACCCCGAGGGCAATGAGTTCTGCGTCATCGAGCCGGGCAACAACTTCCTAGCCGAGTGCGGATTCATCGGCGCGCTCTCGTCCGACGGTTCGCAGCGGGTCGGCTACTTCTGGAGCGAGGCGCTGGGCTGGCCGTTGGTCTGGGACCAGGACCAGGAGACCGCGATCCGCTCCCCGTACGGCGGTCCGAAGATCACCTGGGGCGGCCCGCCGCTGATGCCGAAAACCGGGAAGAACCGGCTGCATTTCGACCTCGCTCCACCCGCCGACGGTGACCAGCAAGCGGAGGTCGACCGTCTCCTCGCCCTCGGGGCCACCCGAATCGACACCGGCCAGGACGACGCCGGCCGGGTGCTGTTGGCCGACCCCGACGGTAACGAGTTCTGCGTCCTGAGCCCCCGGTAGGGACCATGCCTGATCCAGCCTCGTTCACCGACGACGAAAACTGGTCGGGAGGGTTCTACGAGCTGTCCATCGAGTTGGGCGACCTGGATCATCAAGGCTTACAAAGGGCGCTGAAGGCTTTGTGGCGAGCGGCTTCCATCGACGGCTGCTACGGTTCCCGAGACCATGAACCTGGTGAGCAGGCGGAAGTTCCCTGCACCGTCTCGTCCCTGACGACCTTCGGCCACCTGCGGGGGACGGTGCTCCTTCCGAATGGTCACCGAGTGGTGTGCGGCTGCCTGATCCTGGGTGACGACGAGCATCCTGAACGGTTTGAGTTCTACCTGCCCCTGGGAGCTCTGGGACGCGTCGACCCGCGCATCGGCGGTTTCCCTTTCGACTCCCGGAGCGGGGAGGATTCCCTGGTCTGGCGGCGCCCCCTGGACGACTGGCTGGCCGCCGTCGGCACGAGAATCTTCCACGAGGTCCCGTTCCGGCTCGGCCTCATCGGTTTCGAAGTGGACGGCAACATCACCTCCGAACAGCTCAACGGCGTCGCACCGGAACCGCGCTGGGAGGGATATCTGCTGCCGGCTGGTGAGAATCTCCGGTACGAGCCGGCCACCCGATGACGCGGATGACGGACTGGCTTGAAGTCTCACGCCGGCTCGTGCAGCCGGTCCAGGCGGGCGCGATGGGCTCGGCTCAGGTGGAGCCCTTCCGCGGCGAGATTTTCCTCCAGGTGGTCCAGCCGAGCGGTGCCCGGAATCGGAAGCATCACCGGCGACCGGCCCAGCAGCCACGCGAGCGCAACCTGTGTGGGTGTGGCACCGACCTCGGCCGCCACCGCCGCGATCTCCGCCTTCGCTCCCGACGAACCTGCCGCGACCGGCCGCCAGGGCAGGAACGCGATCCCCGCCCGCTCGCAGGCTTCGAGTGCGGGCTCGTGCTCGCGATCGAGCACGTTGTACCTGTTCTGCACACTCGCCACGTCGACGACCCGCCGTGCCTGGTCGAGTTCGGCGACGGTGACCTCGGAAAGTCCGATCCGGCCGATCTTTCCCTCGGCCCTCAGATCGCCCAGTGTGCCGAGCTGGTCAGCGAGCGGTGTCTCCGGATCGATCCGATGTAGCTGGAGCAGCTCGATCCGCTCCAGCCGCAGCCGGCGCAATCCCTGCTCGACCTGCGTACGCAGGACCGCCGGGCGCCCGTCCAGCTTCCATTCGCCCCCAGCCCCAGAGCGTGCGACACCGACCTTCGTGGTGATGAGCAGCCCTTCCGGATAGGGGTGGAGGGCCTCGGCGAGGAGTTCCTCGTTGGCTCCCCCGCCGTACAGGTAGGCGGTGTCGATCAGCGTGACGCCGAGTTCGACGGCTCGCCGGACCACCGTCAGCGCGGCTTCGTGGGCAGGACCCCGCTCGGTGGGCAGGTGCATGGCACCGAACCCCAGCCGCCGTACCGCCAGGCCCTGGTCGAAACGAAACACGGTCGATGTCATGCGCTCTCCCCGCTGTCTGGTAGGGGCCGCCCGGCGTCCGGCCGCGTACCCGGTGCAGCCCGGACCGTCCTCACGTTACGGTTCGGGCGTGACGCTCGGCCTCACCACCCGCCCCCTACTCTTCCTCGACGTGGACGGACCGCTGATCCCGTTCAAGGCCCGGCCGGCTGATCGAGGACCTTCCCCGGCTCGACCATCGGACGGTACGGGCAGCCCCCTGCTCGATCGGCTCGACCCGGATGACGGGCGCAGACTGATGTCCCTGGGATGCCAGTTGGTCTGGGCAACGACGTGGATGACGGAGGCGAACGAGGTCATCTCGCCACGGCTCGGGCTTCCGGACCTCCCGGTCGTGGAATGGCCGGACGGCGACGAGGATCCGGAGCGCGGCCTGCACTGGAAAACCGTGTTCCTGACCCGGTGGGCAGCCGGACGTCCGTTCGTCTGGCTCGACGACGAGACAACCGACGCCGACCGGCGATGGGTCAAGGCGCATCACCTGGCAAGGGCGCTGCTGCACCGTGTCGACCCGTACACCGGCCTGACCGAGGCGGACCTGTCGACGATCCGTCGATGGCTCGTCCGGGGTGACGACACGACTTGATCAGCCGCATAGAGTGTCCGCCGCGAACCATCAGGTTCCTGCGCGGATGCGACTGACGATGGCGTCGTCGGGGTGGGCGTGGGCGATCCGGATCACCTCGGCGATCAGCGGGTGCAGCTCCGGCGAGTTCTCGTCGACGCGGAGGTTCAGCAGCGAGATGATGCGGCAGCGGACGCGCAGGTCGTCGTTGGCGAGAAACACGCGCAGCCCTGCCTCCTGGAACTCGCGCCGCAGGTCGATACACGGATCATCGTCGGCGCCGGGTACGCGCCGCCGTGAGCTGTACCAGGCGCCTGCCGCTCCGCCGATGCTCGCGAGCGCCAGATGTCAGTGAGTTCGGGCGCCAGCGAGATCTCGTCACTTTGGAGGCTCGTCGGTCGCACGCCGACTGCGGTCGCATCGGCCGATCGGATGGGCTCGGGCGATGATCGGCTATTTCCATGTGCGACGGACCCTCCGTGACGCCTAGGAAAGAGCCATGACCAACGAGGTGACCGTTCCCCTGCTGCCCTGCGCGTCGATTGACGACATCGAAACCTTCTACCGGGTTCTCGGCTTCAGCACCACGTATAAGCAGCGCAAACCCAACCCCTGCGTGGCACTGCAACGTGAAGACCTGCACCTGCAATTCTTCGAGATCGCCGGGTTCGACCCAGAGCATTCCTACGGCTCCTGTCTCGTGATCACCCCGGACATCGCGGAACTGCACCGGGCTTTCGCTACCGGCATGCGGGCCGCGTACGGCAAAGTCCTGGTGTCCGGAATGCCGCGGATGACCCGGCCCAGGGCTCGAAAGAACGCCGACGGGCTGGGCGGATTCAGCGTCATCGACCCGGGCGGCAACTGGATCCGCGTCTTCCAGAACCCCGCCACGATGCCCACGCCAGCCCCCGCACCCGCACCCGCCGGACGACTCGCCAAAGCGCTGGCGAACGCCGTCGTGCTGGCCGACTCCAAAGGTGACGCCGGCCAGGCAGTCCGCATCCTCGACAGCGCGTTGGCTCGCCCGCAGGCCGACGATGACCCCGTCACACACGTAGAGGTACTGGTGTACCGCGCAGAACTGGCGATGGCGCTCCATGACCGGGAAACCGCAACGGAGATGCTGGCCCGCGTCGAGCACATCGCGCTGGACGCAGACGAGACCGGGAGGGCGGCACCGACCTTCGAGATCGCTGCCGACCTCGCAGCGGCGCTGCGAGGAGTTCGGGGTGCAGTGGAGGTGTAGGTACGCAGGGTGACGTAGCCGCTCGTTCTGACGAACATCCGTGGGGACCGGAAGCCGAGGTGGCGCCGAAGTGGCGAACATCCGGCTCCGGTTCTCGCGGACTGAATCAGGTTGCCCTCTTCCCTCGCGATACGGTGCTGCCATGTCTCGATCAGCCGAAACCGGATCAGTCTTGTCTCCCGTCACCGCGGACGACGTCGACCTTGCCGTGCGGCTCGCCGTGGGCGTCCTTCGGGAGGCACCCCCACAGGGGTGGGCCGGTAGGGCCGGTTCGCTGGAGTGGGACTGCTGGGAGACCGCCGAGCATCTCGCCGATGACCTGTTCTACTACGCCGTGCAGTTGGGGCCGCAGAGCCCGCCGCTGGACACCCATGTCCCTTTCGTGTTGAGCCGGAAGAGGCCGGACGGGCCCGCGAACTTCCTCTTCGCGGACCGTGACGCGGGTCCGGCCGGCCTGGTGCAGGTGCTGGAGGCGTGTGGTGCGCTGCTGGTCGCCATGGTGCGCACGACGCCGCCCCGGGTCCGCGCCCACCACGGCGCCGGGGTGTCGGACCCCGAAGGCTTTGCGGCGATGGGGGTGGTAGAGACGCTGGTACACATGCACGATCTGGCGGAAGGCTTCGGGCTTGCCTGGACCCCGCCCTCCGCTCTCTGCTCGCGGGTGCTCGCCCGTCTGTTTCCAGAGGCTCCGAGCGGTACGGATCCCTGGCTCACCCTGCTGTGGGCCACCGGCCGCACCGAACTGCCGGGGCACCCTCGTCTCACCACGTGGCGCTGGGTCAGCACACCGCGGTCCTAGGAGGAGATCGGCTTCACCGGCAACCCGGCGAACCTATCCGGTCACGGCACTAGCCAAGGAATCTGAGCACGGCGCGTTCGGCCGCCTCGTCGGACGTACCGGGTTGGATGTCGGGTGTCTGGCCGTTGTCGTACCGGTCGAGCAGGGTCGGGTCCACGTACGACGTCCGCGCGACGGCGGGGGTGTTGCCGAGCAGGTCGGACACGTCCCGCATCGCCTCGGCGACGACCCTGCGACGGCCGGTCTTCGACCGCTGCGGCGCCGCCTCGGCCAGCACCCGGGACGTACGCACCGTCGCCTTCCAGGTACGGAAGTCCTTCGCCGACATCGGCATCCCGCTCAACTCGCGCAGGTAGTTGTTGACGTCGTCGGCGTGCACGTCGTGCCAGCGCCGCCCCGCCCAGTATCCGAACAACCGGTCGGAGTCGCGGCGCCTGCGGCGCAGGTCCCGCAGGACCCGGCAGACCTCCGGGTCGGTGACCTGCCGTGCCTGTTCGATCCCACCCTTCGCGGCGAACTCCAGGACCACGCAGCCGCGCCCGGGGCGTACGTGTTCCGGGCGCAGGGTCGACACGCCGTACGTCGGGTCGTCGCCGGTGGCGTACTGGTCGCCACCGATGCGGAACATGCCCAGGTCGAGCAGTTTGACGACGGCGGCGAGCACTCGGGCACGGTTCAGCCCCCGGCCGGCAAGATCACGGTTGATTCTCCGGCGCAACGCCGGTAGCCGCCGGGCGACCGTCAGGACGTGCGCGAACTTGTCCCGGTCCCGGTTCGCCCGCCAGCGCGGGTGGTAGAGGTACTGCTTCCGTCCGGCCGCGTCGGTTCCGGTGGCCTGGATGTGGCCGTGGGGATCGGGGCAGATCCAGACGTCCCGCCAGGCCGGTGGGATCACCAGCTCACGGAGGCGTTGCACCTCGTCCGGGTCGCGCAGCGGGCGTCCGTCGCGGTCGAGGAAGCTGACCCCACGGCCCCGTACGCGCCGGCCGTAGCCGGGTTTCGTCAGATCCGTACGCCGCAGCCGCACTGCTCCCCACTCCTCGCCGACGGTTCACCGGTCGATCTTCCGGGTGCGGTACCCGTACCGGAAATGCGGTAAACCGTGGGCGTGGTGACGTGGCCGGCGTCGTTCAGGCGGCGGGTGCGCGCAGGGGGCCGGGTGCACGCAGCGTACGCAGGAAGGTCGGCAGCAGCCAGGGGCGGGGACCGGTGACGGCCACTCCCCTGCTGAGCAGTGCCCGCGCCGTTCCGACCCGGCCGAACATCAGCAGGTTGAGGGTGACCGGGTTGAACGACAGCCGTATGTCCGGAGCGGATCCGGGCGGTTCGGAGGTCACCAAACCCTTGTGCAGCACGACCGTGACCGGTGAGGTGTACCGGGAGCGGAACTCGACCGCGATCCGACGCTCCCGTGGCGGCTCGTCGTTGTCCAGCAGCCGTCCGTGGTCATAACCGTCGCCGAGCATGCCCATGACGAACAGGTCGAGGTACAGACCGGCGTACGCGGGCGGGATCTCCCACGGCACCCGCAGGAGGCGGGCGATGTCCCAGCCGTGGATCATCAGCTCGTTGACCAGGTGGGCGAGGATCCCGGCCAGGGGTGGGTACGATCCGCCGAGCCAGTCGATCCCGGCCGCGTGGTCCCGGTCGGCGGTCACCCGCAGGATGTGGTCGATGTCGGCCCGTAGCTGCTCGCCGAGCACGGTCAGGTCGCGCTCGGGGTAGTGCGCGAGGAACACCTCGTTGAGGTCTGCGACGGTGTCCACGGTGGTGCTCTGTAGCCGCTCGTGGAGTCCGGGGACCGGCAGCGGGACGGGATCGGTCTCGACCATCGAGGCGTAGAGCCGGGCGGTCGCCGCGACGTGGGCCGTCATCTGCGCGACCGTCCAGTGCGGGGTCACCGGTGTCTCGCCCCGCGCCCCGGAGATCAGGTCGACGAACCGGTCTCCGGCATCACGCAACGCGCCCCGGGCGGCCTGCCACTGGTCTTGCGTCACCGTTCCGGACACGATCTCTCCAACGGTTGGTCATCGCCCCGCCACTCACCGCTGCCGGGACCGGGACGTCAACCTAGCATCGATCCCACACGCTGTGTGCCCTCCGACGCGCATGTTGGGTACGTTGGTCCGATGCCATGGCGTAGGGCTGCTTCGATGTGGTCGCTCTTCGGCGTGATCGCCGTCGTGTCGTCGGTGCTGGTGCTCCGCCGGCCGGACTGGGACCGTCTGTCCGACCTGCACATCTACTACGGAGCGGCGCAGACCGTCGAAGCCGCCCGCCCGCTGTACGAGTACGCCGCGGCCAACGGTGGGCCGTTCACGTACCCGCCGTTCGCGATGCTGCTGCTGCGCCCGATGGTGGCGTTGCCGGAGTCCGCCGTACAGGTGATCTGGTTGGTCGGGACGATCGCGGCGGTGGCCGCCATCGCCGCGACGGTGCGTGGCGCGTTCCCCGTCGCGCCCCGGCACCGTCAGCTCGTCGTCGCCGCCATCGCCTGCGCGGTGCTGGTCTCCGCACCGGCGCAGAGCAACCTGCGGTTCGGCCAGGTCAGCATGTTCATCGTGCTGCTCGCCCTGGTCGACGCGGTGGGGCTCACCCCGGCGCGTTACCGGGGCGTGCTGGTCGGCGTCGCCGCCGCGATCAAACTGACCCCGCTGCTGTTCGTGATCTTCTTCCTGGTCTCGCGCCGGCACCGGGACGCCGCCCGCGCGCTCGGTGCGTTCGTGGGCTGCGCCGTCCTCGCGGCGGTCGTGCTGCCCACCGACAGTTGGACGTACTGGACCGGGATGATGTTGGAGACGTCCCGGATCGGCAACCTCGCCTCACTGGGCAACCAGTCCGTGCACGGCATGCTGATGCGGGTCGGGGTGTCCCCAGAGACGCTGCCGCTGCTCTGGGCCGCGCTGGTTGCCCTGGTCTGCGGCACCGCCCTGCTGCGGGCCCGGAGTCTCCAGTTGGACGACCAGCCGGTACGCGCCGCGGTCCTGGTCGGCTGCGCCACGGTGGTCGCCTCCCCGGTGTCGTGGACCCACCACCAGGTCTGGACGGTGCTCGCGGCGATGCTCCTGGTCGCCGCCCGGGGCGTGCTGCGCCGGGTCGCCGGGGCAGCCCTGCTGGTGGTGACGGTGTTCAGTCTCGGTGCGCTGCTGGACGACGTGTCGACCTTCCCCGGCCTCCAGTTCCTGCTGGAGAACGCCCGCGCCCTCGGTGCGGTCACCGTCTGCCTGGCCGGCTTCGGCGGGATCGCCGTGGTCGCGGTCGGCACCGCCCGTCGGCCTGCCGGTCAGCGTCGCGGCTGGCTGCGGGCGGTCACCGCGGTCACGGCCACGCTGGCGTGTTTCGCCGTACTGCCGCTGCCAGCGGGGGCCGACCCGACGTTCAAGGCGTACACCGTGACGGACGCGGACAACCCGCGCTACTTCTACTACTGCCGGGACGTCGCGGGATGCGCTGCCCCGTCGGCCGGGGCCGCGGTCCGCTTCGGCGTCGTCCGGGAGAAGACGAAGGTACGGGTGAACGGCGTCGTTGACGGATCCGTCACCCGGCTCGAATACCGGTCCGCGCCCGGCGGTGCGCCCCGGGTGATCCCGCTGCTCGACCTCCATCCGGGGCAGCGGGAGTTCTCGTTCCGCAGCGCGAACATGGCCCACGGGCGGTTGGTCGCGTACGGGGCCGACGGGCGGGAGCTGGCGAGCTTCACCGACGAACTCAACCCGTAGCGGCGGTACCGGATCTCAGGCCGAGGAGTGGCCGGAGCGTGCCCGTTCGGCAACCTCCCGCAGGTACGCCAGGTTGTCACGGGTACGTTCGGCGAGCGGCTGGGCGGTGGAGAAGTCCTCGACCGTCACCCACCCGTCGTACCCGATCGCCGCCAGTGCCTCGAAGTACGCGTCCAGGTCCGCCTGCCCGTCCCGCAGCGGCGCCCAGTCCTCCGCCCACACGGTCGCCCCGTCCGGCCGCTGGCCCACCGACCGCCAGGCGACGTTCTTGACGTGCACGTGGGCGAGGTACGGACCCAGCATCTCGAACGCCGCCAGGTAGTCCTCGTGCCCCTCGATGACCAGGTTGCCGACATCGTGGATCACCCCGACCCGGGCCGGGTCCAGCCCCTCGACCAGCCGAATCGCGGCCGACGACGACGCCACGATGGTCCGGTGGTGCAGCTCGACCAGCACGCTGACCCCGTACGCGGCGGCCCGGCCGGCGGCCCAGTCCAGGTCACGGCGGGTGGCGTCGAACAGCTCCGGATACCGGCCGGTGCCCAGCGCCGGCATCGTCACCCGTACCCGGCCGGCGCCGAGAGCGGCGGTGGCGGCCAGCATCCGCTCCACGTCCGCCCGCTCGCCGCAGCGCACGTACCCACCGAGGCCGGAGTAGTCGAGCCCGGCCGACCGGGTGATCCTGGCTATCTCGGCCAGGTGGTCCTCCAGCCCCTGTAGCGGCCAGGTGGCCCGGTTGCCGGCCCAGAAGCCCGGCTCGGCCGACGGCTCCTGGTCGGTGACCCGCCACTCGATGCCGTCCCAGCCCTGTGCCGCCAGGGCGTTCGCCGCCTGGGTCGGTGTCCACTCCGGGGTCGACGCGGTGAAGACGGAGAACCTCATCGGGGCCCCGCCTCCCCTGCCTGGACCGGCACCGTGCCGCCGGTGACGTACGGCAGGTCGTCGAAGGCCCCGGCGAGTACGTCGGCGACCGCGACCGGGCGGGCCAGTGCGGCGGACCGGTAGACCGCCTCGACCACGGCGAGCGACAGCAGCCCGTCCTCGACCGTGACACCGGGTGGTCGCCGCCGGTCGATCGCGTCGACGACATCCTGGTACTGGCGCAGGTGACCGAGCACGAAACCGTCCTCCGATTTGGGTGCGCCGCGCAGGTCACCGACCGGGACCCGTTCGGCTGCCTGGTTGGGTGGCCGTCGGGGCGGACGGTCTTCGGTGTCGCCCGCGACGTGGAAATATTCGAGCTGGTCGTCGTGGATGACCGCGGAGCCGAGGGTGCCGTGCACCTGGAGCCGCGTCCCCAGACCGGGGTAGGCCGCCGTGGTCGCGTGCAGCACGGCCAGCGCCCCGGACGCGAACCGGATGGTGGCGACCGCCACGTCCTCGACCTCGATCCCGTGGTGGGCCAGCCTCGCCGTCTGGGCGGAGACCTCGACCGGTCGCCCGAGCAGCCAGAGGAGCAGGTCCACGGTGTGCACGCCCTGGTTCATCAGCGCACCACCGCCGTCGTACGCCCAGGTGCCGCGCCAGTCGGCCGAGTCGTAGTAGCCCTGGTCGCGCCACCACGGTACGGACGCCACCGCGGAGGTGATCGGCCCGAGCTGCCCGGCGGCGACGGCGTCGGCGACCGCCACGCTGGCCGGGTCGAAGCGGTGCTGGCTCACCACGGAGACGACGAGTCCCCGGGCCCGCGCGTCGGTGGCGGCGTCGGCCAGCCTCCTGGCCCGGCGCAGGGTCACGTCCAACGGTTTCTCGATCACCACGTGGGCGCCCCCGGCCACCGCCTGCTCGGCGATCGGGGCGTGCAGGCCGCTCGGCGTACAGATCGCGACCAGGCCGATCGGGCGGTCGGCGAGCGCGTCGGCGAGGTTCGGGTAGCGGCCGGGCGGCCCGGTTCCGGTGCGCTCGGCAATGCTCCGGGCCAGTTCGCGGCTGGCCGCCTCGTCCGGGTCGACCAGGGCGGCGACCCGCAGGCGGGGGTGCCGGTCGACGGCCGCCGCGTGGTTCGCGCCGATGATGCCGGCACCGACGATCGCGACGTCGATCGGGGCGGGTGGTTCGGTGGCGCCGCCGTTCATACGGTCCGTTCTCCGATCGTCCGGTGGGCTCGCGGCGAGCGGGGCCGGGGTCATTTCACCCCGCCGGTGGTGAGGCCGCTGATCAGGTAGCGCTGGAAGAAGAGGTAGAGCACGACCACCGGTACGGCGCAGATCAGCGCCGCCGCCATGAGCTGGCCGTAGACCGGGATCGCACCGCCCTCCTGGGTGGCGCCGAAGATCTGGAGCGACACCGCCGCCGTACGGGTGTCGGGATTGGTCAGTACGGAGGCGAACAGGACGTCGTTCCAGCCGAGCAGGAAGGCGAAGATGCCGGAGACGGCGAGTCCGGGCCAGCTCAGCGGCACGATGATCCGGGTCAGCACCCGCCACGACGAGGCCCCGTCGACCCGTGCCGCCTCGTCCAGCTCGCGGGGCAGGCCGCGCAGGTAGGTGACCATGACCCAGGTCGAGAACGGCAGCCCGAAGGTCAGGTACGTGAGCCACAGCGCCCACCGGGTGCCGATCACCGGGACCCCGAGGACCGTCGCGGCGCTGGCGAACAGCACGAAGACCGGCAGGAGCATGAGCGTGCCGGGGATGGTCTGCAACGCGAGCAGACCCCGCAGGATGGCGATCCGGCCCCGGAACGCGACCCGGACGAGGACGTACGCGCTGACGATCGAGACCAGGGCGCAGACCACCGCGACGGCGCCGGCCACCAGCACGCTGTTGACCAGTCCGGGGCCGAGGTCGGTGGTGGACCAGATCCGCCGGTAGTTGCCGAAGTCCGGGCTGCGCGGCAGGAACTCACCGGCGGCGACGGAGAGGTCCGAATTGATCGAGGCGAGGAACATGTAGAGCAGCGGCGCCCCGACCAGCAGCAACAGGACCGCGAGGACGAGGGCCCGCAGCGGGCCGGGCAGCAGCCGGGTGATCTCCGCCGACCGGGTGGCCCGGGTACGGGTGGTCATGGCGTACGCCCCTCGTCTCCGGTGTCGAGTCGGACGGCTCGCAGGTAGACCGCGATCGGGATGGCGACCAGCACCAGAGACAGGACCGCCATCGCCGCGCTGAGCCCGAACCGGAAGTTCTGGAAGCTCTCCACGTACGTCAGCACCGGCAGCACCTCGACGTCACGCGGCGCCGGCACCCCGAACAGGACGAACGGGAGGGTGAAGTTGTTGACGTGGTGCAGGAACGAGATGACCAGCGCCAACGAGACCGGCCCGCGCAGGTAGGGCCCGATGACGTAGCGGAGCTTGGCCCACCAGCCGGCCCCGTCGAGCGCGGCGGCCTCGTGCACGACCGGGTCGACGGTGTGCAGCCCGGAGACCGCCAGCAGGTAGACCAGCGGCCACGCGGTCCAGACCTGCACGATGACCAGGGCCCAGAAGCTGCGTGGACCGTTGAGCCAGAGTCCGGGCGCGAACCCGAGCTGCCCGAGCGCGGCGTTGGCCACCCCGTCGGGTTGCAGGATGATCCGCCACACCGTGCCGACCACGAACGCCGGCAGGACGTACGGGATCAGGAAGATCGACCGGACCAGTGCCCGACCCCGGAACCGGTCGTGGGTGGCGAGTGCGGCGGCGACACCCAGCGGCAGGGTGAGGACCGTGGCGAGCAGCGCGTAACCGAGGCTGACGCCGATGGCGTGCGGCAGGTGGGAGGCGGAGACCGCCTCGACGTAGTTGTCGAACGCGACGAACGGCGCACCCACCCACTGCCGGATCGAGTACTGGTCGAGGTCGAGCAGGGAGATGTAACCGGCGGTGAGCAGCGGGACGACGATCACCACGAGGGTCAGCAGCCCACCGGGGATCAGCATCCACAGCGGACGGTGGCGTTGCCGCGTACGCCGGGCCCGGGTCGGCGGGCGGTGGACCGGGGCCGGCGCGCGGACCGGGCCGGGCGCGGACCTCGGCTGCTCCGCGCCGGGCGGGGCCGCCGTGGTCACCGGACCTTCGCCGGTCAGCGGTGCCGGCGTCACTTGGCCTTGTCCAGCGCTGCCTGCCCGGTCTTCTGCGCCTCGGCGAGCAGCGACCGCAGCTTGGCCTCGTCGATCCGGCCGGCGGACAGGGTGGGGATCGACTGGACCACCACGTTGACCAGTGCGAGCTGGATCTGGCTCCAGGCGCCGCTGAACGGCGTACCGACCGCCTTGGACGACGACTCGACCAGCGCGGCGAGCGCCGGGTCACCGCTGAGGGCGCCCGCCGCCTCGGTGTTGGTCGGCAGCTCACCGAACGTCCTGTAGTAGGTGCCCTGCATCTCCGGGTCGGTCAGGAGCTTGATCAGCTTGAGGGCGTTGTCCTTGTTCTTGCTGTACTTCGCCACCACCAGGTTGTCCCCGGAGAGGATGCTCGTCGCCGGTCGCCCCGACGCCGCCACCGCCGACGCGCCGGGCGGCACGGTCGGCATGATCGCGTACGCGTACTTCCCGGCGACCGAGGAGGCGTCCAGGGTCACCTTCGAGGTGGCGGACACCATCGGCAGGAAAGCCGCCTTACCGCCCGCGAAAGCGGCGATGGCCTGCGCGTTCTTCCAGCCGACCGAGGCCGGGTCGACCACCTTGTCAGTCGCCAGCCAACCGAGATAGCTGCGGTACGCGGCGAGCGTGGTCGGGTCGTCCAGCCGGAGCGTGCCACCGGTGACCAGGGGGTTGCCCGCCTGCACGTCCATCGCCCAGATGAACTTCCACGGGTCGAACGAGTCGGCGTACGCGACCGCGAGACCGTACCGGCCACTGGTGGTGAGCCGTTTGGCCTGCTCGCGCAGCCCGTCCCAGCTCTCGGCGGGCTTGTCGATGCCGGCTGCGGCCAGCAACTCCTTGTTGTACGCCATGACAAACGGCCGGCTGGCGAACGGTACGCCGACCTCCTTGCCCGGCTCGGGTCCGGAGATGCCGAGGGTGGCGGGGAGGAACTTGTCCCGTCCACCGATCTTCGCCCAGTCGTCGTCGGTGAACTCCACGAACGCGCCGGTCGCGTACGCGGTCGGGGTGAAGGTGGTGCCGAGGGAGTAGATGTCCGGTCCCTGGCCGGACAGGACCGAGGTCTGAATCTTCGTCAGCTCGTCGTTCGGGGAGGCGAACGTCTCGAACCGTACGGTCACCCCGGTCTCCGCCGCGAACTTCGCGGAGACGTCGGAGAACCACTTCCGCTGCTGCTCGGGGTAGATCGAGTTCGCCTGGACCAGGACGTCCAGGCTGGATCCGGCCCCGCCCGAACCGCTCTCGTCGGCGCCGCAGGCGGTCAGGCCGAGCCCGACCACGATCAGACCGGTCAGCCCGGCCAGAGTTCGTCGCGCTTTCATCTACCTCAGCTCCTCGGCGGGAGGCAGCGCACCGGCGCACCTCGGTGGCGGGAATTCACGGGACCGTAACAATCGACCGTGATCGACGGCAATCGTTTGCCATCGTTTTGCCAACCGTGGTTGCCTGGCGAGATGGGAAGCAGCGAGGGCGGTCGCCGCACCCGCCCGGTCACCATCACCGACATCGCCAGGGTCACCGGCGTCGTACCGTCGACCGTGTCCCGGGCACTGAACAAACCCGGCCGGGTCAACGCCGCCACCCGGGACCGGATCCAGGCTGCCGCCCGCGAGCTGAACTACGTACCCAATTCGCAGGCGCGGGCCCTGATCTCCGGACGGACCGGGACCATCGCGGTGCTGATCTCAGACGTGACGAACCCGTTCTACTTCGGACTGATCCGGGGCACCCAGCAGCGGTTGAAGGCCGCCGGCTACGCCCAACTGCTGATCGACACCGAGGACTCCGGCGAGCACGAGGCGGAGATGCTGCACAAGATGCGCCGCTCCCTCGACGGCGCCATCCTCGCCGCCTCCCGGCTCCCCGAGGGCGCCCTGACCACGCTGGCCGGGGAGATCCCGCTGGTAACGGTCAACCGCAACGTCCGGGGCGTGCAGAGCGTGGTCATCGACACCCCGACCGGGATCGGCCTGGCCGTCGAACACCTGGTCAACCTGGGACACCGCGACATCGTCTACGTCGCCGGCCCGGACACCGCCTGGTCGAACCGGGCCCGGTGGCGGTCGATGTGCGCGGCCGGTGAACGGTACGGGCAACGGTTCCGCCAGGTGGGGCCGTTCCCGCGCGGGCGCAGCTCCGGATCGGCCGCCGCCGACGCGGTGCTCGCCGCCGGGGCGACCGCCTGCGTCTGCTTCAACGACCTGTTCGCCATCGGCATGCTGCCCCGGCTCCGGGAACGGGGTGTACGGGTCCCCGACGACCTCAGCGTGGTCGGCTGCGACGACATCTTCGGCGCCGACTTCTGCCACCCGCCGCTGACCACCCTGACCGGGCCGATCGAGCAGGCAGGTGAGGTGGCGGTCGCGATGCTGCTGGCCCGACTGGACGAACCCACCGCCGAACCGGACCGGCGGACCGTCATCCTGCCGGCAACCCTG
Source organism: Micromonospora sp. NPDC004704 (assembly GCF_053601675.1). NCBI lineage: Bacteria > Bacillati > Actinomycetota > Actinomycetes > Micromonosporales > Micromonosporaceae > Micromonospora > Micromonospora sp. NPDC004704. The sequence continues at coordinate 59,703 of NZ_JBSGCD010000006.1, read as the reverse complement.
ACCGTACGCGAGTCGACCGGACCGGCACCGGACCGTCCGGTCGGTGTCTGACGGGTCCGGCGCCCCCTCCCTCACCGCGCGACAGGGACCACGTACGGGAAGGCGTCGGTGCGGGCGTCCTTGGTGGTGTCCGGGGTGAGGCCGGAGTTGATTGCCGTGTTGACCACCAGCGACATCATCACCTCGGGGGCGTTGTCGGCCAGCGTCCGACCGTTGATCTTCGCAAAGCCGAAGTTCGCCGGGGTGCCCACCTCGTAGGACAGCACATCCGGATAGACCCGGCGCGCCACGCTCCAGCCGTACGCCTCCGGGTCCTGGGAGGTACCGGTCGCGGCGACGGCACCGGCGACCGCGCCGGCGATCGCAGCTCCGTCCTGCGCCAGGTCTTCGCACGGGTGACGGGTGTTGGCCGGGTTGGAGAAGTCGGTGTCGGTGGGCCAGAAGATCGGCCACATCATCGGGTGGCCCGCGCGGTTGATCTGACGCCAGCCGCCGGCGTCGGTGGCGAGCTTGGACGCGGCCCACACACCGATGGTCGCGCCGTCGGAGAAGAACTCGTCGTCGACCAACTCCAGCACGATCGAGTCGACGGTGGTGCCGGCGAAGGTGTTCTTCGCCTGCTCCGGTTTCCAGGCCGACCGGTCCAGCTTCGCACCCTTCGCCACCGCGCCGTTGACGGTGGCGAGCAGGTCCAGGTCGACGTAGAAGGGGTCGGTGATCCTCCCGGCCCACGCCCGCAGGCCCTGCCCGGTCACCTCTTCACCGGTACGGCCCTGAGCAAGCACCGCACCCGTCGCCCCGTCCTCACGAGAATCCGCACCCGTGAGGACGGACACGGTGAGGTCCTGCCCCTGACCGTCGAACTCGCCGAAGGCGACCCGGTAGGTCAACTCCTCCATCACCGAGCCGTTGACGTGAATCTTGAACTCGTACCGGCCCTCGTGGTGGAAGCCCGGCTGGAGGTCCACGTTCGTGACCGAGCTGTTCGCGTCCAGCACCAGCACGGTGCCGCGTTCGCCGGGAAAAACGAACAGGTCGTCAAGGTAGAGCTGGCCCGTCTGGGCGGCGTGCGGGGTGTCAAGGTGATGCGACATCGTGGCTCCCGAAGTGCTGCCGAGATAAGACAATGCCGAAGCTATCCCAACGACTATGACCAAACGGATGATTCGGGTATTTCGTCAACTATCGCCTACATCAAAGGCGAGTTGATGGGGCACCCATGAACCCGACGTCACTCGGCGGATCACGGCGAGTCGCAGACGACATGCCGACCGCACGATCGGCCGACCTGCGAAGTCTGCATCAACTGCCGTGGTTGCGGATCGTGCCCCGGTGGCCCGCCCTGGCCAGGATGCCGGCGGAGGCGCGACACACGGCACGCGTATGGGCGATGAACCTACGTGGCTTGATCATCGGAGTCGCTCCCAGGGGCCGGGGATGGGGCTGGCATGCCGGTGCAGCTCGTGCAGATAATCACCCCGATACGAGGCCGGTACCGCTTGGCACACGTCTCGGACGGCAACCGAGATCACCCTCACATCGTGCCGCAATCCATCGACCGCCTGCAATGCGTACGCCAACCCGCCGGCTATATCGCCGTCAGCGACCATCGCCCGCGCTCGGTACACCCGGCTTTCGAGCAGCCAGGTGGGAAGCCCCGCAAGAGCCGACTCCGCCCGCTCGTACGCAGCCTCAGCCGAGTCCGGGGTGCCGACACGGGCCTCCAGGAACGCGGACAGGAACACGGTCCGCTCCACCGGCCCCGGCCCGGCCGACGGCGCGGGTAGTTGCTCGGCCACATCAGCCATGGCCTCAACCGCCGCCCGGCCAAGCCGCGCATCTCCGGTCAGGGCGTACGCCCCGACCTGCGCCGCGTGTGCCTCCAGCGCACCGAGCGTGGGCCGGGCGGTGACGGCCAACGCGGTGGTGGCCACGTTCAGCGCATGATCGACGGTCCAGTCCTCGTAGACCCCACGTGACGCGGCCCGACCGCGCACCCAGGCCATCATGTCGGTGTCCCCGGATCTGTCCGCGAGGGTGGCGCTGGTCCGGTACCAGTGGCCGGCACCGCCGAGCTGGTCATGGTTGCCCAACCAGAGGCCGTAGATGATGCCGAGGCCGGCGGCGGACCGGAACAGCCCGCGTGCCGGGTTCTCCCGCATCTGCTGCTTGATCACCATGAGGTTCGTCAGCAGCGAGGCTCCGAGCAGCGGGGACGGATCAGTCACCAGTAACCGGGTGTTGGTCGCGAGCACCTCGTCCCAGTCCTCCTCAGTGCCCGCCGCATCCAACAGCCCGTGCCGCACCATGTCCCCGAGCGCGTGCGGTCCACCGATCGCACCGAGACTCGCGGCCGCGCCAACGGTCGCGAGTAGGGCTCTGCGTCGCATGTCGTCTCTACCTCCCCGCTCCAGTGCGGCCAGCTCCATCAGTACCCCACCGGCCCGGAGGGTCGTGTCGAGTACGGCGGCGATATCCGCCGTGGGCATTCGCTCGCCGGTCTCCAGGTGCCCGAGGTGAGATTTGGAGACGACCGATCGGGCCGCGAGTGCAGCCAGGGAGAGACCTGCGGTCTCCCTCATGGTCTTCAATACGGTACCGACACCGTCCAAGCCTCCCGCCCTCTCAAGTCGAGGCCCCGGTGTTTGGAGACGAGTGGAGACGCGGACCTGCTGCCGTGTGCTCAGAGTATCGGCAAGGCTACGGGAGAGGGGCAGCCCGGCTGCCTGATGAGCGGGTGTGGCGCCCCTGTTGGCGGTGGCGCCGCACCTGCCCCGTCGGTAGTGGACCGGAGGTATGCGATGCGATGGAAGTGGTTTGCCGGCGACAATCCGGACCCGATCGGGCCATTTCGCGATCGGCCGCCCCGTAGGCCCGCCGCCGACGCACCAACCATGTCTTCCGGTGTGGCCGGCATGCAGACGACCAGCGCGCAGGAGAGGCGAGCGCGACTCAACTCCCGCCAGGCCGCGTGGTGGCGGACCCGATGAGTCCCGCCCAGAAGCCGCATCCGCTGACGACACTGTCCCGGTCGCTGTGGCCGGCGCTGCTGGGCATCGCGCGGGCGACCGTCGAGGCGCACGAACGCGGCGAGGAGTGCAAACTGTGCCCGTCGTATCAAGCAGGAAGGTGCTCCCGACTGGCGGGAGCCCGCCGGCTGGTAGCCGACCCGCAGATGCTCGCGGCCGAGCGGGAGGCCCAGGCATGAAGGTGATCCTGCCCAGCGTGCCGCCGGGCACGCTCCTACACCTCCGGGCGGGCGAGTGGTACACCGGCGGTGTCCCGGCCATGGAGGAGACCGAGATCCAGGTGGTCGCCATCGACAGGACCGACCCCCGTACGCGCGAGGGCGAGCCGGAGGTGTGGGTGTCCGCCCACTGGTCCACCTGCACGGACCCGATGCGGCAGGGGCATCTGCCGTGCTTCGGAAACTACGTCCGCGCCAGTGCGATCGTGCGGGAGGTGGCGGCGGGATGAGCCGGATGGATGAGCCATTGACGCGGGCAGCGATCTGGATGTCGGCTGACATGACGCGACGGCAGCACCAGCCTGGTGGCAACAGTTGGCAGCCCGGAACGTGCCGACAGTGCACCCCGGCTGGGTGCCCCCAGTTGGCCTGGGCGGTGTCGGTGCTGGATGAGCCGGCGGCACAGGGATCGGCCCCATGACCGCCGAGCCCGGTGACGGGATGTCGCGACTGACGAAGATGACCTGCAACCTGACCCCCGCTGCCTTGGACGCACGCGATGCGCTGACCTCCGGGTGGCGAGTCACCCAGACCGATGCCGTGAACCGGGCGTTGCGGGTCGCCGCCGTGCTGCACACGATCGCCCCGGACGATCAACTTCGGGTGGTACGGAGTGACGGATCCATCGTCGATATCTACCTCGTTTGAAGCGGCCCATTTGGCGGGGCGGCGACCGATTGCCGTCGGTCACCGCCCCCGCTCTACTCCGCGAGCACGGCGATCCGGAGCAGGGTGACGTCGTCGACCTCCAGGCTGCCGTGGGTACGCAGGGCGCGTACCAGGCTCTCGAAGGACTGCCGGTCGACCGCCCGCAGCGCCTCCCACACCGCCCCGTCGGACCTCGCGGAATGCCACAGCAGGCACTGGCTGAGCCGATCACTGGCCAGGATCAGCATGTCCCCCGGACGGAGCTGACCCGACGAGAGCTGGATGCCCTCGACGCCCGCCGGCATCTTCTCCGGCCGGCTGTAGACCAACGCCGGATTCTGGGCGAAGGCCTCCGGGCTGGACAACGGGAACGACATCAGCAGCGTCGACTCCCTGACGTGCATCAGGCAGCAGTCCCCGACCGCAAATGCCCGGAAGATCCCGGTACGCGGACCGGTCGCCTTGACGTACGCGCCGACGAACGCCGCGGCGGTGTCCTGTCGCAGCGGTGCGGCCTCCTGCCACCACTGCTGCTCGACCTGCTCACGGGTCGGAGCGTCCCGCGTGTCCGACCAGCGCTCACCCTCCTCGTCTATGAGGTCCTGCAACGCGACCGAGGAATCCAGCCGTCGGGTCACGAACCCGGTGACCAGCCGCTTCGCCCATTCCTTGACGTGGAATCCGCTGCTGGCGCCGTCGGCCACCGCGAACCAGCCGCGCCCGCGCCCCAGATAGTGGCCGGCACCGTCCTCCCACTCGGTGGGATGGTCCTCGTCCTTGGGGAACGAGTAGGCGTGTGCGACGAACCTCAAGCCGTCCGTCCGACCGACCGTGGTCATCGGTCTCAGGTCCTGGTGCCGACGTCGATCGCCTGGATCATCGCTTCCAGGTCGGCGTTGTAGACGAACCCTCGGGCGTTGTCCTGTACGTCGGCGCCGAGTTCGGCCGCGTACTGGCGCATCAGCGGCGGTAGCGGGGAGGACATCTGGAACAGGGCCTTGGCCCGCTCGTCGGTCAGGGCACGGTCGGTCGACGGGTAGGCCACCGTGGTCGCCTCGCTGGACGAGAGCGCGATGTTGAACAACAGGGTCGAGCCGTGGTTGGTGCCGCCGGAGGTGATCCGGCGCGACACCGGGACCGGGTCGCCGTCGGTCGCGTAACCGTCGGTGATGTTCACGATGATCGGTGGGCCGGACTCCGGATGGCTGTTCGTCCACCCCTCCACGATCTTGCCCGCGAGGTCGAGGGCCGCGCACATGTGGGTCACCCCCGAGGCCACCGGGTCGAACCAGATCGGCTGGACGTGACCGTCCGCGTCGCGGTCGACCCGGATCTTTCCGGCGGCGACCTCGGCGACGGAAGCCAGCAGGCGGCCGGCCAGTGCACCGGAGAAGAGCGGGCGTGCGCCGGTGCCGTATCCGATCAGACCGATGTCGAAGTAGTGCCGGGGCGGCTCGTTGCGGGACTTGACGCTGCGCATGACGATCGACTGGAGAAGCTCGTTGACGATGTCCGCCAACGCCTGGGCCTTGGTCTTCTTCTCGGCGCCCAACATCGGCTGGCTCATCGACGCCGACTGGTCGAGCAGGAACACGAAGCAACCGGGGGTCTTGCGATTCACCTGCATTTCCGTACCTCCTTTTCAGTGACTGGGCTTGCTGCCGCCGTACGTCCCGGCGCCGCCCAGCACCACGCCGGGCCAGACCCCCGATGCGACCCTGCCCGCCTCGCCGCACCGGTCGCATCGGTATTCGCTCTCTCGGCGGAACAGACCGAAGCTGAAGCACCTGGGGCACTGGGCGGCTGATTCCGGCCCTCGTTGCCGGTCGATCCAGGGGGTGAAGTCGAACCCGGCAGCCGTGCCGGTAGCCGGAGCCGCGACCGGAGCCGGAGCATTGGCCGGAGCCGGAGCCGGCCGTCGTGGCTGCTCCGGCTCGTCGTATCCCGCGTGCGTGCGCAGGTTCCCCGGTTGGCTCGCGACGACCGGTGGTTTTCCCTGACTCGCGACGGCCGGTGGTTTTCCCGCCGAGGACCGCATGTCACTCCTGGGCACCGCACCGGCCGCGGGCATCGGCGGACCAGCGGGCGGCATGGTGGTGGGCGGGGTGGTGTCCTCGCGCGGGGGTGTCCGGACGGGACCCGGCGGCCCACCGGGGTTGGGGTGCGCCGCCGGGGACGGCCCGCCGGTGGACGATTCCCGGCCCCGAACGGACCGGTCCGGCCACATCCGGGTCAACCGCGCCAGAGCCGCGTCGACCTGGCCCACCGCCGGGAACCGTCCGACCACCAGGCAGAGGGCGGCCAGGATGAGCAGGAACACCACCAGGACCCACCGCCACGCCGCCCCGGTGGGGGCAGGGTCGGGCGGGCCGGCCCACACCTGCCCGGTCGAATCGAGCACCACCACGGTCGACGACAGCGCGTCCACTATCGGCTGTGCACCGGCCGTGGTGAAGACCGAGACGGCGGCCGGACCGGTTTCCCCTGCCGGCCCGCCCACCGCCCACGACCGGAACAACTGTTGACCCTCGGGGACCTGGTAGGGGTTGGTGAGCCGGACCGAGATGGGCGCGGCCGGGTTGACCAGTTTCCCCTTGTCGAAGCGCCGCGGATTGTCGGCCGCCAGCGTCCTGGGGTCGATTCCCCACCTCTTCGCCAGGCCGTCGAGGGTGTCGTCCTTGTGTACCGGGACGGCGACCGCGGCTCGACCGGCCGGTTCGAGGTGGACCACGATGACCAGGGTGTCCGCGCCCAGTCGCGCAGCCTCCTGTCGCCGCTCTGCCACCTGGTCCGCAACGGGCCAGCCCGCTTCCACGACCATGACCGTCGGTCGTTCGGCCGGCCGGGTGCCCAGTGCCGACACCGCGAGCACGAGCGCGACCGCGAGCAGCACGGCCCCGACGGCGTACGGCAGCGGAACCGACAGAGTCTGCCGGGGGCGCTGCTTCGAGAGCTCTGCGTCGCTCATCCTCATCCCCATCAACCGATCAAAGATTCGATAACCGTGATCACGCCGACGACCAGCGCCAGCAGGAACAGCGGCCCGACCCAGCCGCGCTTGCGGCGTACGCGTGCGGTCGAACCGGACCGGCCTGGCGTCGTCCTCGGTGTCGGGACTCGAACCGGCTCGGTCTTCGGCACCCTGACCTTCGGTGGTTTGACCTTCGGGACCTTGACCTTCGGCGGCTTGAGTACGACCGGCTCCGCCCACGGCGACGTCCGGTCGGCGGGAACCGGCTCGGGCTCGGCCGGCACCGGTTGGGCGACAACCAGGGGGACCGAAGCGGTGCTCCGCGCCGGCCGGGTCACCTGGTACGGCGACGCCGAGCCGGCCAACCCGGCGGCGCAGAGTTCGGCCAACTGTGCCGTCAGGTCGCGTACGCGTGGATCGCTGTTGGAGGCGAGCCGGAACCAGATCGGCGACGCCATGCTCCGGGTGAAGTCCTCCTCGGTGAAGATCAGGTTTTCGTCGAGGTGGTACTCGTCCCACAGACCCGGATCCCGGGCAAGTGCCCTGATCGAGATGAGGACCACCAGGGCGGAGAACCGGTCCACGTCGGAGCCCCAGTAACCGTCGGCGATCCGCTTCGGGTGCTGGAAGTTGGGGTGGCCGACCTCCCGGGGTGGCAGGTCGGCCAGGGGCGGGGCCCACACCGCGTCGAGGTCGATCAGGCGCAGCCGGTCGTCCGGAGCGATCCAGATGTTGTCCTGCTGGAGGTCGCCGTGGGCCAGCCCACTGGTGGTGAGGTCGGTGGTCAGCCCGGACCACTGGTCCGCCAGCTTGTCCAGCTTCTCCTCGTCGCCACGAACCGTGGCAAGGTGCTGGCGGATGGACCGGCCGCCGACGTCCTCCATCAACAGCACTGGGGTGTGCCGGCCACCGGCGTAGAGTCCGCCGTCCCACCACTCGAAGTCGGCGAAGTACGGGCACCCGACCTCCGCCGTGTACCGGGCCAGCCGCAGGTAACGCTCCCGGAGGAACTCGTCCGGCGGCCGTTTGAAGCAGCGCAGCACGGTCGGTGTGCCGTCGAGGTCACCGTAGAAGACGTACGCCGACTGCCCCTGGACCGGCATGATCGTGTCGTCCGCCTCGCGCAGCGGCACGAACCTGCCGGGCTTCTCGCCCAGCAGCGAGCCGGCCGGGCGCTGCATGGCCGTCAGGTAGTCCCGCAGGGACGGCCAGGAGGTGTCGTCGGACATCGCTAGCCGGCCGCACTGCTCACGAGCGCCTGGTCGAGCGCGGTCACCGAGTCGACCAGGCCCCGGCCACCGTCGTCGAGCGCCACGATCCCGTCCGCCATCAACGCCACCGTCCCGTCGAACACGCCAGGCCAGATCTTGGTCCGGTACGGCTTGCAGATCCGCTGGTACTCGAACTCGCCGTCGGGTGTGCGACCGGCACCGTCGGCGAACACCCAGAGGGTCGCGGCCAGCACCTGGGCGATCGACAGCGACTCGCGCCGCAGGTCCTTCACGAGCTCCGCGACCGTCTCCTCGATCACCTCGCGCAACATCGACTCCAGGTTGTGCACCTCCTGCGCCGGCCGACCGGACCACGGGCCGGGGGCGTAGGAGCCGTTGCCGGCCGGGGCCGACCGCTCCGCCGCCGGTGGCGGTTGCGCGGCCTCTCGTGGCGGCTGTTCCCGTACGCCCCCGGCGGGCTTGTCGTAGCTCAGCCACCACTCGTCGTCGTTGTCGGGCGCGCGTTCCTCACGCGACGACGTGCGTTCCGCCCGGGTCGATCGACCGTCGGACCGGTCGGCTCGGCCGTCCGTGCGCGGCGCCGGTTCCGGGTCGTCGGGGCCGGCACCGACCAGGCGCCCCTTCCACCTGCCCAGGTCGACCTTGATGATGATCGGGGTCGCCACCCGCAGGAAGAGGCTGCCGTAGTCGCGTTGCAGGCTCGCCAGGCGCTCGGCGGCCTGCTTGAACGCCGGCACCTTCAGGTGGTCGATCGAGGCGAGCAGGCGGGGCAGCGCGTCGCTGCCCTCGGGCACAAGTTCGCTGCTCAGTTGCGTACGCAGGACCACCGCAACGTCCGCCCAGAGCTTCTCGACGGCGGCGTGCAGGGAAGCGTCGACGAACTGGAACTGCCGGGTGATCTCCTGCCGGGCACGGTTGAACTGCCGCTCGTACTCGCGGAACGGTTCGACCGTCAGGCCGGCGATGGCCCGGCTCTCCCACTCGGTGTGCTGCCCCCGGCCGAATCCCTCCTCGGTCCACTTGCGTACCTGCTCCTCGGCGGTGTCGATGGCCAGCTCGATCTGCTCGATCGGGGTTTCCTGGCGGACGGCGTCGGCGTACGCGCCCTGCAACTCGAACAACGCCTGGCCGAGGGTGTTGCGCAGCTCGTAGGAGAGGGCGCGGACCTGGTCGTCCTCGTCCGGCAGGGTCTGCCGCCACCGCTTGACCTGGTGGTCGAGCCGGCCGACGACGGTACGGGTCTCACCGATGATCTCGTCCAACCGGCGGCGCATGGCGGCGATGACCATCGCGTCCATACCGGCGAGCCGGTCGGCGAGGTGACCGAGCACCGGAAGCAGCACCCGGTCCTGGACGCTCGCCTCGTCGGCGGCGTTGCACTCCAACGTCGTGATGCCCTGGCGCCGGGTCACCTTCTCCACCTCGGCGAAGGCGTTGCGGAAGGACGACTCGGCCAGGGCCTTGTCCCGGTTCACGACCATGACCAGGAAGTCGGCGAGCCGGACGTCGTGGCCGGCGTCCTGGCCGAGTTGCAGGATCTGGAAGTCGTCGTTGCCGTGGTGCACGTTGTCCGAGTTCGGCTTCTTGACGCACATCAGCAGGTCGACGTCGTTGTTCAGGTCGCTGAGGAAGTGCCGGTCGATGTCGAGGCCCGCCTCGTTCGCGCCGGGCAGGTCCACCAGTGCCACCCGGGCCCGGTCGACCTGGCGGAACGGGCAGTAGATGTGCACGTCGCGCACCGCGTGGTAGAGGCGCTTGTCCCCCCGCCCGCCTTCCGGATACGCGACGAACGGCCGCAGCTCCGCCAGGGGCACGGTCATCGTCCGGCGCTCGCCGAGCAGCATGCCCCGGTAGTCACCGAAGCTCCGCTGCGCCTCGTTGATCTTGTCGAGGAACGGTTGCGCCCGTACCTTGCCCTCGGCGTCCGTCTGTCGGTCCGGGCCCGCGTCGGTGTTGACCGCCTCCGGGTACGACCGGGCGACGAACTCCTCCGGCGTACCCGGCACCGGGCCCAGCTTCGCCCCCTCGTGCAACGGCCGCAGGTACTCGTCCCGGAACGCCTCCCAGGTACGCAACGAGATGACCGCCTCCTGCCGGTCCGTCGAGTGGTGGATCCGGGTACGCGCGGCGGTCGTCGGGAAGTCCGTACTGGACGGGATGACGTTGCGCCCCTGCCCGGTGATCCCCCGCAGGATGGTGCTCTTGCCCGCCCGCGTACGTCCGAGCACGCCGATGTTGACCGTCTCCCGGTGCACCCGCGCGTGCACCACGCCCAGTTGCCCACCGAACTCGACCGCCGACGGCACCAGTGCCTCCAGCGAACCCGGCCCGAACAGCAGGGCGCCCAGGTCCCCGGCCAGGTCCGCGTACTCCGGGCGCCCCGGATGGCGGTGCACCTCGCCCAGTACCTCGTTGGCCAGCAGTTGCAGCGACGTGAGCCGGCCGACCATCACCTCGTACGCGGAGCGGATCCGCTCGATGCCCGGACGGTGCCGGGCCCGACTCTCTATGGTTGCGATGATCTTTGCCTCGACGTTGGACGCCATCGCTGAACCGCCTCTCACACTCCCGCAGCCGGTCACGCGACGGTCGACCGGGTATGCGGCCCGGTCGACCGGCGCTGACTACAGGTTCACGGCAGGACGGCGACGGCTCCGCATCAAAAGACGGGATTCGCCGGTCAGGCAGCGGATCCCGTCGGTCGGACACCCGACAGCACGACCCGGAGGGACGGCTCAGCCCTGCCAGGCGAGGAACACCTGACCACTCAGCGCACCCAGCGCGAGCAGGAGCGCGACGATCGACACCTGAAGGAATCGGTGTTTGCGCCAGTTGAGCCGGCTCATCACGACCAGTTGCCGGGAGAGCATCTGGTTGTGATCGGCGAGGGTCAGCCGGTCCAACCGGCGCCCGAGGGCCGGCGGCGACCAGAGCCGAAGGTGTCCGAAGTAGACGAGGTTGTCGCGGTACTCGATCCGGTGCCGGCGGGGTGAGCCCAACCGGGGCGCGATCGTGACCGCGGTCAGGACCATCGCCACCACCAGCGTGACGATCCCGGCGAGGCCGAGGTAGCGTGGCCAGCCGTCGGTGGCCGCCGCGGAGAGCCAACCCTGGGTCGGCACCGACACGACGATCGTGCCGCCCTCGAAGGCGAGCAGGATCGAGGCTTTCACGTCGAGCTGGGCCGTCCAGGACTCCTGCGCCGCATGCACCTGCCAGGCAAAGTTCTCCCCCGGTCCCGGTCCCGGCTCCGCCCGGACGCCCGAGGCTGCCCGGCGACGACGTACCTGCTGTCTCGCCCGTCGTCCCATCACCGTCCGAGCATCGCACCGACGACGGGTCGGGATTCCCTCAACTGAGCGGATCGCGCGAGCGGGCTTCTGCTTTCCTGACGGCAGGGGTTTCCCGACCGCATCCCTGACGGCACGGCTACGCCGAACGCGCGGATTCCCATGCGGGACGGCTTTCCCGATGCGACGTGACGGCCCGTTCGGCGGAGGTGGCGTGATGAGACGGCTGGTCCCGGATGGCCCCGCTCGGGTGGACACCCACGGCACCGCACGGGCGAGGCCGGGTCTGTACCGGATGTTGCAGGGGACAGGGTGGTGGCTGCACCCGGACGGGCGCCTGCTCGTCGTACCGCGTCCGGGACTCGCCCGGGACGACCTCTTCCCGCTGCCGGGCATGCACCGGCCGGAGGGTCCCGGCGTACGCTTCGTCGCCGCCCGGAACAGCCCCGACGGCTCCGCCCGAGCCTCGATGGCCGGTGGGATCGCACCGGCCGACGGGGCAATGCGGCTGACCGCCGAGTACCACATCCAGACCCCGGTGCACGACGAGCGGGTCACCCTCACCCAGCTCCTGCGTACCGAGGAACCCGGCGCCGGTACGGGTTTCGGACGGGTCGGCGGGATCCCCCTACCGGCCGTCTACCGGGTGGAGCTGACCGGGGTCACCGACGGGGTCGCGTTCCGTTCCGTCGTCGCGGAGCTGGCCCTGCTCCCGCCCACGAGTTCGGAACTGCTCGAGGTGACGCTGTTCGGCGAGGACATCGGCGTGATCGGCGACATCAGTTGGCTCGCCGCCACCGCCGACAGCGGTCACGAGGACATCGGCCGGTACACGCTGGACCTGACCGGTGGGCGGCTCCGGGCCGAACTGTCCGCCCCGCACGCGGGCGTATCCACCGTCAGTTGGACCGCGCCGACCCCGGTGCCGTCCGGCCTTCACCTCGACTGGGTGCCGCCGCCGCTACCGGTGTCGGCCCGCCGGGCCATGATGGCGCTGCACTTCACCGGGACCCTCGTCACCGGCGAGGTACGGGCGAGCGGACTGCGCGACGACCGGGTGGTCGACTACCGGGCGGAGGTGCAGGGGACCCTGGTCGCGGATGAACCGGAGGACCCGTACGAGGCGTTCGAGCGCGCCTGGCAGTCGCCGGACCTGAACGGGTGACCATGGAGGCGGCGTACGGGGCCGAGGTCGCCGACGGGCGTACCCTGCGCCGGTCGTGGTCGGCGAACCGGCTCCGGGCCCACTGGGAACCCGAGCCGGAGCCGGTCGCCCCCGAGGCCCGGTACGAACTCCGGCCCGACGGCACCGCCCGGATCCGGGCCGCCGACCTCGACCTGGCCGGCCGCTGGTGGCAGCACGACGACGGGACCGTCGAGGTGACCGCCGCCCACGCCGGGACCACCCTCGACGCGCTGCTCGCACGCGGTACTGACCGGTCACCCGAACAGATCGAGCTGGCCGCGATCCTCGTTCGATCGACACTGGACGGTCCGGTGGTGACCTGGCTGACGCAGACACTTCGGCCGCTCGACACCGTCGGCACCGAACCGCCGCCCGGCCCGGTCACCGAGCCGTGGCCGTTCGAGGTCCTCCGGACCGCCTCGGCGGCACACCCACCGCGTACGCCGTTCGACCTGCTGATGCCGGTGTTCGACCTGGAACTCGTCGGGCTGGACCAGGCAGGGTCACCATCGCCCGCCGAGGCGGTGTTCACCCTGCCCGACGGTCGAGGCAGGTTCACCTTCACCCTGGCCACGACGGGTCGCGGCGGTGGGGACCAGCTCTGGTGGTCGCTGGGCGACCTGGACCCCGAGACCTTCGCCAAGGCCACCCCACTGCGGGTACGGCGGACCGTCGCCCCGCTCCCGACCTGGTACGACGCCGAGCACCGGTACGAGCCGACGACAGCCGAACTCACCCTCCGGTTCGACCCCGACCAACTGGTCCTCTCCGGCGAACTCCGGATCGTCACCGACCGGAACGAACAGCGGCAAATCACGTTCACCGGCCCGGTACGCGGACACGACGTCGAGCGGTACCGCCGTTGGCTGGCCCGACCAACGCTCAGCGGACGGTGGCTCCCGGTCGACGACCCGACCGGACCGATCACGGTGGAGTCGGTGCTCGACGGCAGCGACCCGGACCGGACCGGTTGGTCCACCCCGTCCGGTGCGACGGTGCTGCGTCTGTTGCCGACCATCGGGCTCGCCGTGGGCCTGGCGCCCGCGCGGGAGGGCTGGCGGGCGGTGGTGCTCCAGCCGCCGGTGCCGGACACGACGGATCCCGCCTCCCTTCGACAACTGGCACTCGACCTGTACAGCACCCGACGGCCGGCGCAGGCGGCTCCGCTCGCAGCGGCGGCTGTCGCGCGGTACCGGGCGGTGCTCACCGATGCGCCCGGCACCCCGGCGGCCGATCATGCACTGGGTGACCTCGCCCTGCTGGTCAACCACCAGATCGTCGGTGCGTTCGCGCTGCGTGACCATCCCGCCCTGGTCGAGGCGCTCGGCACCGCCGTCGAGATCCAGCAGCGGTACGCCACCGCCCCGCCCGGACTCACCCTGCTGCTCCGGCTCGCCACGGACACCGCCGAACTCCTCGACACCCGGGCCGATCTGCTCCGCGCGCTCGCCCCGGCCTCCGGCCACTCGACCGACCCGGCGCAACCCGCCGACAGGGCGGGGTCGATTCCCGACGATGCCGTGGCGGTCGTCGCCGGTTGCGCGGCCACCCTCCGGGACCTGGTCGCCGCCGCTGCCACGGCCGCGCTGACCGACCCGGCGACCATCGCCTCCGCCGGCAACGCCTGCATCACGGTCCTGGAGACGACCGCCCGACGAATACGCCTCCTGGCCGGAGAACCGGCACCGGATCAGTACGCCACCGACACCCCGGCCCTCCGCCGCCCAGCCGGCACCGGCCACCAGCATCGGGCCGAAACGGTCGTGGTGCTGCGTACCGCCGCCGAGATCGCCGAGGAGCGGCGGTCGGCGCTGCACCGGGCACGGGTGGCCCGGAGCACCGAGCACGTCCGACGGGCAACGCCCGCGGCGGTCGGCCCGCTGACCGGGTACGTCGAACGATGGCGGGCGTTGCTCGACCGGGACTGGGACAAGATCTTCGCGGCCGAACGGGCGCAGCCGTTCTTCGCCCGGCTGGTCGACCTGCTCACCGATCTCGGCGCACACCGGGAGGCCCTGGTCGCGAGCGAGGAGAGCCGGGCCCGAGCCTTCGCCGACCTGCTGCACCGTACCGGCGACGACCCCACCGGTGGGACGAGTCCCGGCACCGCACCGGCCCTGAACGGCTCCACCCTGCGCGGCATCCTCCGCGCCCACCGACGCACCGTGGTCGAGTATTTCCTGCACGGGTCCCGGCTGACCGTCTGGACCGTACGCGGCGACGGCGAGCCGGTGACCGCCGTACGTGTGATCGACCCGGACGCCCTCGCCACGGACGTCAACCGGTTGCTCAGCCTGGCCGAGGAGACCGATCTCGGTCCCGCCGACCGGCCGGAGATGCTGGACATCCTCGCCCGCCTCGGGGCACTGCTGTGGGAACCGGTCGCGGCCACGCTGCTCCCCGCCGATCCGGACGAGCCGGTCACGGTGGTCCCGCACGGGATCACCCTCCGGGTGCCGTTCCCGGCCCTCACCGGACCGGACGGAAGGCCGCTCGCCGCCCGGCACGCGATCGAGCTGCTGCCCAGCCTCGCGGTACTGGGCGGGCTGCGGGAGCGGCTCGATCACCGTCCGGCTCGGGAGCCACGCCTGCTGGCCCTGGTCAACCCGCAGCCGATGCCACCGGTGCCGTACGGTTCCGGCACCCTCCCGGCCCTGACCGCGACTGAGCGGGCGTTCGGTGCGATCAGCCGCCACTACACCGCGGGCGCCAACGTGCGGTACGGCAACCAGGCGAATCTGGCCGCCCTGCGCGCACCGGGATCCCCCGCCGACGTGCTCTACCTGGCCACCCACGCCGACGCGGAACTGGTCGAGCTGCCGCCGGAACCGGACCAGCTCGCCGGGTCCGAGGCGCGGATGCCGTTCGTGGCGCTGGCCGGTACGGCCGACCACGACGGGATCGTCCGCATGCGCGACCTGCGGCGACTGCGCCTCGACGCCGACCTCGTCGTGCTCTCCTGCTGCCGAGGTGGACGCGGTGCCGTGGCCGCCGACGGCATCATCGGCATGACCAGGGCCTTTCTGTTGACCGGACCGACCAAACTGCTGACCAGCCTCTGTTCGGTAGGAGAGGAGACAAGCATGAAGATCATGTACGGCTTCCACCGGGAGTGGCTCGGCGGTGGGCGCCCCGTACCGGCCGCTTTTCGCCGGGCCCACCTCGAACTGATCGAGGACCATCCCGACGACCCGGAACTGTGGCTGGGGTTCGTCCTGTTCGGAGCGAGCGCATGACCGGGCCGGTTCAGGGCGAGGGCGTCACCACCGCACCCGTCGCCGCGCCGGCCGTCGACGACCCGCTCGCCCGGCTGGACCTCTGCGACTTCGAGCAGATGCTCGGCGGGGATACGGTCCGACCGATCCGGCAGGGCGCGATCACGTTCGGCCGGCCGCTGGCGTACGAGATCGGTCTTGAGGTCTTCCCGCCCGCGTTCCGGGAGCTGCGCGACGCCCGGCAGTGGCGATACGTCCGGCTGGTCCTGCCGTTCGCGCTGGAGGCACGGGCGCAACGGCAGGAGTTCCTGGACGTCACGATCCGGCTCCGCCGGGCCGGGCCGGACGCGATCGGGCTGGACCTGGAGCCACCGCGCCCGATCGGTCCGGGCGGACTGCCGGCCGTGCTCGGCGCGGTGCCGATCCCGCTGCACCTGCCGGCGGCACCGGGCGGGCCGGTCCTCGCCGGCACCATCGCCGTCGAGGTCAACGGGTACGGCAGCGACTCGCTCGGCTGGTCGTTGCGCGACGCGGACGGCGGCCCGTTGGCGGACGGGAGTTACGTGGTGGCGGCCGTCCTGCGGATGCCACCCGGTGCCACGACGGTGTCCGGAGAGCTGTCCGCCCTGGCCTCCCTGCGCTGGCCCTACCTCGGATCGATGCAGCTCAGCCGGCCGAGGACCCGTCACCCGGAACAGTTCTCCACCCCGATCATCCTGCTCGACCCGGACGAGGTGCCGACGCCCGCCGCCACCGCGCCGGTCCACACCGGCCCGTCCACGATCGGTACGGGCACCACCAGGCTGTGCCTGGCCGCCGACGCGGAGGCGTACAGCTCGCGGGACGTGCCCGGCCAGCTCGCGCTGCAACGCCGGTTCGTCGAGGTCCTCGACACCGCCGCCCGGTACGCCGGCCTCGACCGGGGACTCTGGCAGTGGCAGGAACAGGGCGACGGGCAACTGGTCCTGCTTCCGCTCGGGCTCGACGAGCCACGGGCGGTCGCCGACCTCCTGCGCGAACTGGCGGTGGCGCTGCGGCACCTGAACCGGGACCTGCGCGACGACGCCCGGCTGCGGCTTCGGTTGGCGATCCACACCGGCCTGGTCTACCCCGCGCACAACGGCTACGCGGGCGACGCCGTCATCCACGTGAGCCGGCTGCTGGACAGCACTCCACTCCGTACGGCGCTGCGGGAGGCGACCGGGGCGGACCTGGTGGTGGCCGTCTCCGCGATCGTCTACGACGAGATCGTTCGGCACGAGCCCCGTGACCTGCGCGCCGATCGGTTCCGTCCGGTGACGGTGGAGATCCCGAGCAAGGGGTTCCGGGCCGACGCCTGGATCGCGGTGGCCGACGCGACTACGTGATGGCGGTCGGCTCGGGTGGGGGCGCGAACGGGGCCATCAGCAGATCGGTGAGGCGCCGCTGGGCATGCATGTCACCGCTCAGCCGCAGCGCGCCGGAATCCAGTGCCGCCGCCAGGGTGATCCGGTGGTCGCAGACGGCCCGGAGCGTGTCGATATCGGTGGTGAGCGTCGCGTCGGGCGGCCCGGGTGCCGTTTCGCGACGGATCCGAACCGAGTCGTCGGCGACCTCGGCGACGTACGTGTCGGCGTCGACGCGGAACTCGTAGACGCCGCCGAGGTCCGCCGCCCGAGCCGGGTCGAAGGCCGCCCTGATGCTGAGCAGCAGGGAGTCGATGCCGAGTGCGCCTTCGGGCAGCGGTGGGGCCTGGCTTCCCCAGCGTCCGAGCTGCAGCAGGAGGGGCTCCAGGGCGCGGCCCCATTCGGTCAGCTCGTAGAGGCGGACGCGGGTCGGCGGACCCAGGTCCCGCCGCTGGACGACGCCGTCCTCGGTCAGCTCCCGGAGCCGTTGGCTGAGCACGTTCGGGCTCACGCCGCGCAGGCCGCCGAGCAGGTCGTTGAAGCGCTTGGGACCGAGCAGGAGGTCCCGCACCACCAGCACCGCCCACCGCTCACCGAGGACATCGAGTCCACGCGCCACACCACACGGATCCCCATAGCTACGCATGCCGCCCATGGCCCTCAGGCTACCTCAGATCCTAATCTAGGAGTTGTGCTTGTTCTACAGGAGTTATTCCTCTAGCTTGACTCCCATGAGCCTCCCCAACACGCGAGCCGCGAGCCT
Organism: Micromonospora sp. NPDC004704; assembly: GCF_053601675.1. Lineage (NCBI taxonomy): Bacteria > Bacillati > Actinomycetota > Actinomycetes > Micromonosporales > Micromonosporaceae > Micromonospora > Micromonospora sp. NPDC004704. The sequence continues at coordinate 41,766 of NZ_JBSGCD010000006.1, read as the reverse complement.
GCCGCAGGGTGACGTGAGACTGCTGGACACCCCGCTGGCGCAACGCCTGCTCACCATGACCGCAGTGGCCCGTCTGGCCTACACCAGCAGGGACGGGACACCCCGGTTGATTCCGGTGAACTACCTGTGGACCGGCGAAGAGGTGGTCGTCGGCGCGTTCGCCGGCACGTACAAGATCCGGGACCTGCGGGTCCGACCGGACGTCGCGATCTGCATCGACACCGCCGACGGTCTTCCGCAGGTGCTCACCCTGCGCGGGAAGGTCACCCTGACCGAGGTCGAGGGCGTCCTCCCCGAGTACGCCACCATGCAGCGCACCGGGATGGGCGACGAGGCGGGCAACGCCTACCTGGAGGCGATCGACAAGCCCGGCCTGCGAATGGTCCGGATCGGTCTGCGGCCCACCTGGGTCGGAACCCTCGACTTCCAGGAACGGTTCCCGGAGATGACACCCGAACCCGTCCGGGCAGCCCTCCTCGCCGGCGAATAGCCGGCACAACCGAGGTCCCGACCGCCGGCAGATCACCCTGACCGGCCGGTGGGCGCCGCCGACCGTTTTCGGGTAGTGGGCGGTGACGCCCGGCTGTCACACTTCGAGACATGCCGCCGGCCGAACGCCTACGACTGTGGCCAGTGGTCGGTCTGGCCACGCTCGGGCTCCTGCTGATCGGCGGGGCGGTGCTCGCCTTCACCCTCGCCGCGGGCAACAGGGAGGCGACCGGGATTGTCATCTCCGTTGTCACGGCGATCGTCACCCCCCTGATCAGCGGGCTGGTGGCGGTGCTGTGGCGGCACCGGCGGCTGCACGGGCAGGACGACGCCGACTCGCTCGCCCTGGCCGCCGACGCCCTCGCCAAGGCGCTGCGGGAGCAGTGGGAGGAGGCGGCAACCGATCGACGGCTGTACCGGCCCGCGCCGATCCCGGTCCGCTGGGTCTGGTCGACCCGGCCGGTCACCGGGCGGATCGAGGACGCGGTCGCCGACCCCGAGGGCCTGTCCCTGGGTCGGTTCGAGCCGCTGCCGGGCGTCGAAACCGTGACCGCCGAGATGATCGAGGCAGGTGGGCTGGCACAACTCTTCCGGATCTACGCCGGGTTGAGTTCCGGCCGGCTGGTGATCCTCGGCGACCAGGGCGCCGGCAAGACCGGGGCCGCGATCCTGACCCTGGTCGAGGCGCTGCACCAACGGCGCCGGCTCGACCCGGACGTACGCCGGCGGGTGCCGGTGCCGGTGCTGCTCACCCCGCAGAGTTGGGAGCCGCAGCAACAGACCCTGCGGCACTGGCTAGTGGGCCGGCTGGTCAGCGAATTCGCCTTCCTGAACGCACCGAAGTACGGACCGAACGCCGCCGCCCGGCTGGTCGACGAGGGCCTGATCGCCCTCTTCCTCGACGGTTTCGACGAGATGGCAGCCGAGTCGCGGGCCAGCGCGCTGGAGTCGATCGACGAGCAGGCGAACTTCCGGCTGGTGCTGCTGACCCGCAGCGACGAGTTCACCGAGGCCGTACGGACCGGGCACCTGCACGACGCGGCGGCACTCGAACTGCGCCCGCTGCCGGCCACCGTCACCGCCGACTATCTCGCCCGGTGGCTGGTGAACAACCCTCCCCCGGCCTGGCGACGGCTGCTGGCCCGGCTCCGCGAGCAGCCGGACAGCCCGCTCGCCCACGCCCTCTCCTCGCCGCTGACCGTGACCCTGCTCCGGGACACCTTCGTCGACGCCGCCGAGGTCGACGAACTACTGGCACCGGAGCGCTTCCACGACTCGACCGAGATCGAGGACTTCCTGCTCGACCGGGTGCTGCCGGCCGCGTACCGGCCCCGCCCCGGCAAGCCGGTGGGTCCGTACGACCTGGTTCGGGCCAGGCGCTGGCTCGGACACGCGGCAGCCCAGATGACCAGCCACAACACCCGTGACCTCGCCTGGTGGCGGATGCACCGGTGGGCTTCGGCGCCAGTACGGATCCTCGCCACCGTGCTGTTCGTCGGCCTCGCCGCCGGGACGACCGCCGCCGTCGTCGCCCGGTTCACCGAGGAACTGGGCGAACGTTCCACCATGGACCCGTTGCCGGCCACCGTGATCGGTCTGGTGCTGGGGCTCGCGATCGGGCTGGCCGTCGAGCGCCGGGAGTCCCCGGTGGGCGGCTTCTCCGGCTCCGCGGGCTCCCGGTTCAGCCTCGGCATGGGGCTGGTCTCCGGGCTCGCGGTCGGGATCGCCACCGTACTGACCGTCGGCCCGAGCTTCGGCGCGGTCACCGCGCTCACGGTCAGCGTCGGCGCCGCCCTCGCCGCCGGGATCGCGACCGGAATCGCCTCCGGGATCGGGATCAGGCCGACCGGATCGGCACTCGCACCGCAGTCCGGGCTCGGCCGGACCATCCGGGCCGGGCTCACCCACGGGCTGCCGGCCGGACTCGCGACCGGGGTGCCGATCGGGCTGGCGACCGGCGTACCCGTCGGTCTCGCGTACGGGCTGCCGACCGGGCTCGGCACCGGGCTGGTCATCGGGCTGGCCTTCGTACTCGCGTTCGGGCTCATCGACGGGTTCTCGGCGGCGTCGCTGGACGTCGCCGCACCGATCGACCCGATCACCGCATGGCAGCAGGACCGGCGGCGTGGCCTGTCGGTCGGCGCGATCTTCGGACTCGTGGTCGGCTTCGCCGCCGGATTCACCGACGCGATGGCCACCGTCCGGCACGACCCGCTCCCGGTCGCCGCCGGGGTCGGGATCATCACCGGACTGACCCTCGGGTTGGCGACCGCGGTCGCCGCCACGATCACCGTGTCCAGCACCTGGCGGACCGGGCTGCTGTTCCTGCAGCTCTGGGTCCGGGGAGACGGTCCCGTACGCGGAATGCGGTTCCTGGAGAACGCCCACCAGCGGGAGATCCTGCGGGTGGTGGGTTCGGTCTACCAGTTCCGGCACGCCCGCCTACAGGACCGGCTCACCCAGACCCGTCAGCGGTGACGGCTGCTCAGACTCCGTACCCGATCGTGACGATCCGTTCCGCAGACGCGGGGTAGTACGTCGCCGGATCGGCCGGTACCAGGGTGCCGAGCCCGTCGACGTACCGGTTGAACATGCAGAACGCCGCCGCGATCAGGACCGTGTCATGGATCTCCAGATCGGTGGCTCCCTCGGCGCGGGCGGCCTCGACCAGGTCGGGGGTGACTTTACGGCCGCTGTTCTGCACCGCCCCCGCGATCCGCAACAGCGTACGCAGCTTCGCCGACACCGGCGCGCTGTCGAGGTCGGCCCGTACCTGGTCGACCAGGGTCATGCCCTCGTCGAGTTGCCGGGCGGCGAACGCGGAGTGCGACGAACAGCAGAAGTCGCAGTCGTTGAGCCCGGAGACATAGGCCGCGACCAGCTCACGCTCACCGGTGGTGAAGGTGTCCGAGCCCTGCCGGAGCAGCACCTCGGCCAGTTCGTTGAGCGGCTTGGCCGTCTCCGGACGGTACCGCATCGGGCCGGTGATGCCCGGAAACTCACTTTCGTCGATACCCAGATTGATGTGCGCCACGTTGTCACACTCCCAGTTCTCGTGCGGCCAGTTCGGTGCCTTCCACCCGGGCGCGTACCTTCGCCCAGGCCGTCTCTCGCGAGGTCGACAGGTCGTCGCCGAACGGGGCGAACCCGCAGTCGTCGCAGGTGCCGAGCCGTTCCGGCGGGATGTACTCGGCGGCCCGCAGCACCCGGTCGCGGACCTGCCGGGGTGTCTCGACCACCGGGTCGATCGGGTCGATGACGCCGACGAACACCCGCTGGTCCGGACGGGCGTGGGCGGCGATCGTCGCCAGTACGCGGTCCGGTTCGGACTCGCTGGCGAGCTGTACGTAGAAGACTCCCGCGTGCAGGGCGAACAGGCTCGGCAGCAGTTCGGCGTAGTCGACGTCGAGGCTGTGTGTCGAGTCCTGGTCGCCACCGGGGCAGGTGTGTACGCCGATCCTGGCCCGCTGCTCGGGGGTGAACCGGTCCAGCACCCGGTTGTTCAGCGCCACGAACGAGTCGAGGATGCCCTTGGACGGGTCGAGTTTGACCGACAGTCGCCCCTCGGTGAAGTCGAGTTGGACCGCGTGGGCGCCCGCGTCGAGGGCGCCCCGGACGTCCGCCTCGGCCTCGTCGACCAGGTCGTCGAGGAAGGCTTCCCGGTCGTAGCCGGGGATGCCGGCCGCGGGGTAGAGCAGACTCAGCGCCGACGGCGCGATCACGGCCTGCTTGACCGGGGCGGTCGCGTGCCGCTGGGCGGCGCGCAGGTAGCCCTCGGCGCGGGTCGCGTACCGGAACGGACCTGTGGTCAGGCTCGGCAGCGTACGGGTGTGGCCGTCCGCGAACGGGATGACGACACCGTCGTCGGCCAGTTCCGAAGACCCGTGTACGGGGTAGGTGGCGAAGCTCGGTTTGCGCTGTTCGCCGTCGGTGACGACGGGTGAGCCGAGCGCCTCGAACCGGGTGATGGTGTCCCGGACGGCGTCGTCGTACAGGGCGTCGAGCGCCTCGCGCCCGATTCGCCCGTTCTCGAAGTCGGCGATGCCGGCGAGCAGTGCCGGCGGTCGGGGAATGCTTCCGATCGGTTCGGTCGGGAGACTCATGCATCCGAACATAGAGACGCGTGGCCGGCCGCCATAGTTGAATTCTTGCTGTTTTCCTTTCCCTTGCGGTATTTCGCCGCGGAGATCAGCTCAATGTCGATCCGGTGGTGGTCGGCCGGCTCGCACCGAGGAAGAAGATCCCCGGCAGGCCCTGGGTTTCGAAACCGTCACTCGGATTTCGCCGGAGGGTGGACTTCTCGATCCGCATCGTTCCGCTGCGATCGTTGCTGACGAAGAAGATCGCGCCGCCGCCCTCCTTCGCGTGGTTGTTCTCGACGATGGTGCCGGCGATCCGTACGGTGAAATTGTTGCCGTCGCAGTAGATCGCCCCGCCGCTGCCCCCGCCGGGTGTGCCGCCACGAGCCGGGTTGGCCCCCTGTCCGATCGCCTCGTTGTGGCTGAACACGCTGTTGAGCACCACCCAGGAGACCCCGATGCTGCTCAGCGCGCCACCGTTCGAACAGGAGCCACCCTGACCGGCGGCACCACCGAAGGTGCTGTCCACCACGTACACCGGTTTGCCCTGGTACTGGCTGAGCACCCGGACCGCGGCCCCGCCCAGGTCCGGCCCGGTACGGTCGCACCGGTTGCGGACGAAGCGCGAGTTGACCACCTTGAACTGCCCGCCCCGGACGAAGATCGCGCCCCCGCCGCCGCCCTCGGTCTTCTCCCCGGTGGAGTTGCCCTCGGCGAACGTCAGGTTCTGTACGGTGAGCTGCGGGTGGTCCTGGTTGTCGCAGTGCGACGTGGTCCAGCCCTGCGCCTGGTCGCAGGTGTTCATGTAGAGGATGCGGCGCTTGCCGCCACCGCTGAGGGTGACCTTTCCGCCGCCGTCGAGCACCACCCGGGGACCGTTCGCGTTCCTGACCTTGGCGGTCTCGGTCAGGGTGATGGTCACCGGCTCCGGGCCGCAGTCGAACGTGATGATCCCACCGGCCGCGACCGCCGAGACGACCGCTTTGCTCGTGCAACTCGCGGGTGTGCCGGTGCCGACCTTGCGGGTCGGGCGGCTGGTGTCCACCGCGCGGCCCTCGGCCGGGACCGTGGCACCGCCGCCGGGGTTGCCCGCCCGCGCCGGCACCACCGCCGCCCTGCTCGGCGTGCTCGACGGGCTACCCGTCGGTGCCGCACCGAGCCCATCGCTCGTACCCGCCACCGGCCCGGCCGCCGCCGCACTCCCGTTCGGTGCCGGCGTGGGCGACGACGGGTCGACATCGGCCGTACGCCCGCAGCCGGGCAGGAGGGCGACGGTGACACCGACGGCGAGCAGCAACGATCCAGTCTTGATCCGCACCCGCACAGGCTAGAGGCGCGCCCGCCGGGAGGCGAGCCAGCCGGCGGGGACGAGGTGAAATCGATGCTTAACAAGATCGAAAACTCTGACTCGGAGGATGCGGTTTCCCCTTCCACCGCACCCCACCGCGGAGGCCACCATGTCCGACCCGAACATCCCGTCCGAACCGACCGTCGGCTCCGAGCCGATCGTCGGCTCCGAGCCGATCGTCGGCCCCGGAACGACCGTGCACAGCACCGCCGAACCGGTGTCCCGGCCGCGACCGGCGCCGTGGCGACTCGGTGCCGTACTCACGCCGCTGCTCAGCGCGACCCTGGGCGCCGCCCTCGTCCTCGGGCTGACCACCCAGGTCGACTCCGCCGAGGCGGGAGCACCCCCGCCCGGCGCGGTGACCGGGGTGCAGGCCCCCACCGGGATCGTCAGCGTCGCCTACACCGAGGCGCTCGCCACGGCGAAGACCCGCAAGCCGAAGGTGACCGTGATCGGCACCGGCGGCACCATCTCCGGCGTCGCCACCTCGCGGAGCAGCTTCACCGACTACCGGTCCGGCCAGATCGCGATCTCCAGCATGGTCGGCCAACTCCAACCGGAGATCGGGCAGGTCGCCGACGTCAGCACGGTGCAGTTCGGCAACAAGGGCTCCGGCGGTTACACCATGGCCGAGTTCCACGCGCTCACCCTCGCCGTACAGAACGCGCTCAAGTCGGCCGACGCGGTGGTGGTCACCAGTGGCACCGACACGATGGAGGAGTTCGCGTACTGGCTCGACCTGACCGTGCAGAGCCGCAAGCCGGTGGTGATCACGGGTGCGATGCGGCCCTGGGCGGCGGTCACCCCGGACGGGCCGCAGGTGATCGGCGCGGACGGTCCGGCGAACCTGTACAACTCGATCGTCCTGGCCGCCAGCCAGACGACCTACTGCTACGGCACCGTGCTGCTGCTCGGGGACGAGTTCCACGCCGCCCGGGACGTGACCAAGACCAACTCCAGCCGGATGGACACCTTCCAGAGCCGGGAGTTCGGCGTACTGGGCTGGGTCGACGGGCCGAACATCAAGGTCGGGCGGGCACCGGCGCGGGTCGACGACTGCGACCGTACCCGGGACTGGCTGACCCCGTTCGACCTGTCCCGGATCCAGCCGACCGCGCTGCCCCGGGTCGAGGTCGTCTACAGCTACCAGCAGGCCGGCGGTGAGGCGATCAGCGGGTTCGCCGCCGCCGGGGTCAAGGGCATCGTCACCGCCGGCACCGGCGCCGGTGGGCTGTCGTCCGCGCAGAGCAGCGCCCGGACCGCCGCCGCCGCGCAGGGCGTGGTCTTCGTGAGTACGACCCGGACCGGCTCCGGTTCCGTCTACGGCAGCAGCACCACCGCGCCGATCATCGCCGGCGACGACCTGCTGCCCCAGAAGGCGCGGCTGCTCCTCCTGCTCAGCCTCGCCTTCGCCCCCACCAACGTGGACCGGGTACGGGACTGGGTGACCACGCTCGGCAACCCGGAGTGGGACACCGCACCGAACGGCAAGCCGAAGGACTAGTCACCGGCTTCGGGACCGGCGGCCGGCGTACGGGGGCGACGGAAACGTACCCTCGGCCGGCCGTCGGATCCGATGCTCACCTCGGCGTCCGCCCGGTAGACCGCCAGCAGGCGCTCCGGTGTGAACACCTCCGCCGGGGTGCCGGCGGCGGCCACCCGCCCCTCGTGCAGCAGGACGATCCGGTCGCAGTACTGGGCGGCCAGGTCGACGTCGTGCAGGGTGACCACCACCGTCATCGGTGACCCGGCGAGGAAGTGCAACAGTTCGAGCTGGTGCCGTACGTCCAGGTGGTTGGTCGGTTCGTCGAGCAGCAGCAGGTCCGGCTCCTGGAGCAGGGCGCGGGCGATGTCGACCCGCTGCCGTTCGCCGCCGGAGAGCCCGGACCACCGACGCCGCTCGAACCCGGCCAGGCCCGCGTCGGCCAAGGCCCGGCGGGCCAGGTCCAGGTCGGTCGCGCTGGTCGCCGCCAGCCGGGGCCGGTGCGGGATCCGGCCGAGCAGGAGTACGTCCAACGTCGACATGTCCACGTCCGGGCTGACCTGCTGGTGCACCACGGCGATCCGGCGGGCGAGCCGGCGGCGCGGCAGGTCGACCAGCGGCTCCCCGTCGAGCAGCACCCCTCCGGCGTCGGGCCGACCCAACCCGGCGAGCAGCCTAAGCAGGCTCGACTTGCCGGACCCGTTCGGGCCGAGCAGCCCGACCGTGCTGCCGGGTACGGCCCGCAGCGCCACCTGGTGCAAGATCCGCACCCCACGCGCCCCCCAGTCGACCTCCCGGGCGACCATGTCGGCACCGCTGTCGACGTCCCGCCCGGTCAGCTCGGCACCGCTGTCGTCGGGGCGCGTCACGGTCGGCTCCGGCGGCGCATGACCAGGGCGAACACCGGCACCCCGATCAAGGCGGTCAGCACACCGACCGGCAGTTCCTGCGGACTGAACACCGTCCGGGCGGCGGTGTCGGCCCAGATCAGGAAGACCGCACCGGTGACCACGCAGGTCGGCAGCAGGATCCGGTGCTGCGCCCCGACCAGGAGTCGGGCCGCGTGCGGGATGGTCAGCCCGACGAAACCGATCGCGCCGCTCGCCGCGACCAGCACGGCGGCGACCAGGGCGGTGGTGCCGAACAGGACGAGCCGGGTCCGGGCCGCGGCGAAGCCGAGCGACTCGGCGGTGTCGACGCCGAAGGCGAAGGCGTCCAGCGCGGGGGCGTACCACCAGCAGGCCAGGAAGCCTGCGCCGGTGACCACGGCGGCCAGGGTCACCGCCGGCCAGGACGCCGCGGTGAGCGAGCCGAGCAGCCAGAAGGTGACGCTGCGGGTGTTCTGCACGCTCGCGTCCGAGACCACGATCAGGCTGGTCACGGCGCTGAAGAGTTGGGAGACCGCGACACCGGCGAGCACGATCCGGCTCGGTTGGGTCCACTGCCGGCCGGCGAAGAGCAGCACCGCACCGAACGCGGCGGCACTGCCCAGGAACGCCCCGGTGGACAGCGGGACCGAGCCGACCCCGAGCCCGAGCACGAGCACCGCGACCGCACCGGTGCTGGCCCCGGACGAGATGCCGAGCAGGAACGGGTCGGCCAGCGGGTTACGGGTCAGCGCCTGCAACACCGCGCCGCAGAGCGCCAGCCCACCGCCGACCAGCCCGGCCAGCAGGACCCGGGGCATCCGCAGGTCCCAGACGATGCTGTCGGCAAGCCGGGGCAGCGGTCGCACCGGTACGCCGAGATGCGCGGCCACTGTGCGTACCACGTCGGCTACCGACAGGTCGGCGGTGCCGATGGTGACCGCCGCCGCCGCGCTCAGCCCGAGCAGCACCAGACCACCGGCGAGGACCGGTCCGGCGAGTCCACCTCCCGGCCGGGCAGTGGCCCGGGGCCGGGGCGGGTCGGCGACTCCTGCCGACCCGCCCATCCATGTCGTCCTCATCGGCGGGCGAACACCACGTAGTCGTCGAGGTACTGCCACACCGTGCCGACCTCGGCAAACCCTGCCGTACGCAAAGCGGCGAGGTGGAACTCCAGCGGTGCCAGGGGCTGGGGTGGCCGGTCGGCAAAACGCCGTTCCCGCTCCACCGCCAGCGGGGCGATCTCCGGATCGGCGAGGGCTTCGGCGTACCACTGCTGGTAGTCGAGCGCACCACCGGCGAAGCCGGCCTGCTGCACCTTCGCGTCGTGCAGTCGCGACAGGTCGTGCAGGGTGGTCGACGGGGCGAACCGGAGGTGGTCGGCGTTGAGCAGGATGCCGCCGGGCGGGAGCAGCTCGGCCGCCGCGGTGTACACCCGCAGGAGTTGCTCGGGCGAGAGCCAGTGCAGCGCCGTGGAGCTGAGTACGGCGTCGATCCGCCGCCCGTCGAGGAACCGGCTCCAGTCCGGGGCGACCAGGTCAACCTCGTGCACCTGCGCCCGTGCCCCGTACTCGGCGAGCACACCGCGGGCGACGTGCAGCAGGATCGGGTCGTAGTCGACGGCAACGGTCCGGGCGTTCGGCAGGGCCCCGAGCACCCGGTCGGAGATCGCACCGGGACCGCAGGCCAGGTCGAGCACGGTCAGGTCGTCCGGAAGCAGCAACCGCAGTACGTCGAGCATGGCGGCGAACCGGTCCTCGCGGTTGGCGACGTACGCGGCCTGCTGGTCGTCCCAGAGCCGGAGCAGCCGCCGGGCGGGGTGGGTGGTGGTCTGGTCGAGCATGGCTTCTCCGGTGTTCATCGCAGGTTCGGGGCGAGGGTGTGCAGACCGGCGCTGACCTGCTCCAACGCGCCTACGCTGCGGATCGAGGGGTCCATCGACGAGCCGGACACGGTGATGAACCGCCCGTTGACCACCGCGTCGAGCTTGGCCGTGACCGGGTTCTTCCGCAGGAAGTCGATTTTCGACTGGGCGCTGTCGCCGTCGCCGCCACGGGTCAGGTCGGCCAGCACGATCACGTCCGGGTTGCGCTGGGCGATCTCCTCCCAGTTGCCGGCCGGCCACTTCTGCTTCGCGTCGGTGAACGCGTTGGTCGCCCCGAGCAGCGAACTGATGGTGTCCGGCAGCCCACCGTGTCCGGCCACGTACGGGGTGCTGGTGCCGGAGTAGTACCAGAGCAGCGAGGTGTCCGGTGCGGCCGTACCGGTTCGCTTCGCCGCGTCCAGCCGGGCCTGCTGTCCGGCCACCACCTGGTCGCCCTTGGCCGCCACACCGAAGATGGTGGCGATGTCCCTGATCTCGGCGAAGATGCCGTCGAACGTCACCTCGTCCCTGGCGATGGCCTGGTCCTCGCAGGCGAACGCGGACAGGTACGCGGGCACCCCGAGCGCACCCAGTTCCTTACGCTCCCCCGCCGCGTCCGGCGCGTACGCCGACGAGTACGTGGAGTACACGAAGTCGGGGTTCGCCGCGCGTACCGCCTCCCGCGAGGGGTAGAGCTTGGCCAGCACCGGCACCCGGTCGTAGTCGGCGCGAAGCTCGGGCAGCACCGGGTCGGTCTGGTAGCTGGTGCCGATCATCCGATCGGCCAGCCCGAGGGTCAGCATGATCTCGGTGGCGTTCTGCTCCAGGGCGACCGCCCGGCTCGGCGGTGCCGCCACGGTCAGCGGCAACCCACAACTACTCACCACCACCGGGCTCGCGCCCGCCGTCACCCCCGCCGCCTCCGGCGCCGGGGACTCACCGCAGGCAGCCAGACCACCAAGGGCCACTACGGCCATAATCGAAATGAAAGTCGTTTTCACAACGCCGGACCCTACCAGGCCACCGCACCACCCCAACACACCCCAACCACACAAAGACACATGCCACTCAACAGATAGTCACCGCAACCAATACACAAAAACGCCGGCCCACCAAAGGTGACCCGGCGCTCCAACACATCTTCAGACAGAACAACCCCTGCTGCCGCCACAACCCAAGCGGCTAAGGGGTTGGGGCGGCATGCCCCGCGGAGGAATCAAGCCTGAACGCCCGGAGCGGGGCATGCCGCCCCAACCCCTAAACCCCGCTAGCGACCCCCACCACGGAACACCTCGGCCACCGTACGCAGCACGACCTTGATGTCCAGCCAGAGCGACCAGTTCTCGATGTAGTAGTTGTCGAACCGGGCCCGGTCGGAGATCGGGGTGTCCCCGCGCAAGCCACTGACCTGGGCAAGCCCGGTCAGACCGACCGGCACCCGGTGGCGCATCGCGTAGTCGGGGTGCTCGGCGGAGAACTTCTCCACGAAGAAGGGACGCTCCGGACGCGGACCGACCACCGTCATGTCACCGCGCAGGATGTTCCAGAGCTGAGGCAGCTCGTCCAGCGACGTACGCCGCATGAACCGACCGATCGGGCTGACCCGCTGGTCGTTCGCGATGGACCAGTTCGTCTGCGACTCCCGCTCGTTGACCGGGCGCATCGAGCGGAATTTGATCACGTTGAACGGCTGGCCGTAACGCCCGATTCGCTCCTGGTAGAAGAAGATCCCGCGCCCACCGTCGAGGAACGTGGCGATTGCGCAGAGCAACAGGATCGGGCTCAGCGCGAGCAGCGCGATGGACGCGAAGATGATGTCCGAGGCCCGCTTCACCGCCCACCTGGGGCCGGACAGGGTGGTGTGCCGGATCTGCACGACCGGGATCGCGCCGATGTGGTCCGGGAGCCCGGCGTAGGAACGGGAGCCCCACAGCCGGGGCACCGCCCAGAGGTCACAGCTCGCGGAGCCCGGCTGTTGCAGGATCTCCATCAGAGTGCCCTCGTCGGAGGTGGGGTCGGCGATGATGAGCACGTCGCACTCGACAACCGAGATGAGCTTCTCGAGGTCGTTGAAGGTACCGATCAGCGGCGGTGCACCGGGTTCGTTGTGCATCTCGGCGTCGACACAGCCGGCGAAGCGGAGGCCGTACTGAGGGTAGCGGCGCAGCAACCGGGCGATCTCGAGGGCGATCGGACCGCCACCGAGGATGATGGCGTTGTGCTCCGCCCACCGTCGTTTGCGCGCGACCAGCGCGATCTTCCGGGTGATTGCCCGCCCGACGATGACCAGCCCGGCGGAGAGCGCCACCCCGTGCATGAACCCGACCAGGTACTGGAGTTCGTCGTGCCGCGAGGCCGCGATGACCGCCACGATGCCGGCCGAGGCGAGCAGCCGGCCACAGATGCTGGGCAGCTCGTCGAGGATGCTCACGTGCCGGCGGGCCCGGTAGAGGCCACCGGTGGCGAAGATGGTGACCGTCAGCGCGGCGGCGAACAACGTTCCGCGCTGGTAGCGGTCGGTCAGCAGCAGCGGCGCCAGGAGGGCGACGATGTCGACCGGCGCGGTGAGCATCCAGGCCCGCAAACCACGGGTACGTCCCGAAGCGCGGGAACTGACATAGGGCAGAACCGCAGTGGTCGCGTACGGCGAGGGACCCGAGTTACCCGGTGCAGTGGCCCGTCCACGCGCCGTACGGGGTTTGGGGATCGTCGTCTCGGTGTCGAACTCGCCGACCGCCGTCCCCTGGCCGGGTACCGGTACCGACTGGCCGTTCGCCTCGTCGATGGGTTGCCCGACCGAATCCTGGCGCACCGTCGGCCAGCTCGACATGTTTATGACCTCCCCGTTTGGCGCAACAGGAAACGCGCCGGGAGCAGGATACGGCTGCCATAGCCGTTCCGCCAGCGGCGCATCTGGCAGAGTTTGTCGGCCGGTAGGGGAAGAGTCCCGGCGCCAACCCATTGCCCGGTAACGGATGTATCAATCCGTCGCCTGGAACGCGATCGATACGCCAACGGGGTCCTATTTGGTCACTGTCCGTGACGCTCGTGATGCTTGGGGCTGTGGCCGGGTCAGGCGACCGCCGCATCATGGGGCCGACGAGTGGCACAGGCCACTGCTCGAGGACGGGTGCCGGCGGTCCACGGTGGAAGTCCGTTCATCTGCCGTACACGTTGTGCGACCCGAACGGCCCCGGAACGACATCCGCCGGTCGGCCGCGAGGGCCGACCGGCGGTGCTGTGAACGGTCGGGTCAGCCGCGCTCGACGAGGTGGCCGATGATGTCCGGGCCGAAGATGGCGGTGCCGGACCCGTCGCGGCGCTCGTCGGTGGCGGGGAGGGCGAGCGGCTCCCCGCGCTTGCTCGCACCGACCGGACGCGGCCCCACCCAGGCCACGACCAGCCGGGTCTCGCCCTTCAGGAACCGCTGTGCCCGTACTCCGCCGGTGGCTCGGCCCTTGGCCGGGTAGAGGGCGAACGGGGTGACCTTCACGCCACTGCCGGTGCTGGTGACCACCATCGGGTCGCCCTGCTCCGGGTCGTTGGTCCGGACCGCCCCGAAGAACAGGACCTGCGCGTCGGTGGTGAGGTTGACGCCGGCCATGCCGCCGCCCTTGAGCCCCTGCGGGCGTACGAGCTGCGCCGGGAACCGCAGCAGCGAGGCGTCCGAGGTGACGAAGACGAGCGACTCCGTACCGTCGGCGAGCCAGGTCGCACCGACCACCTCGTCACCCTCGCGCAGGCCGATCACCTCGAACTCGTCCGCCCGGACCGGCCATTCCGGCGCGCACACCTTGACCACGCCCTGTCGGGTGCCCAGGGCGAGCCCCGGTGACCCGGCCCCCTGGTCGCCCAGGGGCACCAGCCCGACGACGGTCTCGCCCGACTGCAACGACACCAACTCGGAGGCGGACATGCCGCCGCTGACCGACACCGTGCCGGCCTGCTCGGGCAGGACCGGCAGCGGAAGGACGTCGGTCTTGAACGCCCGACCGGCGCTGGTGATCAGGAGCACCTGGCCACGGGCGGTGGCCCGGACGACCGTACGGACAGCGTCGTGCTTGGTACGGCCGTTGCGGCGCCGCCCCTCGGAGGTCTCCTCGGACTCGGCGGCGGTCCGGGCGACCAGACCGGTCGCGGAGAGGATCACCTGGCAGGGGTCGTCGGCGACCTCCAGCGGACCGGCCGGAGCGGAGGCGGCGAGCACCTCCTTGAGGTCCCCGTCGACCAGGGTCGTACGCCGTGGGGTCGCGAAGTCCTTCACCACGGCGGCCAGTTCGTCCGAGACGACCCGGCGCAGCACTGCCTCGTCGTCGAGGATCGCCGACAGCGCGGCGATCTCGTTGCGCAACTGGTCCCGCTCGGCCTCCAGCTCGATCCGGTCGAACTTGGTGAGCCGGCGCAACGGGGTGTCGAGGATGTAACCGGCCTGGATCTCGGAGAGCTGGAACCGGCCCATCAGGGCGTCCCGGGCGGCCAGGGCGTTGTCGCTGCCCCGGATCAGCCGGACCACCTCGTCGATGTCGAGCAGTGCGATCAACAGGCCGTCGACCAGGTGCAGCCGGTCCTGGCGCTTACGTCGGCGGAACGTCGTACGACGGGTCACCACCTGATAGCGGTGGGCAAGGAACACCTCGAGCAGTGACTTGAGCCCGAGGGTCTGCGGCTGCCCGTCCACCAGGACGAGGTTGTTCACGCCGAACGACTGCTCCAGCGGGGTGAGCCGGTAGAGGTCGGCGAGCAGTGCCTGCGGGTTCACCCCGACCTTGCACTCGATGACCAGGCGGGTGCCGTTCTCCCGGTCGGTCAGGTCCTTCACGTCGGCGATGCCCTGCAACCGGGCCGGCTGGCGCTGACCCTTGCGCGGGCCGGAGGTGATCGGCTTGCCGCGTACCTCGTCGGTGATCGCCTCGATGACCTTCTCCGCGCCGACGCCGTACGGCAGTTCGGTGACGGTGATGGCCTGCCGGCCCCGGCTGCCCTCCAGCGGGCCGATCGTCACCCGGCCCCGCATCCGGACCACCCCACGCCCGGTCTCGTACGCCTTGCGCACCTCGTCCAGGCCGAGCAGCAGGCCACCGGTCGGCAGGTCCGGACCGGGGACGAACTCCATCAGCTTGTCCAGGGACGCGTCCGGGTGCCTGATCAGCCAACGGGCCGCCGCGACCACCTCGCCGAGGTTGTGCGGGATCATGTTCGTGGCCATCCCGACCGCGATCCCCGAGGTGCCGTTGACCAGCAGGTTCGGGAAGGCGGCGGGCAGAACGCTGGGCTCGGACAGCGACCCGTCGTAGTTCGGCCGGAAGTCGACCGTGCCCTCGCCGAGCTCGCCGACCAGCAGCATCGCCTCGCGGGACATCCGGGCCTCGGTGTACCGGGCGGCGGCCGGGCCGTCGTCCGGCGAGCCGAAGTTGCCGTGGCCGTCGATCAGCGGGACGTTGAGGGAGAAGTTCTGCGCCAGCCGGACCATCGCGTCGTAGATCGCGGTGTCACCGTGCGGGTGGTACTTACCCATCACGTCACCGACGACGCGGGCCGACTTCACGTGCCCCCGGTCCGGCCGGTAGCCCTGCTCGCTCATGGAGTACAGGATCCGGCGGTGCACCGGCTTGAGACCGTCGCGCGCGTCCGGCAGCGCCCGGGAGTGGATCACCGAGAAGGCGTACTCCAGGTAGGAGTCCTCCACCTCGGTGGCGAGCGGGTTGTCGAGAACCCGCGCCCCCGCCTGGTCGAAGGCGGACAGGTCGACCTTCGAGGGTTTGCCGGTACGGCGTGCCATGACTGCGTGCTCTCTTCCATCCGTCGGCCGGTTCGGCGACCGCTCTTGTTACACGACGACTCGGGCGTGGCGGAGCCGGCGGCCGGCTCGGCCCGTCAGGTGTCGATGGTCTCCTGGTCGACCCGGCTGGCGGAGTCGATGAGCCAGTTCTTGCGGGGTTCGACCTTCTCCCCCATGAGCAGTTCGAGGACTTCCTCGGCCGCCTCGGCGTCGTCGAGCTTGATCCGGCGGACCGCACGGGTGGCCGGGTTCATCGTGGTGTCCCACAACTCGTCGGCGTCCATCTCGCCGAGACCCTTGAACCGGGGAATCGGGGTGACGACCTGCTTGCCGGCCTTCTCCAGCCGGGCGACCGTGCTCGACATCTCGGCCTGGGTGTAGGTGTAGTGGGTCTCCGGGTTGCGGCCCTTGGTGCTGACCTTGTGCAGCGGTGGCACCGCGGCGAAGAGCCGACCGGCCTCGATCACCGGTCGCATGTACTTGGCGAACAGGGTGATCAGCAGGGTACGGATGTGCGAGCCGTCCACGTCCGCGTCCGCCATGATCATGATCCGGCCGTACCGGAGGGCGTCGAGATCGAAGGTACGGCCCGAGCCTGCCCCGAGCACCTGGACGATCGCCGAACACTCGGCGTTGTCCAGGACCTGTTGCAGGCTGGCCTTCTGCACATTCAGGATCTTGCCCCGGATCGGCAGCAGTGCCTGGTACTCCGACGATCGGGCCAGCCGGGCGGTGCCCAGCGCGCTGTCCCCCTCGACGATGAACAGCTCGCTGCGCTCGACCCCGGTGGAACGGCAGTCCACCAGCTTCGGCGGCATCGAGGCGCCCTCGAGCGCGGTCTTGCGCCGGGCCGCGTCCTTCTGCTGCTTCTGGGTCAGCCGGACCCGCGCGGCGTCCACGATCTTCTGCAGCACCGTACGCGCCTCGGCCTTGGTCCGCCGGTCTTCCAGCCAGGCCTTGACCTGCTGCTCGACGACCGTCTGGACCACCTTGGTGACCGGGGCGGTGGAGAGTTCGTCCTTGGTCTGCGAGGTGAACTGCGGCTCGGGGATCCGCACGTGCACCACGACGGTCATGCCCTCGAGCACGTCGTCGAGGATCGGCGGATCCTCCTTCGGCTTGAGCAGACCACGGGTGTTGCGGATCGCGGTCGTCAACGCACGTACGGCACCGCGCTCGAAACCCTTGCGGTGGGTGCCGCCGTGCACGTTGCGGATGGTGTTGGTGAAGGTCTCCACCGTCCGCTCGTAACCGGTCCCCCACTTGAGCGCGACCTCGACCTCGGCCCGGCGCTCCACGTTGCTCTGCATCACGCCGTGCTCGTCGGCGGCGTTCTCCCGGTAGGTGCCCTCGCCGTTGATGAGGAGGGTGCCGGAGACCGGCTTGTCCCCGGCCGGGGTCAGGAAGTCCACCATGTCGCCGAGGCCGTTGGGGAAGTGGAACGTCTCGGTCGTGGGCGTCTCGGCGGTGTTGTCCCGCAACGCGTAGGTGACGCCGGGCACGAGGAACGCGGTGTTGCGCAGCTTGGTCCGGACAGCGTCCACGTCGAGCGAGGCGCCGGTCTCGAAGTAGCGGGCGTCGTGCCAGTAGCGGATGGAGGTGCCGGTGGAGGCGCCGCGCTTCATCCGGCCCAACGGCCGCAGGCCCGGCTGCCGGGTGAAGGTCGCATCCGGCCCCGCGCCGTCGAAGACACCCGGTACGCCGTGCTGGAACGACATCTGGTGGACCTGTCCGCCGCGCGCGACGGTGACGTCGAACCGGTGGGAGAGCGCATTGACCGCCGAGGCGCCCACACCGTGCAGACCGCCGGAGGTCTTGTAGCCGGAGCCGCCGAACTTCCCGCCGGCGTGCAGCCGGGTCAGGACCAGCTCGACACCGGAGAGCCCGGACCGTGCGTGCAGGTCGGTCGGGATCCCTCGGCCGTCGTCGTCCACCTGCACCGAACCGTCGGCGTGCAGGGTGACCTCGACGTGGGTGGCGTGACCGGCCACGCCCTCGTCGGTGGAGTTGTCCAGGATCTCGTTGAACAGGTGACCCACGCCACGGCTGTCGGTCGACCCGATGTACATGCCGGGTCGCTTCCGGACGGCGTCGAGGCCTTCCAGATGGGTGAGGTCGTCTGCCCCGTACAGAATCTCAGGCTGTGCAGTCAACGAGCTGAACTCCCAGAGGTGCGGTGTTACACGCCGAGAATCGGCATGATCGTCGGTCGGCGGGCCGGCGCTGCCCGCGAGCCTACCTACTCCCCTGTCCGCTCTGACGGGACTGTCCGGGTCGGCGGGGCGCGGCGGGGACGGACATCACGTCATCGTGCCGTCGGGGTACGACAGGAAGTCTCCCCGTACCACCACCGACAGGCAAATCTTGTCATTGCAAAGTCATTCCGGGCGACGGCATGTTGTCACTGTAAAGATCTGCCCGGCGGTCGCGCTCGGCGCCGCGAGAGGACCGATGGGGTGGACGGCGTCGGCGCGGTCAGGTGGCCTCGGGGTCCAGTCCCAGCGCCGACCGGCCGCCGTCGACCGGCAGGATCGCGCCGTTGACGAAACTCGCCTGGTCGGAGAGGAGGTAGGCGACCGTCGCCGCCACCTCGTCGGGTCGGCCCACCCGCCCCACCGGGTGCAGTCGGGCCATCTCCGCCTCCACCCCGGCCGCCTCCCGCTGCGGGAGACCGGCGAGGAGCCCCTCGTAGCGCTCGGTGGTGATGCTGCCGAGCGCGACGGCATTGACCCGGATGCCGTACGGCCCGTAGTCGACCGCCGCCGCCCGGGTGAGGCCCTCCACGGCGGCCTTGGCCGTGGCATAGGGCAGGGCACCGCGTACCGCGCGTTGGGCCTGGTGGGAGGAGATGTTGACGATCGCCCCAGGCGTACCGGCGGCGAGGAACCGGCGGACCGCCGTCGCGCACCCGACCACGGCCGGCTCGACGTTGCCGGCGATCAGGTCGGCGACCTCGCGGGCCGGGGCGGAGTGCAGCGCCGCGTCACGGAAGATCGCGGCGTTGTTGACCCAGCCGGCGAAGGTCCCCGCCGTCGCCGCGAGATCGACGGCGGCCTCGGTCACCGCCTCGTCGGCGGCGCTGCCGGGAAGCGCGACCAGCCGTGGACCGGCCGGATGGTCCGCCGTCCAGGTCAGGGCCGGCGCCGAGAGTTCGATCACCACAACCGCGTGACCGTCGGCGAGGAGTCGCTCCACGATGGACCGGCCGACCCCTCGACCACCACCGGTCACCACGTACGAACGCCGCACGGCACTTCCTCCCACCGCTGAGGGGTGTCAACCGGACGTGGTCTCTCCCGGGAGAGGTCCTCCACCTGCCGGACGACCGATTCGATCGGGGCGGACGCGTCGATCTCGGCGGTGGCGGTGGCCCGGAGCAGGGGTTCGACGACGGCGACGTGTTCCAGGATGGCAGCCCGTTCGTCGGGCCGCTTGCCGTACGGGTTGTCGGTCCGGGCGGCAATGCGCGACAGCAGCACCTCGACGGGAGCGCTGAGCAGCACGACATGATCGAACTCCGGATAGAACCGGCCCTGGTTGCTCTTGCAGCCGGCCACGAACAGGTGTCCCGTTCGATGGCCCGCGAGCAGGTCCGTCATGGCCTCCTCGCGCCAGATCCAGTCGGACGATCCGTCCGGCAGCGTCACCCAGTGACTCCACCGGTCGGTGTCGGTGTCGACGCTCCGGTGCCCTCGGGTGGCGAGGATCCGCAGCACCGTCGACTTGCCGGTGCCCGACATCCCGGTGATCAGAACCTTCACCATCCCGCGAGCCTAGAAGCCGTGAGCAGTCGACGCAGCCCCGGCGAGACCCTGGTCGTCAGTCGAGCGGTTTGGCGAACCAGTGCTCGGCGTACGGGCTGGTGTTGAACGGCTCCACCTCGACGTACCCGTGCCCGGTGTAGAGCCGGCGTGCCTCGACCAGGTCGTGGCGGGTGTCGAGCCGCAGCCGCGACAGCCCCCGGCTCCGGGCGACCTCCTCCAACCCGGTGAGTAACCGTGACGCGATCCCCTGTCGACGGGCGGTCCCGGCGACGAAGACGCGGGTGACCTCGCCGAGGGCGTCGGGCAGGAGGCGCAGGCCGGCGCAACCGACCGGGGCGGTGCCGTCGGTGGCCGCCCAGAAGTAACCGTGCGGGGGAACGAGGTCGTCGCTGGGCTCGTCGAGCAGCACCGCGTCGAGTTCGGCCGAGGTCGCCCGGCGGCCGTGGTAGCGGCTCACGATGTCGTCGTAGTAGTCGCGCAGGATCCTGCTGCCGACGTCGGAGTCGGGGCGTACCAGGGTGATCGAGATGGTTGTCGGGGTCTGTGGCACGCCGGCCATGGTCGCCGAGTCCGCCGCCGACCGCCAGCGCATTTCGGCGACCGTCCCTACGCGGAGGTCGCCCTGGCGGACTCGATGCCGTCGAGCAGCACGGTGAGGCCGAACCTGAACGTCTCCCGCGACTCCTGCTCCAGGTAGGGCACGGTCTCGTCGTCGAGTTGGAAACCCTGGTCGCCCTCCATCCGGGTCACGGTCGGGAACCGCTCGGCGAAGTCGGGGGCGACCTCCGCCAGCAGGGCCGAGCGGGCGTACCACCAGTCCTCGTCCGACATCCCGGTGGCCACCTTCGCGTGCCGGGCCTCCGTCGCCGTCTGGGCGATGCCCCGGACGAAGTGGAACAGCGTGCCGACCGTGCGTCGCAGCGCCTTGGCGTCCAGCCCGGTCCGGTAGAGGATCCCCAGCAGGGTCTCCAGTACGACGTACTCGTTCGGTCCGAGGACCGGTCGGGCCTGGGACACCTGGAGCACCCAGGGGTGGCGCAGGTAGAACTCCCACAGGTCCCCGGCCCAGGCGGTGAGCGTGGCCCGCCAGCCGGGCTCCGGGGCGTACCCGGTGGGTAGTTCGGCGTGTACCCGGTCGTACATCAGGTCGAGCAGTTCGGCCTTGTTCGGCACGTACGTGTAGAGCGCCATCGCCGTACGTCCGAACCGCTCGCCCACCGCGCGCATGGACAGGCCCGCCATGCCGTCCCGGTCGGCCACCTCGATCGCGGCGTCCACGATCTCGTCCACGTTCAGTGCCGGCTTGGGCCCCGGACCGGTCCGCACCTCGGGCGAGCCCGGCGTACGCCACAGCAGGGCCATCGAACGGCGGGGATCGCCCTGGCCGGCAAAGACCACCACTTGCAACTCCTTAGCACATAAACTAACCTCGTCAGGTTATCTTTTTATGCCGTAAGAATATCAGGGGGAACGGTATGGGAAACGACCGCGCCAGCCAACCGTCGGGCAACGGGGGCGGGCCGGGCGGCGGACTGCTGCTCGCCGACGGCAACCGACCGGAACCACGCGCCGCCGTTGATGCCGCCCCCGGTCAGCGCGCCGATCTCGACCGCACCAACCCGACCCGCCCCGCCGACAGCCACGGGATGATCGAGGTACGGGGCGCCCGGGAGAACAACCTGGTCGACGTCTCCGTGGACATTCCCAAGCGCCATCTCACGGTCTTCACCGGCGTCTCCGGTTCCGGGAAGTCCTCGCTCGTGTTCGGCACCATCGCCGCCGAGTCCCAGCGGCTCATCAACGAGACCTACACCGCCTTCGTCCAGTCCTTCATGCCGAACCTCGGCCGGCCGGACGTGGACGCCCTGCACAACCTCAGCGCGGCGATCGTGGTCGACCAGGAGCGGATGGGCGCCAACTCGCGCTCCACCGTCGGTACGGCGACCGACGCCCACACCATGCTGCGGATCATCTTCAGCCGTCTCGGCACCCCACACGTCGGCACCTCGACCGCGTTCAGTTTCAACAGCGCCGAGGGCATGTGCCCGGAGTGTGAGGGACTCGGCCGGGTGTCCACCATCGACGTCCACCAGCTCGTGGACATCGACCTGTCGCTCAACGAGGGTGCGATCACCGCGCCGAACTTCGCCGTCGGAGGGTGGTACTGGCAGACCATGGCCCAGTCCGGCCTCTTCGACCCGGACACGAAGCTGAAGGACTACACCCCGCAGCAGTGGGAGGACTTCCTGCACAAGCCTCCCACCAAGATCATGACGAACAACTTCAACACCACGTACGAGGGCCTACTGGTCAAGGTGCAGCGGCTCTACCTGGCCAAGGACCGCGAGTCGATGCAGGCGCACATCCGGGCCTTCGTCGACCGGGCCGTCACCTTCACCGGCTGCCCGGCCTGCGGCGGCGCCCGACTCAACGCGGCGGCGCTGGGCTCGACCATCGACGGCCGCAACATCGCCGAGTGCTCCGCCATGCAGATCAGCGACCTGGCCACGTTCGTCCGCGCCATCACGGACCCCTCGGTGGCGCCGCTGGTCAGGACGCTGCGCGACACCCTGGACTCACTGGTCGAGATCGGCCTCGGATACCTGAGCCTGGACCGGGAGTCCGGCACCCTCTCCGGTGGCGAGGCGCAACGGGTGAAGATGGTCCGGCACCTCGGTTCCAGCCTCACCGACGTCACCTACGTCTTCGACGAGCCGACCGTGGGCCTGCACCCGCACGACATCCAGCGGATGAACGACCTGCTGATCCGGCTGCGCGACAAGGGCAACACCGTACTGGTGGTGGAGCACAAGCCCGAGGTGGTCGAGATCGCCGACCACGTGGTCGACCTGGGACCGGGCGCGGGATCGGCCGGCGGCCGGATCTGCTACACCGGCGACGTGGCCGGACTCCGGAGATCCGACACGCTCACCGGCCGCCACCTGGGTCACCGGGCCCGGCTGCGCGAGCGCGTACGGCAGCCGCAGGGGCAGCTCCACATCACCGGCGCCCACCTGCACAACCTCAAGGACGTCGACGTCGACATCCCGCTCGGCGTACTGACCGTGGTCACCGGGGTCGCCGGATCGGGCAAGAGTTCACTGATCCACGGGTCGCTGCCTCGCCGCGAGGGGGTGGCCGTGGTCGACCAGTCCCCGATCCGGGGCTCCCGGCGCAGCAATCCGGCCACCTACACCGGCCTGCTCGACCCGATCCGGACCGCCTTCGCGAAGGCCAACGGGGTCAAGGCGGCCCTGTTCAGCGCGAACTCCGAGGGTGCGTGCGGGAACTGCAAGGGCATCGGCCTCGTGTACACCGACCTCGCCATGATGGCCGGGGTGGCGTCGGTCTGCGAGCAGTGTGAGGGCAAGCGGTTCACCCCCGAGGTGCTCACCCACAAGCTGCGCGGCCGGGACATCAGCGAGGTCCTGGCCATGTCGGTGACCGAGGCGCGGGACTTCTTCACCAGCGGACCGGCGCGGGCGATCCTCGACCGGCTCGCCGACGCCGGCCTGGGCTACATCGGGCTGGGGCAGCCGCTCACCACCCTGTCCGGCGGGGAGCGGCAGCGGATCAAGCTGGCCATCCAGATGGCGGAGAAGGCCACCACGTACGTGCTGGACGAACCGACCACCGGGCTGCACCTGGCCGACGTGGACAAGCTCCTCGCCCTGTTGGACCGGCTGGTCGACGACGGCAACACGGTGGTGGTGATCGAGCACCACCAGGCGGTGATGGCACACGCCGACTGGCTGATCGACCTCGGTCCCGGCGCGGGGCAGGACGGCGGCCGGGTGGTGTTCACCGGTACCCCGGCGGACCTGGTCGCGGGCGGGGACTCGCTCACCGCCCGACACCTGCGGAAATACCTGGGGGTGACCGGGCGCGCCTGATCGGCGATCCGCTTTCGAACACAGATCTCACGCTTCTAACAGCGCGGTCGCCCGACGAGGGCGAGGAGATCGAGGTGGTCGAGGTGGTCGAGGTGCCGTTCCGGGAGGCGCTGGAGCTGACCCGTACCGGGGGGATAGTCGACGCCAAGACCATCATGCTGTTGCAGTGGGCCGCCCTGGACGGTCCGTTCCGCGTCGACCGGGACGGCTAGGCTCGGCCCGGTCGCCGATCGACGGGAGTGGCCGTGGCCGAGGATCCGGACACCGCGCTGACCGTGGCGCTGGCCGAGTACGAGCACCTGCGCGAGGCGCGCCGGGCGAACACCGACCAGGCCACCGCGAGGTTCAATTTCTTCCTGGTGGTGACCTCGGCCGCGACCGCGGTCGCGGCGGCCCTGATCACCGGCGGGGGCGGCGGCCCGGCGATCACCGGGGCGGTGACCGGGATCGGCGCGCTGGTGCTGCTGCTCGGGTCGACCATCTTCGTCCGGCAGGTCGAGTTCACCAACCGGGCCCGGCTGTACGCGGTGGCGACCGACTCGATCCGTACCTACCTGGCCCGGCGGGCGCCGGAGGTGGCCCCGTACATCGTCATGCCCACCCTGGACGATCGCGGCATCTACCAGGGACGGCCACCCGGCGGGCCGTGGCTGCGCGAGGTCGTCGGGCTCTCCGGCACCATCGGCCTGGTGAACAGCGCCCTGCTCGCCCTCGGCAGCGGCCTGGCCCTGCGACGCGCGGGTGCGCCGACATGGGCCGCCGGCACCTGCGGTCTGCTGGTCCTGCTGGGCGGCACGGCCGGGCATGTCTGGTACATCCGCCGCCGGTCGAAGACCGCGTTCGCGGCGATCCGGGCCAGTGTGGAGCAACGCCATCCGGTCGGTGACGATCCGACGCGGGTTCCGTCCCGCACGCCGGGGCCGCGCTCCGGCGAAGAGGATCCGCCGGAACCCGGACCGGCGGTCGACCCACCACGGGTCCGCTGGCACCCGTAGTACGGCTCCGGGTCCGACCCGCCACGCCCTCACGGGACGCCCACCTGTCCTGCCACGACAGCTCGGGAGGCGGACGTCATCGGATGAATTCCGGCCACCAGGAGGGACCCGACATCGGATGGTTCACCGGTCGGGTCGGGGCCGTGGTGGCTTCCGGTGCCTGCCCCGCTACCAAGGATCACCCCGCAGCGAAGCGACTTCACCCGGCCTGAGCTGGGGCGACAGAACATCGACGGCCAAGGATTGACTAGCAAAGACATCCGATGTTAACTGCATGTGACAGATGTGGGTCGGTTGGACATCCGGGGCGGATCATCGCGCCGGAAAACCCGTCCGAACTCACGTAAAACCAGCTCGTGGTAGCTCCCCACTTCGGCGGATGGGGAGTCGCACGGACGCACCGCGTCCGTGGCACGGGCACATCGCCAACGAGCGATCTAGAGGGGATCGTGTCGATGAAGATGAGTACGCCGACCCGCATCGCCGCCGCCGCCCTGCTCGTGGTCGGCCTGGCGGTCAGCGGACAGAGCACCCCGGCGGCAGCGTCACCGACGGACGCCGCGTTCAACTCCGGCACCGGAACACTGAACGTCAACTACGCCAACTACCTGTCGAAGCACGACATCGTCTACAACCGCCCGAACACCAACCCGCTGCACGGCCTGACGGTCGGCAACGGGCGCACCGGGGCGATGGCCTGGAACCAGAACGGCCTCACCATGCAGGTGTCCGGGGTCGACCTGTCGCAGCAGTCGACGTACGCGGCCGGCCTGGTGAACCTGTTCAGCAACCCGCAGATGGACACCGGATACTCCACGTTCCAGCAGCGGCTCTCGCTCTACGACGGCACGCTCACCACGAAGTACGACAGCAACCGTACGGTGACCGTGATGGGCTCGCCCAACTCCGAGGTGATGGGCATCCACGTCGAGGACACCCGGCCGGGTGTCACGAGCGTCGGGCTGGACCTGAGCCTGTGGGACCCGAACACGGTCCAGAACATCGCCGACGTGCCGGACCTGAACACATGGCGGACGTACTCGACGTTCGCGGACGCGAGCGGGGTCGGAATCAGCCGGGGGCAGAGCGACCCGAACAACTTCGGCTACACGCTCGCCGCCACGGTCGAGGGGGCCAGTTACACCTCCCAGGTCGTCAACGGCCGGCAGGTCCGGTTGAACATCACCCCGACCTCCAGCTACACGGTCTGGTTCACCGCGGCCAGCCGGATCAACTCCCCCGGCCTCAACTCGGTCACCCAGGCCCGCAACCAGCTCGCCTCGGTCAAGAGCACCGGGTACGCGACCACCCTGAACAACTACCGCAACTGGTGGCACGCGTTCTGGGAGAAGTCGTTCGTCCAGTACTCCAACTCGGCCGGTGACGCCGACTACCTGGAGAACGTCTACTACCTGGCCACGTACATGATCGCCGCCGGTGGTTACGGCAACTACCCGCTGCACTTCATCAACGGTGTGTTCCGGGCGACCCAGGACCAGAGCAAGTGGAGCAACGGGTACTGGTACTGGAACCAACGCGACGTCTACAACTCGTTCTACGCCTCGAACCACACCGAACTGATGGGCGGGTTCAACCGGCTCTACAGCCGCAACCTGAGCGCGCTGAAGTCGTACACGACGACCCGGTACGGCAGTGACGGGCTCTGGGTGCCGGAGACGATGGGCTGGGACGGGAACGCGCGCGGGACGGTCAACAGCGACTACGTCAACGACCTGTACTCCACCGGCACCGAGGCCGCGTACAACATGTACCTGCAGTACCGGTACACCAACGACGAGAACTACCTGCGCAACACGGCGTACCCGTACATGCGGGAAGCGGTGAAGTTCTACGAGGACCGGTTGTCGGTCGACGGCAGCGGCCGGTACTACATGGCGAACTCGAACTCGCACGAGACGTACTGGGACGTGCGCAACGCGATCACCGACCTGGCCGCCGTACGGCTGCTGTTCCCGCTCACCATCTCGGTCAGCAACCAGCTCGGGCTGGACAGCGGGCTGCGGGCGAACTGGCAGAACATCGTCAACAACCTGGCCCCATACCAGATCCAGAACGGCGCCTACCTGCCGCACGACCCGCCGATCTCACAGACCCGCAACAACGAGAACGTTGCCCTGGAGCTGGTCTGGCCCTACGACCAGACCGGGATCGGGTACGCCGACCAGCAGACCGCGATCAACACGTTCAACGTCCGGCCGCACCCGTACGGCAACGTCTGGTCCAACGACCACGTGCACGCAGCCCGGCTCGGCCTCGCCGACCAGGCGTTCCAGGGCATGCGGACGATGCTGCAGAAGTACCAGAACTACCCCAACGGCATGACCAACAACACCAACGGGGTGTTCGAGTACCTGGGCATCCACCTGGCGGCGATGAACGAGTCGCTGATGCAGAGCTACAACGACAAGATCCGGGTCTTCCCGGCGATCCCGTCGGGCTTCGTCGGCAAGTTCACCCTCCTGGCCAAGGACGGTTTCCTGGTCAGCTCGGAGCGCGAGGCCAACGAGACCAAGTACGTCGGGATCAAGAGCCTGTACGGCAAGCAGGCTCGGGTGGTCAACCCGTGGGGCACCCAGGAGGTCCGGGTCCGGCGTACGTCGGACAACGCCATCCTGACGACCAGCTCGGCCGGCGAGATCACCTTCGCCACCGCGGCCAACGCGGTGTACGTGGTCGAGCGGACCGCCAAGCCGCTGAGCGGCTACAGCTCGACGACGTTGACCGGAACCGCCAACCAGGGCGCCAAGAGCCTGCTCAACACGGCCTCGACCCTCGGCCTCGGCGGTGGCACCGGAGGTGGCGGGCTGGTCAACAACACCCTGCTCACCTACGACGCCAACTGGCACCTGACCACCGCCCGGGGGTACGGCGACTACAACGACGACACCCACCACACCAACACCGTCGGCGCGACCGCCTCGTACACCTTCACCGGTACCGGGGTGGAGTACCTGTCCGAGCGCAACGGTGACATGGGCAACGTCGACGTCTACATCGACAACGTCCTCCAGGCCAACGTGAACCTGTACGTCAGCGGCGCCCGACAGGCGCAGGCGGTGGTCTACAGCAAGACCGGTCTGACCAACGGCTCGCACACGATCCGGATCGTCAACAAGGCCACCTCGGTCGGCATGGTCGACGCCCTGCGGATCCTCACCGGCGGCACCCCGACCGGTGGCACCGCGATCCGGGCCGGGGCCAACAACCAGTACGTCACCGCCGGCAGTGCACCGCTGATCGCCAACTCCACCACCGTCGGCACCACCCAGCAGTTCGACGTGGTCGCCGTCGGCTCGGGCAACGTGGCGCTGCGGTCGCGGGCGAACAACCAGTTCGTCTGCGCCGAGAACGCCGGTGCGGCGGCGCTGATCGCCAACCGGCCCTCGGCCGGCTCGTGGGAGACGTTCACGCAGGTGAGCAACTCGGACGGCACGGTGAGCTTCCGGGCCACGGTCAACAACAGTTACGTGTCGGCCGAGAACGGGGGTGCGGGGGCGCTCATCGCCAACCGCGCCACGATCGGCCCCTGGGAGAAGTTCACCCTGGTCTCCAGCTAGCGCCCCCGCTACGAGCCGCCCGGCGGGGGTCGGCAGCCGCGAGGATCGCCCTGCGGGCGATGCCAGGTTGACGACCTCCGTCCGGGCGGACGACCGGTTCCGTCCACGCCCATGGACGGCGAGCCACCCGAGCCCCTCCAGTCCTCCGCGAAGGAGCAACCATGCGCATCCGTGCGCTCTCCACGGTCCTCAGCGTCGCCCTGGTGGCGACGGCCGCCCTGGTCGGGGTGACACCACCGGCGGCGTCGGCGGCACCCCTGACCAAGGTCCTCGTCTTCTCCAAGACCGCCGGGTTCCGTCACTCGTCCATACCCAACGGCATCGCCGCCATCCAGCAGCTCGGCGCGGCGAACGGTTTCACGGTCACCGCGACCGAGGACGCCGGTCAGTTCACCACCGCCAACCTGGCCCAGTACCAGGCGGTGGTCTGGCTCTCCACCACCGGTGACGTGCTCGACACCACCCAGCAGAACGCCTTCCAGGCGTACATCGCCGCCGGTGGGGGGTACGTCGGGGTGCACGCCGCCGCCGACACCGAGTACGACTGGGCCTGGTACGGCGGACTCGTCGGCGGCTACTTCGCCTCGCACCCGGCGACCCAGCAGGCGACCGTACGCACCGAGGACCGGTCGAACGTCTCCACCGCGCACCTGCCGCAGAGCTGGACCCGCACCGACGAGTGGTACAACTACCGCGCCAACCCGAGGGCGAACGTCAAGGTGCTGTCCAACCTGGACGAGTCGTCGTACAGCGGCGGGTCGATGGGCGGGGACCACCCGATCACCTGGTGCCAGAACTACGGCGGCGGGCGGTCCTGGTACACCGGGCTCGGCCACACCGAGCAGACGTACACCGAGGCGAACTTCACCCGGATGCTGCTCGGCGGGATCCAGATCGCGGCCGGTGCCAAGCCGGCCGACTGCCGTCCCGAGGTCGGTTACACCGCGCTGTTCGACGGGACCCAGGCGAGCCTGAACCAGTGGCGTCAGGCCGGTCCGGGTGGCTTCACCCTGGCCGACGGGACGCTGACCTCGGTCGGCGGGATGGGCCTGCTCTGGTACCCGGTCCGCACGTTCGCCAACTACTCGCTGAAGCTCGACTGGATGATGCCCGGCGACGACAACGGCGGGGTGTTCATCGGTTTCCCCGACCCGCAGGGTGACCCGTGGCAGCCGGTCGACGCCGGCCACGAGATCCAGATCGACGCGACCGACGCCGACCCGTCCCGGACCACCGGGAGCGTCTACAGCTTCAGGGCGCCGGACACCGCCCTGCGGGCCGCCGCGCTGAACCCGCCGGGGTCGTGGAACACGTACGAGATCGGGGTGCACGGGCAGCGGGTGGAGATCTGGCTCAACGGGGTGAAGATCAACGACTACACCAGCACCCGGAACATCGCCAACGGCTACATCGGCGTGCAGAACGACGGCGCCGGGATGGACATCAACTACCGCAACATCCGGATCAAGGCCGAGGGCGGCAACCCGCCGCAGCCCGGCACCGACCTGGCCCAGGGCAAGCCCACCACCGCCTCCAGTGTCGAGGCCGGCAGCCCGCACGTGGCGGCGAACGCGGTCGACAACAACCCGGCCACCCGCTGGGGCAGCCTCTCCGCCGACCCGCAGTGGATCTCGGTCGACCTCGGTGCGACGTACAACCTGAACCGGGTCCGGCTCAACTGGGAGACGGCGTACGGGCGGGCGTACCAGATCCAGACCTCGCCCAACAACAGCACCTGGACCACCGCCTACTCGACCACGACCTCCGACGGCGGCGTCGACGACGTCACCCTCACCGGGACCGGGCGCTACGTCCGGGTGTACGGCACCCAGCGCGCCACCGCCTGGGGTTACTCCCTGTGGGACCTGAACGTGTACGGCACCCCGGTCACCGGCACGCCCACGCTCCTGTCGACGGGTCGGCCCACCGCCACCTCCAGCGTCGAGACCGGCAGCGCGCACGTGGCCGCCAACGCGGTCGACGGCAACCCGGCCACCCGCTGGGGCAGCGCGTACGCCGACCCGCAGTGGATCTCCGTTGACCTGGGCGCCACCCGGTCGATCAGCCGGGTCCGGCTCAACTGGGAGGCCGCGTACGGGCGGGCGTACCAGGTCCAGACCTCGACCGACAACAGCACCTGGACCACCGCCTACTCGACCACCGCCTCCGACGGTGGGATCGACGACCTGACCCTGACCGGCACCGGCCGCTACGTGCGGGTGTACGGCACCCAGCGCGCCCTGACCCCCTACGGCTACTCGCTCTGGGAGTTCGAGGTCTACGGCTCCTGACCCTGCGCTTCCCCTCACCCCCACCGGCACCACCCCCGGAAAGGAACCAGATGTCCCCCACCCTCCACCGCTGGTCGCGACTGCTCGTCGCGGCCACGGTCGCCGCGACGAGCACCGCGCTCGCCGTGGCCGCCGCCCCGAGCGCGGCCCAGGCCGTGGTGATCCCGCCCGCCGACTACCAGCAGGTTGTCCTGGCCACCGGCTCCGCCGAGATCGGCGAGGCCATGGGCCTGGCGGTGCTGCCGAACCGTTCGGTGGTGCACACCGCCCGCAACGGCACCGTCCGGGTGACCGACGCGGCCGGCAACACCAAGGTCGCCGGCAACATCCCGGTCTACACCCACGACGAGGAGGGGTTGCAGGGCGTCGCGGCGGACCCCAACTTCGCCTCCAACCGCTTCATCTACCTGTACTACTCCCCCACCCTGAGCACACCCGGCGGGGACGCACCGACCACCGGTACGGCGGCCGACTTCGACGCGTGGAAGGGGCACCTGCGGCTGTCCCGGTTCACCCTGAACAGCGACGACACGCTGAACATGGGCAGCGAGCGGATCATGCTCCAGGTGAACAACGACCGGGGGCAGTGCTGCCACGTCGGCGGTGACATCGACTTCGACGCCGCCGGCAACCTCTACCTGAGCACCGGCGACGACACCAACCCGTTCGAGTCGAACTCGTACACCCCGATCGACGAGCGGACCACCCGCAACCCGCAGTTCGACGCCCAGCGTTCCTCGGGCAACACCAACGACCTGCGCGGCAAGGTCCTGCGGATCAAGCCGCAGGCGGACGGGACGTACACCGTCCCGGCCGGGAACCTGTTCGCGCCGGGGACGGCCAACACCCGGCCGGAGATCTACGCGATGGGTTTCCGCAACCCGTTCCGGATGAGTGTCGACAAGCCCACCGGCATCGTCTACCTCGGTGACTACGGCCCGGACGCCGGTGTCAGCGACGCGAACCGGGGACCGAGCGGCCAGGTGGAGTTCAACCGGATCACCGCGCCCGGCAACTACGGCTGGCCGTACTGCACCGGTACGAACACCAGCGCGGAGACGTACAACGAGTACACCTTCCCGTCCGGCCCCTCGCAGGCGAAGTACAACTGCACCGCCGGCCCGACCAACAACTCGTTCCGCAACACCGGCCAGACCACCCTCCCGCCGGCCAAGGCGAGCTGGATCCGGTACGGCGGCGACGCGGGCTCACCGCCGGAGTTCGGCGGCGGCTCGGAGTCGCCGATGGGCGGCCCGGTCTACCGGTACAACGCCTCGCTGAACTCCCCGGTCAAGTTCCCGCAGTCGCTCGACGGCCAGTACTTCGCCGGCGAGTACGGCCGCCGCTGGATCAAGGCGATCGCGGTCAACTCCAACGGCACCCCCGGGGAGATCTCCGCCTTCCCGTGGACCGGCACCCAGGTCATGGACATGGCGTTCGGCCCGGACGGTGCGCTCTACGTGCTCGACTACGGCACCGGCTCGAACAACCAGGCGCTGATCCGGGTCGAGTACATCGGCGGCGGCAACCGCAGCCCGGTCGCGGTCGCCTCGGCCAACCCGACCTCCGGACCGAACCCGCTGACCGTGACGTTCTCCTCGGCCGGCAGCTCGGACCCCGAGGGCGGAGCACTGTCCTACCTCTGGACCTTCGGCGACGGGACCACGTCGACGGCGGCCAACCCGACCAAGACGTACACCGCGAACGGCACGTACTCGCCGACCCTGCGGGTCACCGACCCGACCGGGCTCACCGGTACGGCGAGCCTGGTGGTGACGGTCGGCAACACCGCGCCGACGGTGAACCTGCAACTGCCGGCCAACGGCCAGCTGTTCAACTTCGGGGACACCGTCCCGTTCACGGTCAGCGCCGCCGACAACGAGGACGGCACGATCAACTGCGCCCGGGTGACGGTGACGTACTCGCTGGGGCATGACAGCCATGCCCACCAGATCACCTCCAAGACCGGCTGCACCGGGACGATCACCATCCCGGTCGACGGGGAGCACGACTCGGCCGCGAACATCTTCGGGGTCTTCGACGCCGCGTACACCGACAACGGTGGTCTGACCTCGCGCAGCACCCGGACGCTCCAGCCGAAGCACCGGCAGGGTGAGCACTTCGGCGCCCAGTCCGGCATCCAGACGGCCGACCACGCCGCCGCCGAGGGTGGCCGTACGGCCGGCTTCGTCGACAACGGCGACTGGATCTCGTACCAGCCGTACCTGCTGGGCAACGCGACCCAGTTCACCGCCCGGGTCTCCTCCGGCGGTGTCGGCGGGACCATCGAGGTGCGTACCGGCTCCGCCACCGGCACCCTGCTCGGTAGCGTCGCGGTCGCGCCGACCGGCGGCTGGGACACGTTCACGAACGTGACCGCCAACCTGTCCAACGCACCGACCGGCAGCACCACGCTCTACCTGGTGTTCAAGGGCGTGACCGGGCAGGGGAACCTGTTCGACGTGGACGCGTTCACCTTCACCACGGGCACCACCAGCACGCCCGCGGTGATCAGCCTGCGGGCCCGGGTGAACAGCCAGTACGTGTCCGCCGACAACGGCGGGGCGGCACCCCTGATCGCCAACCGGGCCGCGATCGGGCCCTGGGAGCAGTTCGACCGCCTCGACGCCGGCAACGGCAACATCGCCCTGCGGGCCAAGGCCAACGGGCTGATCGTCACCGCCGCCAACGGCACCGCTCCCCTGATCGCCAACAAGACCACCATCGGCACCTGGGAGACGTTCCAACTCGTCCGTAACACCGACGGCAGCGTGAGCCTGCGCTCCCTCGGCAACAACCAGTACGTCGCCGCCGAAGGCGGCGGCGCCCAGGCGCTGATCGCCAACCGAGCGGCGATCGGTGCCTGGGAACGCTTCGACCTTATCGGCGGCTGATCGCCGCACCCGTGACCGGTGCGGGCGTGCCACCGCCCGCACCGGTCAGGGCCAGGCTCGGCAACCACGGAGGAAACACATGCACCGGATCTCCCGCTGGGGGCGCACCGCCCTGGCGACCCTGCTGCTGACCGCGGTCGGGCTCGTCGGCGCACCCGGCCCGGCGTCGCAGGCGGCGCCGCGAGCACAGGAACCCGTCCGGGCGCTGGCCGCACCGGCGTCCAACGTCCACATCTTCTACTACTCCTGGTACGGCAACCCGACCGTCGCCGGCAGCTACCGGCACTGGCAGCAGGGCAACCACACCCCTCCGCAGGACATCGGCGCGGACTACTACCCCACCCGGGGTGCGTACGACTCCGGCGACGTCGCCACGATCAACCAGCACATGGCCTGGATCAGCCAGGCCGGGGTGGGCACGATCGTCTACAGCTGGTGGGGTCAGGGCTCGTACGAGGACAACCTGACCGCCCGGGTCATGACCGCCGCCGCCCAGTACGGCATCAAGGTCGCCTGGCACCTGGAGCCGTACAGCGGGCGGACCGCGGCCAGCACGGTCGCCGACATCAACTACATCAACTCCCGGTACGGGTCCAGCCCGGCCTTCTACCGGGACGCCGCGCACGGCAACCGCCCGGCGTTCTACGTCTTCGAGAGCCTGCGGATCACCGACTGGTCCCCGCTGGCCCAGGTGCGGGTGAACAACATCGTCCTGGCCCAGACGACGGACACCTCGAAGGTGGCCAACTTCGGCGGCATGTACACCTATGATGGCATCGCCGGGGCGACCGCGCCGGGCTGGGCGAACGCGGCGGCGTACTGCCGGGCGAACGGGCTGGTCTGGGCACCCTCGGTGGCGCCCGGTTACCTGGACGACCGGGCGGTGCCGGGCAACACCACTCCCACGCTCGGCCGGGACAACGGGGCCGCGTACGACCGGCAGTGGACCAACGCCCTGGGTACGCCGACCCCGCCGGACTGGGTGTCGATCACGTCGTTCAACGAGTGGCACGAGGGCTCGACGATCGAGCCGGCGAGTTCCACTCCGCCGGCCGGACACGGCTACCTGACCTACTCCGGCGCGTACGGGCTGACCGGGGCGGCGGCGCAGACGGCGTACCTGGACCGGACCCGCTACTGGGCCGAACGGTTCAACCCGAGCGCGCCGACGGCTCCGGTGGTGAGCCTGCGGGCCCGGATCAACAACCAGTACGTCGCCGCCGACAACGCCGGGGCGGCGCCCCTGATCGCCAACCGGGCCGCGATCGGCCCCTGGGAGCAGTTCGACCGCCTCGACGCCGGCAACGGCAACATCGCGCTGAGGTCGAAGGCCAACGGGCTGATCGTCACCGCCGCCAACGGCACCGCTCCCCTGATCGCCAACAAAACCACCATCGGCACCTGGGAGACGTTCCAACTCGTCCGCAACACCGACGGCAGCGTCAGTCTCCGCTCCATCGGGAACAACCAGTACGTCGCCGCGGAAAACAGCGGCGCCGCGCCTCTGATCGCGAACAGAGGTGCGATCGGAGCATGGGAACGATTCGACCTGATCGGCGGGTAACTGTCCGACCACTCACCGTTGACCTGCCGGAAGACACCTCCGGAAGGTGAAGCGCCCGACCGCTCCAATATCCGCCACCGCCAGGACGATAGACCCTCTGTCGTCCGGCGGTGGTGCGGTATTTACCGCCTGATCGGACGATTTTCGGGCGTCCCACGGATTCAAGGGCCGACGGATGAGGCATTGGAGCCCTGGACAGGGGACGATAAGCGGATGAAGGTCCTATTCCTTGGCGGTCCGTGGCACGACCAACGCCACGAGGTGACTCCCGCTCGATCTGTGGCTGCGGCGCGCTCGCTGCCGATGTACCTGAAAGTTCCGGTAACGGCGGTTGAGGGCGGCGAGTCCGCTGACCCGGCCACGGCGGCTTCACGGCTGCCGCAGCCACGCGGGCACGTCACCTACACCCGTCGCTACGCCCGCGGGGGCGGCGAACGCCTCCCGGTCTACGTGGCACCGGACTACGACGGGCCGCCGCGGGCCTGAGGCCCGGCAGCCGGCCGGCGCGGGGCGACCGAACATCGCCCCGCGCTACTCGATCATGACGGCACTTACCCCCGTGCCGGACCACGGCCAGCGGCCCTCACCGCTGGTCATACCCTCTTCCCCTTCGCCCCGGCCGGCGTGGGCCGTACGCTCAGGCGTGCGGTCAGCGCCGGCCGCGGCTACCCACCCGGCTGCCGGCGGAGAACGCCGCCGCACTGCCCGCCGGGGACGCGGCCACTCGGGTCGGACGCGCCGAGCCAGCGTGATTCGCAGTATCTCGGGTGGTTTCGTGCTGTTCTGTCCCGTTACGGGGAGATCCACCGCGCTTCGAGCCCCCGCGCGCCGAACCACCACGGGCCGCCCCGCCACCGGCAGAGCCCACACGAGCTGATCCCCCACCGCCGGAGCCACCACGGGCCGCCCCACCGCCAGCGCCACCACGGGCCGATCCACCGCCGCCAGAGCCGCCACGGGCTCCGCCACCGGCCGAGCCACCGTGGGCCGACCCGCCGCGACCCGTACCGCCGGAGGCGGAGGTGCTGCGGGTCGGGGACCCGGACGACGCCGGGCGCTGTGCCGGCGGCGCGGTGAACAGCCGCTCGCCCGGGGCGAGTTCGGCGAGCAACGCGTGACCGGGCCGCAGCGGGGTGATCGTCGGGTTGATGCCGGCCTGACGGGTGAGGTCACGGACGTCGGCGACCTGGTCCTCGGTCATCAGGGTGACCACCGTGCCGCTGGCTCCGGCCCGGGCGGTCCGCCCCGAGCGGTGCAGGTAGGCCTTGTGCTCGGCCGGCGGGTCGGCGTGGATCACCAGGGTCACGTCGTCGACGTGGATGCCGCGGGCGGCGATGTCGGTGGCGACCAACGTACGGGCGTCGCCGGTGGAGAACGCCGCCAGATTGCGCGTACGGACGTTCTGCGCCAGGTTGCCGTGCAACTCCACGGCCGACACGCCCGAGGCGACCAACTGGCTGGTCAGCTTCTTCGCCCCCCGCTTGGTACGGGTGAACACGAGCGTCCGACCGGGTGCGGCGGCCAGGTCGATCAGGACCGGCAGCCGGTCGTCGTGGCGTACCCGGAGCACGTGGTGGGTCATCGCGGCGACCGGGGACGTCGCGGAGTCGACGCTGTGCGTGACCGGGTTGGTCAGGTACCGCCGGACCAGCACGTCGACCCCGGCGTCCAGGGTCGCCGAGAACAGCAGCCGCTGGGACGCGGCCGGCGTGCGGTCGAGCAGCCGCTTCACCACCGGCAGGAAGCCGAGATCGGCCATGTGGTCGGCCTCGTCCAGGACGGTGATCTCGACCGCGTCGAGAACCGCCTCGCCGGTCGACACGTGGTCGGCCAGCCGGCCGGGGCAGGCGATCACGATGTCGACCCCGGCCCGCAGGGCGTTCACCTGGGGCCGTGCGCCGACCCCACCGAAAACGGTCATCGTGCGCAGCGACAGGGCGGCGGCCAGCGGGGCGATCGTCGCCTCGATCTGGGTGGCCAGCTCACGGGTCGGCGCCAGGATCAGCGATCGCGGACGACCGGGCCGCCGGGTCGGGCGGGTGGCGGTCAGCCGGGCGAGCAGCGGGATGGCGAAGGCGTACGTCTTGCCGGACCCGGTCCTGCCTCGGCCGAGCACGTCGCGCCCGGACAGCGCGTCCGGCAGGGTCGCGGTCTGGATCGGGAACGGGCTGGTGATGCCCACCTGATCGAGCGCGGCGACGAGCGGGGCGGGCACGCCGAGTTCGGCGAAGGAGCTGGGTACGGAATCGAGCGTCTTACTGGGGCGGCGTGCCGCCATGGAGTGTCTCCGAACGTGGAAGGAATCGCCCTGCACGGCGCTGACCGTTCCGGTCGCGGCGCGTGGTGGTCGACATCAGCGCAGGTAGCGGTCGAGACCAGCGGGCTGCACGTACCACTCTACCCGCCGCCCGGGAACGGACGACGACCGTACGCCAAAGTCGTGTCGCAGGCTACGGGTACGCTCATGGCACGAATGGGATGCATCTTCCGGCATGACC
Source organism: Micromonospora sp. NPDC004704 (assembly GCF_053601675.1). NCBI lineage: Bacteria > Bacillati > Actinomycetota > Actinomycetes > Micromonosporales > Micromonosporaceae > Micromonospora > Micromonospora sp. NPDC004704. The sequence continues at coordinate 4,381 of NZ_JBSGCD010000006.1, read as the reverse complement.
GGATCCACCCCGACCGGATCCACCCCGCTCGTTCTTTCCCTTCCGCACCCGACTCGCGCCTGCCATCGGGTGAGCCGAGCACCGGCGCGCAAGCATTGGAGCAGATGTTGACCGACGTGACCACCCATGACCCCAACCCGTTCGGTGACCTGCCGAAGGGCGACCCCTCGGTCGACCAGCGGCCGACCGTGGACGTGAGCCTGGCCGCGATGACGCGCCTGCGTACCCCGTTCGAGGTCGACGGCGACGTGCACTCGCCGGACGACGACCGCGACTAGGGTTTCGTCCCGACCTTCTTGACCGCCGGCTGCTCGAGCTGGCCTGCGGTGGACCGACCTCCGATGATGCCGTGCCGTCTGGCGAGATGCCCGAGATAGGTGATCGCGCCGAGCAGGATCCCGATGTCGTCCAGGTAGATCGGATCGGGCAGGACGTCCACCGGCGAGATGCTGTAGACCACCGCCGCCCAGAAGGCGAACTTGCCCGGTAGTGGCATCCGGCTGCTCCGGATCAACGCCCTCATCCTGAGCAGCCTGACGACGAGCACGATCGCGACAACGAGTGTCGCGGCGGCTGCCACGATCAGCAGCGCGACAACAACCGACGAATCCACGCGTCCTCCTGGTCTCCGGCGACCCGCAGCCGCTCCGCCCATCGGACGGCCGGCTCCGGACAGGAGTCTTCCTGCCCCGATCGCTCGATCATTACGCCACGCCCGACATCCGCCGACGCCTGTGCCGGGCGGCGGGTCAGTCAGCCGACGTGGACCAGGGGGCGGCGACGCCGGTCCGGTTCGGCCTGACGGAGCACCTCACGGGTGAGCGGGGCAACCTCGCCGTCGCCGAAGAAGAGGTACCGGAGCAGGTACATCAGCGGGTTTCCCTCGGTCCAGGCAAAGTAGATGTGCGGCAGCTTCCCGGTCGTGTCCCGGATGTGCAGCAGGAGACCGGCGATGGCGTTGGCGATGCTGGCGCCCTCGAGCCGAAGGATCCGGTACCCGAACCGCTCCTCGCCGGTGACGATCAGTTCCGATTCGAACTCGGACGGGTCGCGGACGGTCACCTCGAGGAAGAGGACCGGCTCCCCGACCGGGATGTGGTTGTCGTGACGCTGCTCGGCCTCCTTCTCCCGGTACTCGGTCTCGTCGCGCTCGTTCGGCTCGTTCGCGATGATGTGGATCTCCCCACGCTCGACCACGTCGGCGAGGAACTGTTGCGCCACCGGGTCCAGGTGCACACCGGTGACCCGCAACTCGGTCGCCCGGAACACCCGGGACAGGATGGAGGTGGCGATGATCGCGGCGATGAACAGCGAGGCGATCCGGACACCGTCGGGACGTTCGATCACGTTCGCGACCGTGGTGTAGCCGAGCACCACCGTGATCAGCGCGAACGCCACGGTCGCCCCGCGCCGGCGGCGACGGCGCGAGGACAGGGTGACGGCGAGCGCGGCCGAGGTGATCAGCACCAGGACCCCGGTCGCGTACGCGCCGCCCTGGGCGGTGACGTCGGCCTCGAAGACCACCGTGATCAGGAACGCGATCAGGGTGAAGACCAGCACCAGCGGGCGTACCGCGCGGCTCCAGTCGGGCGCCATGCCGTACCGGGGCAGATACCGGGGTACGAGATTGAGCAACCCGGCCATGGCCGATGCACCGGCGAACCACAGGATCAGCACGGTGCTGATGTCGTAGATGGTGCCGAACCCGTTGCCGACGTACTGATGGGCGAGGAAGGCCAGCGCCCGACCGTTGGCCTCACCGCCGGCCTCGAACTCCCGGTGCGGGATGAGCACGGTGGTGACGAAGCTGCTGGTGATGAGAAAGACGCTCATGATGATCGCGGCGGTGGTGAGCAGCCGGTGTGCGCCCCGGATTCGCGCCTCCGGCCGGCGCGGGATGTCGCTGGGGTGTCCCTTGATCAACGGCATGACGGCCACCCCGGTCTCGAAGCCGGACAGGCCGAGGGCCAGCCGGGGGAAGACCACCAGCGCGACCACCACGATGCCGAGCACGTCGGGGTGCTCGTTGAACAGCAGCCGCCGCCAGTCCGAGACCAGCGCCGGATTGGCCAGCAGGTGACCGAACGACACGACGATCACGACGAGGTTCAACAGCAGATAGACGCCGACCAGCACCACCGCGATCCCGATGGCCTCCTTGAAGCCCTTGAGGAAGACCGCCCCGAGCAGGGCGATCAGCACCAGGGTGATCTCGACCTGCAGGCCGCCCAGCGACTCCGGCAGGTACGGGTTCTCCATGATGTGCGCGCTGGCGTCGGCCGCGGAGAGCGTGATCGTGATGATGAAGTCGGTGGCGGCGAACCCGAGCAGGGCCAAGACGAGCAGCTTGCCGTTCCAGCGGGGCAGGAGCCGCTCCAGCATGGCGATCGACCCCTGACCGTGCGGACTCTCCCGGGCCACCCGCCGGTAGACCGGCAACGCGCCGAACAGGGTCAGTGCCACCAGCACCAGGGTGGCGATCGGCGAGATCACCCCGGCGGCCAGGGCGGCGATGCCGGGCTGGTAACCGAGGGTGGAGAAGTAGTCCAGGCCGGTCAGGCACATGACGCGCCACCACGGCCGTTGGTGCTCGACGCTCTCGGTGGTGTACGGCCCGCTGGCCCTCCCCGGTTGCAGACCGTGCAGCAGCCAGCGGCGCAGCCCACCAACGGGCCGCCCCGCTCCCGGCTCCCCCATCGTCTGACCCGCCACGTCGTTTTCCCCCGCTCGGGCGGCCAATCGCCCCGCCGCGAGCCATCGTCACCCGGCTCGGACCGCCGCCGTGGAGAAACCGACCATCCGGGGGCACGGCGGCAGCAGGATCGGCGGTGCCGGTCTCTCGGGACGGGGCGGCCGGTACCCGTCTCGGGGGCTGGCAAACGTCGAGGCTGCTCCGGTGTCGTCCGCATGACCGGGGTGGGAGTGGGCACACACACGGGCACCGCTACAGACCCGTCAGCGAGGTGAGAGTCATGGCCGCGAAGAAGCAGTCCACGACAAACGGCGAGGCGGTGAACGCAGGGGAGGGCGGGCCGGAGTCGGTCGGCCCGTGGGGCACCACCCGTGGCCTCGACCAGGACGCGCCCTGGGGGGTCGAGGAGGACTCACCGATCGACGAGGGCAGCGAGCCGACCGCGGTCAGCGAGGGACGGCGGGGCGAACGCCGGGCCGGCGAGCCGGCCGCCGCGGGCGGCGACGGCCTCGGTACGGTCGAGCCGACCCCGTTCCACGAGGGCGGACCGGGCCTGACCCCCGACACGCCGGGGCGTCACTCGTTCCCGGACGAGAGTTCGACCGGCTCCCTGGCCGACAACCCGCTCGAGGAGGAGACCGGCATGCGCCCGGAGGGGACCTCACGCGGAAAGGGCTGACCCGCCCTCCCCGCGGAGCAGTTCCTCGATCGCCTCGGCGAAGCCCTCCAGGGTTGGCCGTACGAACAGGATGCGGATCGGTACGTCCCGTTCCAGTGCGGCGCCGAGTCGGGCGACCGCCTTGGTGGCGAGCAGGGAGTGGCCGCCGAGGTCGAAGAAGTCGTCCAGCGCCCCGACCCGCTCCCGTCCGAGCACCTCACCCCAGGTCGCCGCCACCAGTTCCTCGATCTCCGTACGCGGCGCGACGTAGTCGTGCACCTCGGGGTCGTCGAGCTCTCCGGTGGGGAGGTTGCGTCGGTCAATCTTGCCGGCGGTGTTCAACGGCAACGCGTCCAACACCATCACCTGCCCCGGAACCATGTACCCCGGCAACAACTCCGCCAGATACGACCGCAACTGCCGCCCCGACGGTGACTCACCCGACGCCGCAGGCGACACGTAACCCACCAGACGGGCGTCCTCACCCTTACCCGCCACCACCACCGCCGCCTGACCCACCAGAGGATGCCCCACCAAACGGGCCTCCACCTCACCCAACTCGATCCGATACCCCCGCACCTTCACCTGATGATCCACCCGACCGAGGAACTCCAACCCCCCACCCCGCAGCCACCGCACCCGGTCCCCCGTCCGATACAACCGCCCACCCGGCGCCCCGTACGGATCAGGAACGAACCGACCAGCGGTCAAACCCGCCCGCCCCACATACCCCCACGCCACACCCGCCCCACCAATGACCAACTCACCCGGCACCCCAACCGGCACCGGCCGCAACCCCCGATCCACCACATACACCTGCGTGTTACCGATCGGCGCACCCAACGACACCCCACCCACACCCACCGGCACCTCCGCAAGGGTGGACCAGATCGTCGTCTCCGTCGGCCCGTACACATTCACCAACCGCGACACCCGCGACCGCAACTCCCGACCCAACCCCACCGGCAACTCCTCACCACCGGTCAACCCCACCACACCCGGGAAATCGAAACCCGCATCAAGCAACATCC